>NZ_KI260341.1:15057-20744 GCF_000468015.1 Ruminococcus callidus ATCC 27760 | reverse complement strand
GCAATACCGCACAATCTTTGTGCGGTATTGCCCTGTATCCTACAGACAGAAAAGAATCCCTGTTCCGGTATGATCCGGAGCAGGGATTTTTATTCCGTGTTTCCTTTATTCCGTGTTTTCCAGGGCTTTCAAAAATGTCAGGCTTCGCTCTAAGATGCCGTTGAGGTAGGCGATCAGTACGCCGTAATTGGTGTAGGGAATGCCCTGTGCAGCGGCTCTCGCGGCACGGGTTTCCATTTCCCGCTGGTTCAGCATACAGCCGCCGCAGTGCACCACAAGGCGGTAGGGCGTGAGATCTTCCGGAAAGCTGTTGCCGGAGGAAAACGAAAACGAAAATTGCTTGCCGGTGTGTGTAGTGATCCAGCGGGGCAGTTTTACTGTGCCGATGTCGTTGCACTGGCGGTGGTGGGTGCAGCCCTCAGAAATGAGGATCCGGCTGTTTTCCGGAAGGGTTTCCAGAGTCTGTGCCGCCTGCATTGCCGGAGCGAGAACGCCCTTATAGCGGGCGAACAAAATGGAAAACGATGTCAGCAAGATCTCCTCCGGCACCAGTGCTTTGACCTGCCCGAATGCCTGACTGTCAGTGACCACCAGCCGCGGCGGCTGTTTCAGTAGGGAAAGGGTGTGAGCCAGCTGTTCCGGCTGTGTCACCAGACAGACGGCAGTCTGATCCAGAATCTCCCGAATTGCCTGTACCTGCGGCAAAATCATACGCCCTTTCGGAGCCGATTCGTCAATGGGAGTGACCAGAAGCACCACGTCCTCCGGTCGGAGCAGGCTGCCGAACAGACTGGACGGCGGTTGCTTTTCGGCATGCTGCTGGTAGAGTTTTCCCAGCTGTTCCTTGAGCATCTGGATACCCTGTCCGGTTCTGGCACTGGCAGCAATGCCGGTTTCCGGAACGTTGTCTGCGATGTCGCATTTGTTCCACACCTGCAACACCGGAATCTGCTGTTGTTCCAGCTGCTGCAAAATGGTATGGTCTGCTTCAGTCATGCCGGTGGAGGCATCGATTACCAGCACAGCCAGATCTGTGTGAGAAAATGCCCGCTTTGCCTGCTGTACCCGCAGTTCTCCCAGTGTGCCGGTGTCGTCCAGACCGGGGGTGTCGATCAGCACAACTGCTCCGATCGGCAGCAGTTCCATTGCTTTTTCCACGGTGTCTGTGGTGGTGCCACAGACAGGGGAAACCACAGAGATCGTCTGTCCGGCAACGGCGTTGATCAGGCTGGACTTACCGGCATTCCGCCGCCCGAAAAAGCCAATGTGTACCCGATTGGCACGGGGTGTCTGGTTGCGGTTCTGTTCCATAAGCGTTTCTCCTTAAAACCGGAAATCTCTTGCCCCTTGCAGGATTTCACGCAGATAGGTTTCGGTTTTGGCACGGACGTTTTCGTTGGGAATTTCCAGAAGCTGCCGCTTCAGCACTTCCTGCCCCAGTGCTCTGGTTTCCGGCGAAGCATAGTCCGCCAGAAATTCCTGTAGGGTAATGAGAGCGTTGGGGTGGCAGCAGTTCTGGATCTGTCCGCTTTTGCAGAGAGCCATGAACCGGTCGCCGGTGCGTCCGGCACGATAACAGGCGGTACAGAAACTGGGGATATAGTCCATTTCCATGAGCCACCGCACCACTTCGTCCAGCGAACGCCGGTCGCTGACATCAAACTGTGCGGAATTGTCATCAGGTGTTTCCGGTATATCGTAGCCGCCGACGCTGGTACGGGAGCCGCCGCTGATCTGGGAAATGCCCAGCGGAAGCAGCCGTTCCCGTACTGCCTGACTTTCCCGTGTGGAAATGATCATGCCGGTGTAGGGGACAGAAATGCGAATGAGGGCACAGATTTTGGCGAAAATATCGTCGCTGATGCCGTTGTCGAAATCGTCGGGGTTGATGTCCTCTGCCTTTTTGATGCGGGGAATGCTGATGGTGTGAGGACCAACGCCGTGGACAGCTTCCAGATGCTCTGCGTGCATGAGAAGCCCTACCAACTCGTAGGGATAATTTTCCAGCCCGAACAACACGCCCAGTCCCACATCATCAATGCCGCCAGCCATAGCACGATCCATGGCTTCGGTGTGGTAGTCGTAATTGTGCTTCGGACCGGTGGGGTGAAGCTTTTCATAGCTTTCCTTGTGATAGGTTTCCTGAAAGAGGATATACGTTCCGATGCCGGCTTCCTTCAGCATGTGGTATTCTTCTTCCGTGGTGGCGGCGATGTTGACATTCACCCGCCGGATTGCTCCGTTTTTGTGGTGAATGTGATAAATGGTGTCGATGCATTCCAGAATGTAAGAGATCGGGTTGTGCAGCGGGTCTTCGCCGGCTTCAATGGCAAGCCGCTTGTGTCCCATGTCCTGCAACGCCGTGACCTCCCGAACAATGTCCTCCTGCGACAGCTTTTTGCGGGAGATGTGCTTGTTCTTGGCGTGATAGGGGCAGTAGGTACATCCGTTGACGCAGTAGTTGGACAGATACAGCGGGGCAAAAATGACAATACGGCTGCCGTAGAAATCCAGCTTGATCTGCCTTGCCAGACGATTCATCTGCTCTGTCACAGCATCATCTTCACAGAGCAGCAGCACCGCCGCCTCCCGATGATTCAGTCCCTTTCGCCGTGCCGCCTTTGCCAGAATTTCTGACAGCAGGGAAGTGTCGTTTTTGTGTGCTCTGGCGTATTCCAGCGTGTCCAGGATCTCTGCATGGTTGATAAATTCTTCCGCCCGAAGGGATTGCGGATTATACAATATGATCGCCGTCCTTTTCTCGTTTTGGCAGTGAAAAACTGCCGGCTACTCTGTTGCTTTACCTGTTAGGAGAAACACCGAGCAAAGCTTGTGCTAAGATGCGTCGTCAGATTTTTTGGCAGATTGCCCAGAAATTCCGCAGGCAGACTTGGTGTCTGGCAAGGGATTTCTGGGCAATATGACGAAAAATCTGCACGCAGATTGCGTGCAAAGCCGTCAGGCGGGCTTTATGCAGTGTTTTCTTAATAATTATAACACCTTCGATTTGCCTTGTCAATTCGACTACGGAAAAATGCCCAGTCCAAAAAACTTTTCCAGAAACCGTTTTGTGACTATTGACAAATTTTCGGAAAGGGTGTATAATTGTTCTATGAAATTCAGCGGCTGTTTTGTGCAATACTGCCGCTGCAGGTTGAGTGATAAACTCTGTAACCAGAAAGGAAGATGGAGCAATGAAGAATTTTTGGAAACGTCTGGGCAGTGCCGGCGTAGCGACAGCACTTTGTCTGGGCATGGCACAGGCAGTGCCGGCGGCTGTGGTATCTGCTGCGGATCCGCTGTTCTCTGCGGAGTGTGAGGATCTGACTTTGTCAAGTGATGCACAGGTTGCAACAAAAGTCTATAATGATGAATATCCGGGTTATACCGGTGCCGGATTTGTCTGGGTCACCAGTTCCGGCACCATGAGCTTTACCATTGATGCACCGGAAACTGGCATGTATCGGCTGATGACCAGATGCATTATGTATCTGGGAACTTCTTCCAGCGACATTCGGGAAGCACAGGTGACTGTTACACGTTCTGACGACAGTACCGCTACCAAGACCGTCAAGATCGCACATACAGATGACTGGAACGATTACAACTGGGGCGATCTGAAGCTGACCAAGGGTGAAAACACCATTACATTCGGCGGCGGCTGGGGCTATTGCCTGTACGACAACATGACTCTGACACAGACACCGAAGCCGGAATATGAAAAGGCAACGGCAACACCGGTAGACCCCAAGGCAACCAAGGAAACCAAGGCTCTGATGTCCTACCTCAAGAGCGTATATGGTTCTCACATCATTTCTGGTCAGCAGGAAATTTACGGCGGCGGGAATGACGGCGATTCCGAAAAGGAATTCAACTACATTAAGGACAATACCGGAAAGCTGCCGGCGATCCGCGGTTTTGACTTTATGAACTACAACCCGCTGTATGGCTGGGAAGACGGCACAACGGAACGTGCAATCAAATGGGCAAAAGAACAGAATGGTATCGTCACTGCATCGTGGCATATCAATGTGCCGATCGATTTTGACAAATACACGCTGGGTGACGAGGTTGACTGGAAGAAATGCACGTATAAGAACTATCAGACATCGAACAGCACTTTCAACACAGCAAACGCAGTCAAGGAAGGCACAAAGGAATACGAGTACTTCCAGGAAGCTATGAAGGATCTGGCAGAACAGCTCCAGAAGCTACAGGATGCCAACGTGCCGATCATTCTCCGTCCACTGCATGAAGCACAGGGCAACGAAGGTAACTACAGCGACGGTACTTCTTGGTTCTGGTGGGGCGACCGCGGAGCAGAAGTATACAAGGAACTGTGGAAGCTGCTGTACACCACGCTGACCGAAGAATATGGTCTGCACAACATCATCTGGGAATACAACAGCTACAACTATGCAAACTCTGATACATGGTATCCGGGTGATGACTATGTAGACATCGTGGCATACGACAAGTATAACTGCGATTTTAACCGCGACGACGGTCAGAGCTCCGGCACACCGAACCTGAGTGCCATTTCTCCGATCTTCAACTATCTGTATGAACTGACCAGCGGCAAGAAAATGGTTGCTATGGCAGAAAATGACTCCATTCCGTCTGAGGAAAACATGGTCATTGAAAATGCCGGCTGGCTGTATTTCTGCCCGTGGTACGGCGATCACCTGATGTCCAGCCAGTATAACGATGCGGCTCAGCTGAAGAAGATGTACACCAGCGATTACTGCATCACACTGGACGAACTGCCGAAAGATCTGTATGGCAATGCAGAACCGGGCACAACTGTAACAACAGATGCAACAACTGATACGACAGCAGAAACTACTACGGAAACGGAAACCACAGCAACTACTTATTTTTCTGTAGTAACCACCACAGAAGATACCGCAGAAACGACTGTGGAAACCACCGTTTCTACTGCGGATACCGAAGAAAGCACAGAAACGACTGTAGAATCTTCTGCAACAGAAACCAGTGCAGACACCACCGCTACAACGGCAAGTGAAACCACAGTTACCACAAAGGGTGCAGTGGAAGCTGCTACATTGTACGGCGACATCAATCTGGACGGCAGAGTAGACATCACTGATGCGGTTCTGCTGAACAAGGCGGCTGCAAATGCGGTATCTCTTTCTGCACAGCAGCAGGCAAACGCTGACTGCGACGAAAGCGGCGAAGTAGACAGCAATGATGCCGTAGTACTGCTGAAGTTCCTGGTATCGATCATTCACACACTGCCGAACAAGGGCGAATAAAGCAACGGATATACGCTGCGAAGCAGTGAAAAAAGTCCTGTTCTCCGTGGAAGGAGAGCAGGACTTTTTGTCGCCTTGTGTTCGCAGGAATCAGGGAAACACTGCATAAAGCTTGTGCGTGCAAAGCCGTCAGGCGGGCTTTATGCGGTATTGCCTTTAGTATCCTCTGAAAATTTTCCGGAGTGTGAGCCAGATGACCCATACGAAAAGTGCCAGCAGAATCAGTTTTACCATGTTCAAAATCCTCCCCGATTTAAAATGTTATCGTATCCCGTATTTGGTAACGCCGATCACCAGAATGATCAGCACGATCACGCCCATAATTCCCATGATTTTTCATCACCTTTCCACATCAGAAGATCGCCGAAAATGACTTTAGGAAACGCTGAATAAAGCTTGTGCGTAAGATGC
>NZ_KI260341.1:8701-14957 GCF_000468015.1 Ruminococcus callidus ATCC 27760 | reverse complement strand
AGCCGTCAGGCGGGCTTTATGCAGTGTTTCCTTCATTTCGGTGCGTTTCATCGTTCTGCAATTATCATATCATAATTGGGGGAAGAAGTAAACACAAAACAGTTCCGAAATTGCAGAGCTTTTTCGGAACTGTTTTCTCTTGACATATGCGGCTGCGAAGCCGGTTTCAGGGTGTGTTCTGCTGTAGAGATTCCTCCTCATGCTGCCGCCGCAGGGCGTACTTTCGCTTGGTGGCAAGACCGCCGCGGATATGACGTTCCTGTTTGTTTTGCTCCAGAATTTCCTTGACCTGTGTATATAGATCGGGCTGGATCTGTTCCAGTCGTTCGCTGACGTCCTTATGTACGGTGCTTTTGGAAACGCCGAACCATTCTGCTGCGGCACGGACAGTGGCTTTCTGGCGGACGATATACTCGCCGAGAATCACGGCACGTGCTTCGGGCTGTTCTTTCATGATGCCTCACTCCAATTGTGGTTTTGCTACAGCATATGCAGTACCGGCGGAAATAAGAACGAGAGAAGTGCTGTGTCGGCTTTTCTTACAGCCCACTTGCAGATTTTAAGAAAAGTTTATGAGAAATCGTTGACGTATTCCGGTAATTGTGTTACAATAGAGAACAGCGGCATAAGGTGACTTATGCAGAGTGTAGGACACTCCGGAAATACAGAGTGATCCCTGACGGATCATGGAAAGGACATTGGTACATATGGTTTGGGAACTCATCAAGTCCCTGATTTTCGGTATTGTGGAAGGCATTACAGAATGGCTTCCGATCAGCAGTACCGGACATCTGATTTTGCTGGACGAATTTTTGAAGCTGGACGCAACAGATAATTTCAAGGAAATGTTTGACGTTGTGATTCAGCTGGGAGCTATTCTGGCGGTTGTCGTCATCTACTGGAAAAAGCTGTGGCCTTTCGGCAAGCAGGATAACCCGCACCCCATGGCACAGACCGGCTTCGGGGCATGCCTGAAAAAGGACATTCTCCAGATGTGGTGCAAGGTCATCGTGGCAACAGTGCCGGCGGCAGTGATCGGGCTTCTGCTGGACGATTGGAGTCAGGCACACCTGTACAATGCGTGGACAGTTGTCATTATGCTGATCCTGTTTGGTATCGCGTTTATCTGGATTGAAAAGTGGCATAAGAACCGCACCCCGAAGATGAGCAACATTGCCTCGCTGCGATACAATACCGTTTTGATGATCGGCATCTTTCAGCTGATCGCGGCGATCTTTCCGGGAACTTCCCGTTCCGGTGCGACGATCGTGGGAGCACTGCTGCTGGGCGTTTCCCGTACAGCGGCGGCGGAATTCACCTTCTTTCTGGCGATTCCGGCAATGTTCGGGGCAAGCCTGCTGAAGCTGGTGAAGTGCGGACTGCCCTCTACCGGCATGGAAACGGCGATGCTGCTGATCGGTATGATCTCCGCGTTTGTGGTTTCCATTGTGGTGATTCGTTTCCTGATGAGTTACATCAAGAAGCATGACTTCACTGTGTTCGGCTGGTATCGTATCGTTCTCGGCGTTCTGGTGCTGATCGGCGGTATTACCGGATTTATTGGTTAAGAAAATAAAGAAAATCCCCGTGTATCCTTGTTGCGTTGGATACACGGGGATTTTTTATGGGCTACGTTTTTTTACTGTGTGGTTTCGGTGGACTGCGTTACGGCAGTGGTGTAAGTGGTGGGAGCCGTTGTGCTCACTGCTGTTCCGCCGAGGACGATGGCATGCTGTTTCAGATAATTCTCCCACAGCGACAGGGAGTTGCCCAGCAGGTGAATGCCGTCAGAGGTCAGGGACGCGTCCAGACAGCCGTTAGCGTCCATGACAGCTTCGTTGACATTCAGGTAGAAGATATTGTCCTGCGGATTTGCCAGAGCCTCCAGAGCCTGATTGCGGGCGTTGACAGTGGCGTTGTTGATTGCCCCGCCGGGGTTATCCTGCGAAGCGGCAACCACCAGAATGCTTTCCAGATAGATGACAGCATTGGGCTGTGCCTGCCGTACCTGTGCGATCACCTGAGCATATGCCTGTGCCCAGCTTTCTGTGGTGCCTGTGCCCAGTTCGTTCAGCCCCAGCATGATGTAAACCTTGCCGTACTGCTTTTGTGCCAGTTTCTGTGCCAGGGTGACACTCTCGCCGGTGTTGGGGTTGCCGGCAGCTTTTTCCGTGACTTTGAAAATGGTAAGTCCTACGCTGGAGAAGTAGTCCGCATTGGTCAGGCTGCCATAGAGGGCAAGTCCCTCGGTACGGGAGTCGCCAATGAAAAGGGCATCGTCAAAGTAGGAATCGTCTACCGTCTGAAATACCGGCGTGGGAGCAGTTGTAGTGGTGACAACCGGCTGACCGGCAGCCAGCGTGGTCTGTGCGGCGGAAGTGGTCGTCTGTGAAGCTGTCGTTGCGGAGTTGTCGATTTTCTTGGCGTTCTGTACTACCTGCCAGATGTTTGCAACGGCAATGGAAACCACGAATGCCAAGATCAGAGGGTATTGTTTGAGAAATTTCAGGAAATTCATGGAATGCTCCTTTCAAGGCACGGTCAGAACTGGAAGTACAGGAACGGGTTGTTGGTCTGTGTCATCATCGCACGAATGGAGAGTACAAACAGAATCAACAGCAACAGCAGACAGAATCCGCTTTTCCGGAATTTTTTGTAGTACATCAGCGGCAGAGGCGTACTGAACAGCACACACGGCACGAGAATTTTCCAGTAGTTGTGGAACGCCTGCACCGCATCTCGGGTGTTGGACTGCACTTCGTCAGAGGTGAGGAACGGGAACAGCCTTGTGAAATAGGTGCCCAGCTGGTGCATATCCGGAATGGCGAAAACCATCCATGTCAGCGGTATGATGAAGATGATGTAGGCATGTTTCAGCAGATGGGTGCGTTCCAGGAATTTGCCGTAGACGTTTTTTTCCAGTGTCAGAAGCACGAAGAAGATCAGTCCCCACAGCACAAAGTTCCAGCTTGCACCGTGCCACAGTCCGGTAAACGCCCAGACTGCCAGCATGTTCCGCATGGTTTTCCACTTGCCCACACGGCTGCCGCCCAGCGGGAAATAGATATAGTTCTTGAACCAGCGTCCCAGCGTGATGTGCCATCTTCTCCAGAACTCGCCGGCGGTGCCGGACATGTACGGGAGGTTGAAGTTCTGGGGAAGCTGGAAGCCCAGCATTTTTCCCACGCCGATTGCCATCATGGAATAGCCGGAGAAGTCGAAGTAGATCTGAAAGCTGTAGGCAAACGCTCCCAGCCACGCATAGGGGGTGGAGATACTATCATACCCGATAACGGACAGATTATTCCACAGACCGCCCATGGGGTTCGCCAGCAGCGTCTTGGCACTCAGTCCGAGCACAAAGGTTTCCATGCCCTCCTCCAGCAAACGGACATCGACCCGACGGTTTTTCAGCTGCGGCTGAATTTCACTGTACATGCAGATCGGACCGGAGATCAGCTGCGGGAACATGCAGAGGTACACGCCCAGATCCAGAATACTCCTTGCGGGACGCGTCTTTCCGGTGTAGACATCGATCAGGTAGGACGTGATCTGAAAGGTGAAGAAGCTGATGCCAAGCGGCATCACAAGCGATACCTTGGGAATTGCCGTATGAAAAATAGAGAGCAGGGAATTCAGGTTGCCGATCAGGAAGTTGGTGTACTTGAATACCACCAACAATCCAAAGTTGTAAATCAATCCTGCGATCAAATAGTGCTTGGCGGACTCAGGGTGTCTGGCATGTGTTCCGCTGATCATGCGGGAAAGCCCGTAGTTGATCAGCAGGGACAGCAGCAGCAACAGGGTATACCAGCCGCTGCCAATGGCGTAAAAGACAAGGCTGCCGATCACCAGTGTGATATTTCGGTATTTCTGCGGTGTGGCATAATATGCCAGCAGGAAAATCGGCAGAAACTGAAACAAAAATGCAATTGTGCTGAAAACCATAGATGATTCCTCAATTCCCCGGAGAGTATTTTTCTTCAACGGCACTGCATGTGTTTTGTGCAGTGCTGCTTTTATTGTATGCAGATTTGTACAAATAACAACACCCCGACAAGCGGGGTGTCTCATACTATATCATAGGGGAAAACTGTCGATTTTTCAAGAACTTAGTCATAACAAATAAATTACAATTCGGTGACAAACTGAATTGCGGGATCAGTCCTTCTTTTCCGGAGCTGCATAGCAGGTAAAGACCTGTTCCACGTGCTTGGGATCTTTGACCTTTGTCAGGGCACTGACGACCGGCACCACGATCAGAGAGAGCAGCATGGCAATGGCTCCGGCGTTGATCGGCGAAGCCAGATTCAGCGGCAGGCTTGCGGCAGCCTTGGAAAGTTCCGGATTCCAGCCGAAGCCGAACAGGAACATGTGCACCAGTGTCAGACCGATTCCCAGAATGAAGCTGGTCCATACTGCCGGCTTGGTGATCTTCCTGCTGAACAGACCGTACATGAACGGCCCCAGGAAAGCACCGGCAAGGGCACCCCATGAATAGGACATCAGTGTGGAAATGGAAGCGTTTTTGTTGAACGCCAGCAGTACGGAAATGACCAGAAAGACGGCGATCAGCACACGCATGATCAGCATTTCCTTTTTGTCAGAGCACTTTTTCAGATTGGGTTTGATGAGGTCGATCGTCAGCGTGGAACTGGAAGTCAGCACCAGCGAAGACAGGGTGGACATTGATGCGGAAAGCACCAGTACGACTACCAGACCGATCAGAATATCCGGCAGAGCCGTGTGCAGCAGGGACGGGATCATGGCATCGAAGTCCGGCTTGCCGTTGGATAGGGTAGAGATCACGGTCTTGCCGCTGCCATCCTCTGTCAGTGTGCAGAACAACCGGTCAAAGCCGCCCAGCAGGTAAGAACCGCCGGCAACGATCAGGGCAAAAACAGTAGAGATCACAGCACCCTTTTTGATGTCGTTTTCACTCTTGATGGCGTAGAACTTATGTATCATTTGCGGCAGTCCCCATGTGCCGAGAGAAGTCAGTATTACAACACCCAGCAGGTTCAGCGGGTCGGGACCGAATACGGAGTTCAGGGTGTTGGTCTTTCCGTTGACTTCAATCTCTCCCAGTGCAGCCAGAGCCGAAGTCAGACCGCCCTGATTCTGAATGGCACAGATCACAACAGCGGCGATGCCGATGAGCATAACAATGCCCTGAATGAAGTCGTTGATCGCAGTTGCCGCGTAGCCGCCCAGAATGACATAGATCGCGGTCAGCAGTGCCATGACAATAATGATGATTTTATAGGCACCCTCTGATTCGATCTGGAACGCCATGTTGAACAGACGGGACAGACCGTTGTAAACAGAAGCGGTATAGGGAATCAGGAACACAAATACGATCAGTGCGGCGGCGATCTTCAGCCCTTTGGAGTTCCAACGCTTTTCGAAATATTCCGGCATAGTCTTGGCACCCAGCGACTGTGTCATGATGCGGGTACGCCGTCCCAGCACGATCCACGCCAGCAGACTGCCCAGCAGGGCGTTGCCTATGCCGACCCATGCGGCGGAAACGCCGTAGGTCCAGCCGAACTGTCCGGCATAGCCGATGAATACCACGGCGGAAAAATAAGATGTGCCGTAGGCGAACGCTGTGAGCCATGAGCCAACACTGTGGCTGCCCAGCACAAAGTCGCTGACGGAACGGGTCTGCCTTGCGGTATAGACGCCGATGCCCATCATGATCGCAACATAGATGATGATCATTCCAATGGTGATTGCGGTTGTCATATTCCTCTCCTCACGGCAGCGTTTGGCTGCCTGTATAAATTTTTACAGGGGCAATACCGCACAATCTTTGTGCGGTATTGCCCAGGATGTTTTTTGCAGATGCAAAAAACACACCCTTCCAATTATAATCGAGTTGTCGGTTTTTGTCAACCCATATTTCTCGGTTTCGGGCGATTTGCTGTATGAATATGAAATATCACAGGAATGTTACATAATGTTCACCTGGATTCTGGCAGAAAAATCGGAAAAAGGCTTGACAAGCCGGTAAATGTGTGGTATTCTATAGTTAGTCAATGCTAACTCTTGAAAAAGCAAGGGGAAAACACAGAACAAAGCCAATGGAATAGCCAATGGAATAGACTTTATGCGACGTTTTTCAAAGATCCCCAGCTGCTTTCCGGTGGTTGACGAATCATCGGACAAGCAGTTCTTGGGAAATGCTGCATAAAGGAAACACAGCACGCAGATTGCATGCAAAGGCAATACCGCACAAAGAGCGTCTGGCGAC
>NZ_KI260341.1:0-8601 GCF_000468015.1 Ruminococcus callidus ATCC 27760 | reverse complement strand
TCTGTCGCACAATCTTTGTGCGGTATTGCCCAAAGCCGTTAGGCGTTCTTTATGCAGCGTTTTCCCTGGTGATGAGGGGATGCTTGGCTGCCAGAAATACCGTGGACAGCGGGAGATCCGCTTCGTCCGAGAACCATGTGAGGTGAAACTGATGAGTGTTGTAATTATCGGCGGAAACGAGTGCATGAGCCGTCAGTATGCAGATGTCTGCATGGAGCACGGCTGCACCGCGAAGGTGTTTCCGAAAGAAACCGGTCCGATCGAAAAGAAAATCGGCTCTCCGGATCTGATGATCCTGTTTACCCGTACCGTGTCCCATAAAATGGTACAGGGTGCCGTAAAGGCGGCGAAGAAGAACTCGATCCCCATTGCACGGGTGCAGAGCAGCAGCATTTCTGCACTGCGGGCACTGCTGGGACAGAAAGGTATGGCACAGGCATAATGCTTTCCCTGAAGCGGTGGGCGTGAGAACCGCTTGGGGATAAGCTTTTGCATACGAAGAACCGACGTTTTGGAAGAGAGCGTCGGTTCTTTTTTATATAAGGCAGCCCCGCATAAAGCCCGCCTGACGGCTTTGCACGCAATCTGCGTACAGATTTTCCCGTCATATTGCCCAGAAATCCCTTGCCATACGACAGTCTGCCTGCGGAATTTCTATGCAATCTGCCGAAAAATCTGACAACGCATCTTACGTACAAGCTTTGTGCGGTGCTGCCGTAAATACACTTCAGTTCGTCAAACTGCATAAAAGATATGAAATTTGTTCTATTTTCTTGACAATGGAAAGCGGATATGCTATAATGAAATGTACGTAATCAGTGATCGGCTTTTTGAGTCGAATATAAAGAATTGGAGTGAAAAAGGATGAACTGGAAAGGAAATCTAAAGAAAAAACTGACGGCAGTACTGTCCGCCGGTGTTTTGGCGGTGACGGGAACGGTTTCGGCAGTGTCGGGAATGACAGCCTCGGCACAGCCGTCAGCTGGTACATACGGAGATGCACTGAAATTATCTCTGTACTTTTTTGACGCAAATCAGTGCGGTGCAGATGATAATGTACTGACCTGGCGTGGAAAATGTCATACTTATGATGCGGAAGCATCGCTTAGCAGTGCAAAGGGACTGTCATCCAGTTCCGTGGCAGCAATCAAAGCTGCAAACGGCGGCTTGGATACCGTAGATGTGTCCGGCGGTTATCATGATGCAGGAGATCATTTGAAATTCTCGAATACAATGGGATATTCCTGTACTAATCTGGCTTGGTCTTATTTTGAAAATCCGGATTCCTATAAAGAAACCGGAAGCGAAGATCATCTTCTGTACATTCTGAAAAAAATGTGCGACTACTTTATGAAAGTGACTTATCTGGATGACAGCGGTAATGTCATTGCGTTCTGCTATATGGTAGGCGATGACCAGGATCACAACATCTGGACTGCACCGGAAGTACAAACACAGAACAGACCGACATACTGGGCAGATGCATCCAATCCGTCGGTAGATGCGTCCGGTCATATGGCAGCAGCTCTGGCAGCAACTTCTCTGGCATTTCGGGATAAAAACGCAGATTATGCAGATACTTGCCTGAAGTATGCAAATGCACTGGAAAAGTTTACAGAAAAGTATCCGAAGGCAACCTATGAGGGAATCGGCAGCTACTATTCCTGTGGCAATATTGAAGATAAGGTAGCGTGGAGTGATCTGTGGTGTGCGATTGCCAACAACAACGGAAAACTTCCGGATTCTTACCAGGCACAGTACACACCGTCTAACGGCGTATATAACGGCAGCATCTACGATTACTGGGTTTATTCCTGGGATAAGGTGTGGGGCGGTTACTCTGCTCTGCTGTATTCCATGGATCCTCAGAAGTACAGTGCACACGGCAGCGAGCTGGTGTTCGATATGGATCAGCTGGTGGGCAACAAGAATCAGGCGTATTATCCGGTCGGCGGCGGCTGGGGTGCATCCCGTTACAACTGTGCATGGCAGATGTATGCTTTGACTTATGCAAAGTATACCAGCGGACAGGACAAATACAATGAATATGCACAAGGGCAGATGGACTATTTGCTGGGAAATAATCCGGCAAACCGCAGCTATCTGATCGGTTTTGGCGATTCTTATCCGCAGCATATCCATCATAGAGCAGCAAACCCGGATAAGGATACTGCAAAATATATTTTGTACGGCACCTTGGTCGGTGGTCCGACAGATGCCAACGGTTCTTATGACGATAACACAAATTCTTATTCCTGCACAGAGCCGGCACTGGATTACAATGGCTGCTTTGCACTGGCAATTGCCGGACTGTATGCCGTTTACGGTGGTTCGACAACAGCTGCACAAAGTGCAATTGCATCTGCTTCTGAAATTAACAGTGACTTTGTATTCAGTTATGGCAGCGAAACACCGCAGCCGGGCACTACCACTACAGAACAGACGACTACCACGACAGAAGAAACCACAACGACTACTGAAGAAAGCACAGTAACAACAGAGAAAGAAAAGGCAGAATGGGCAGACTTCCCGTACTACATTATGGCAGGCGATGATTTCAGTGCTTCGATCTCCTATACCGGCAGCAATCCCGATTTCCAGTGGACTTCTTCTGACCCGAACGTTCTGGAAGTCGAGGGCAGCGGTCTGAATGTTACGCTGCATGCAAAAGACGGCGGTACTGTGACACTGACTGCAACCAACGGTTCGATCACACTTACCAAAGAGATCGGGATTGTGACTGAAGTGTTTACCACTTCTACTACCGAGGAAACCACAACAACAACAACCGAATCTGTCACAACGGATTCTGACGAAACCACTGCGACAACTTCCGGCAGCGAAACCACGACCACTACAAAGGGCGGCGATGTTACACCTGCCAGCCTGTACGGTGATGTCAATCTGGACGGCAGAGTGGATATTACCGATGCGGTAATGCTGAACAAGGCGGCTGCCAATACGGTACAGCTTTCTGAACAGCAGCGGAGCAATGCAGACTGTGATGCCAACAACGAAGTGGATTCCAATGATGCTGTGGTACTGCTGAAGTTCTTGGTATCCATTATCAAGACCTTGCCGGAAGTTGCAGAATAACGGAGGGATCGGACATGAACCGAAAGGCTTTGCAGAAGCTTTCTTACGGTGTGTATCTGGTGACGACATCGTATAACGGAAAGCCGTATGGCTGTGTGGCAAACAGTGCGATGCAGATCACCTCTGCACCGGCACAGATTGCCGTAAGCATCAACCACGATAACGCGACACATGACCAGATCGCCCAAAGCGGTAAGTTTGCACTGGCGATTCTGGCAACGGATACCGATCCGGCTCTGATCGGCGGTTTCGGCTATCGCTCCAGTCGGGACGCAGACAAATTCGCCGGCGTTTCCTGTACGGAAAAGGACGGCATGCCGGTGCCAGACGGGGCAATGGCGTGGATCACCTGCCGCGTGGTGAAGCTGATGGACGCAGGCACACATACGATTTTTCTGGGAGAAGTCACAGACTGTGACCTGAATCGGGAGGACGGCATTCCCATGACCTATCAGTTCTATCATAGTGTCATCAAGGGTGCCAGCCCGAAAAACGCTCCCACCTATATCTCACCGGAAGATTAAAAAAACACTGCATAAAGCCCGCCTGACGGCTTTGCACGCAATCTGCGTACAGATTTTCCCGTCATATTGCCCAGAAATCCCTTGCCATACGACAGTCTGCCTGCGGAATTTCTATGCAATCTGCCAAAAAATCTGACTATGCATCTTACGCACAAGCTTTATTCAGTGTTCCCTTAAAAACAAAATCACTTGACATTTCAAAAAAAGTGTGGTATACTGTGTTTCGGTAACATATCGACAGTTCGTTTGCACCATCCTGTCGCAAAACAAAACTAGGGCATCCGAAACTAGAAATCACACAAAAACCGTTTTGTGTTTGTTTGAAATGAATTTTGGATGCAGTCGTATGTGCAATGCGGCTGCATTTTTTATTGGGAGGAAAACCGTATGTTCGAACTCAAAACATCAGCCAGCTTTGACAGTGCACATTTTCTGTCCGGCTATCAGGGCAAGTGTTCCAATCTTCACGGACACCGCTGGAAAATCGAAGTGACGGTCGGGCAAGAAACTCTACAGGAAGAAGGCAACTATCGGGGCATGGTGATCGATTTCGGCGATGTGAAGCATGCCGTGAAAGCACTGGCGGACAGCTATGACCACGCTATGATTTATGAGGAAGGCACCTTGCAGCGTGCCACTGTGGAGGCACTTCTGGCAGAGGGATTCCGGCTGATCGCAGTGCCGTTTCGTCCCACGGCGGAGCAGTTTGCCAAGTGCTTCTATGAAAAGCTGACCGCAGACGGCTTGCCGGTACGCCGTGTGGCAGTCTATGAAACGCCGGAAAATTGTGCAGTTTATGAGGTGTGAGAACATGAATCGTTTGGCAGTGGTGGAGAAGTTTGTCAGCATCAACGGAGAGGGGACACATGCCGGAGAACTGGCAGTGTTCCTGCGGTTCCGCGGCTGCAATCTGAACTGCGGCTTTTGTGATACCAAGTGGGCGAATGCGGCAGATGCTCCCGCAACAGAGGAGTCTGCGGAGGAACTGGTGGAATATGTGCGGCAGACCGGTGTGCAGAATGTGACGCTGACCGGCGGAGAGCCGCTGCTCCAGCCTCACATCGGGGAACTGATCACGGCACTGGGTGCCCTGGGCTATCGGGTGGAGATCGAAACCAACGGCAGCGTGGCACTGGAACCCTTTGCGGCACTGGCATTTCGCCCTTGCTTTACCATGGACTATAAGCTGCCGGACAGCGGCATGGAATCTGCCATGAAGCCGGAGAATTTCGACCTGCTGCGGAGTCAGGACGCAGTGAAATTCGTGGTGGGCAGCAGAAGCGACCTGAACCGTGCACTGGAAGTGATCCGGCAGTATGCCCTGACGGCAAAATGTACCGTCTTTTTCAGTCCGGTGTTCGGGGCAATCGAGCCGGTGGAAATTGTGGAATTCCTTGAGGAGCACAAACTGAATCGGGTACGGCTGCAATTGCAGCTGCATAAATTGATCTGGGATCCCCAGAAACGCGGTGTATAAGGGGGTGTGACAATGGATACCAAGGCAATAGAAACCCATATTCGGGGGATTTTGGAAGCGATCGGCGAAGATCCTGATCGTGAAGGACTGCGGGAAACGCCGCAGCGTGTGGCGAGAATGTACGAGGAGATCTTTGCGGGCATTTCGTATTCCAACCATGAAATTGCAGAGATGTTCGGGAAAACATTTGAAGCCCCTTCGCCCAGTCAGTCTCAGACGGCGGTGGTGATGAAAGACATCAGCGTGTTCAGCTATTGCGAACACCACATGGCACTGATGTATGACATGAACGTCAATGTGGCATACGTGCCCCGCGGCAGAGTGATCGGACTTAGCAAAATTGCACGCATCTGCGATATGGCATCGAAGCGGCTGCAATTGCAGGAACGGCTGGGGCAGGACATTGCGGAGATCCTCATGGAAGCAGTAGGAACGCCGGACGTGGGCGTTGTCATTACTGGTTCGCACAGCTGCATGACGGCACGGGGAATCCGCAACGTTTCTTCCCGCACGACCACAAAGACATTCTGTGGTGCGTTCCAGACGGACCGCAGTCTACAGGAATTACTTTAAGGAGGTACGACCATGAAAGCAATGGTTCTTTTCAGCGGCGGCGTGGACAGCACCACCTGCCTCGGCATGGCAGTGGACAAGTACGGTGCAGAAGAAGTGCTGGCACTGTCTGTTTCCTATGGACAGAAGCACCAGAAAGAAGTGGAGGCTGCACGGAAAATTGCGGCGTATTATGGCGTTGCGTGGAAGCAGCTGGATTTGTCTGTGATTTTTGCAGATTCCAACTGCTCTCTGCTCTCCGGTTCCACACAGGAGATCCCCAAGGAAACCTATGCGGAACAGCTACAGGAAACCAACGGCAGTCCGGTTTCCACCTATGTGCCGTTCCGCAACGGACTGTTCCTCGCTTCTGCGGCAAGCATGGCACTGTCCAACGGCTGCGAAGTCATTTACTACGGAGCACATAGTGATGATGCCGCCGGCAATGCCTATCCGGATTGCAGCGATGCCTTTAACGAAGCAATGAATCGGGCGATTTATCTGGGAAGCGGCGAACAGCTGCGGATCGAAGCCCCCTTTGTCAAGTGGACAAAGGCAGACGTGGTAAAAAAAGGACTGGAACTGGGCGTGCCCTATGCATTGACATGGAGCTGCTACGAGGGCGGCGAAAAGCCCTGCGGTGTCTGCGGTACCTGCCGCGACCGTGCAGCAGCATTTGCAGCAAACGGTGTGCCGGATCCGGCACTGGGAGGTGAATGATATGGCAGGAAGAAGCAAGGAAGAAACGGGAGATATTACTCTGCTGGGCAATCAGAATACGAAGTATGCCAGCGATTATGCACCGGAGGTGCTGGAAACATTTCCGAACAAGCATCCGGATCGGGACTATTTCGTCAAGTTCAACTGTCCGGAGTTTACCAGCCTTTGTCCGATCACCGGACAGCCGGACTTTGCGACCCTGTACATTTCCTACGTGCCGCGGGAGATCATGGTGGAGAGCAAGTCGTTGAAGCTGTATCTGTTCAGCTTCCGGAATCACGGCGATTTCCACGAGGACTGTGTGAACATCATCATGAACGACCTGATCAGGCTGATGGAGCCGGCGTACATTGAAGTGTGGGGAAAGTTTTTGCCCCGCGGCGGCATTTCCATTGACCCGTACTGCAACTATGGCAGACCGGGGACGAAGTGGGAACAGGTGGCTTGGGACAGACTGACCCACCATGACATGTTTCCGGAAAAGGTAGACAATCGATAAAAGAAACACTGTATAAAGCCCGCCTGACGGCTTTATGCAGTGTTTCCTAAATACAAAAGAGAACAATGGCGTTCGACTTTACGGGATTTTTCTGTCTGGTAAAGCCGAACGCTTTCTTTTTTCTCTGAAAAAAAGTTTTTTCTGGAGTTTTGCACAATTTTTCTTGCAATTCCCCTGCGAGTATGATATAATAAAAATGTTTTTTTCTGACAATGTCGGAATGTGCAGCTTTTTGGCTGTAGAAAAATAATAAAGGAGTGAACGCAAATGGAAATGATGACGAAGATCATCAAAAACATTGATTCTTGGGTATGGGGGCTTCCGCTGATCCTGCTGATTCTTTTGTGCGGTATCTGGCTGACGTTTCGTATCCGTGGATTGCAGATACGTCGAATCGGTCTGGCACTGAAATTCATGGTCACGAATGAAGAGGAAGGCGAGGGTGAAGTCACCAGTTTTGGTGCTCTCTGTACGGCTCTGTCTGCAACGATCGGTACCGGTAATATCGTCGGCGTTGCTACGGCAATCGCGGCCGGCGGTCCGGGTGCACTGTTCTGGATGGAGATTGCAGCCCTGTTCGGTATGGCGACCAAATATGCCGAGGGCTTTCTGGCAATCAAATATCGTACGGTAGACAAAGAAGGGCACTATCTGGGCGGTCCGTTCTACTATATTGAAAATGGTATGGGCTCCCGCTGGAAGTGGCTGGCAAAGCTGTTCGCACTGTTCGGTATGCTGGCTGGTCTGCTGGGCATCGGTACCATTACGCAGATCAACGGCATCACCTCTGCGGCAAACAATTTCTTTGATGCTGACAGCAAGCACATTGCTTTCACCCTGTTCGACACAAGCTACACATGGACGACAGTCATCATGGGCTTGCTGATTACCATTTGTGTGGCACTGGTTGTCATTGGCGGTCTGAAGCGAATCTCCCAGATTTCACAGGTGGTCGTGCCGTTTATGGCAGTTGCCTATGTTCTGTGCTGTCTGATTATGATGATCTGCAATGTGACAGAGATTCCACATGCAGTTGTGGAAATCGTCAAGAGTGCTTTTGGCATGGACGCAGTTGCCGGCGGTGCACTGGGTGCTATGATCGTGGCAATGCAGAAGGGCGTTGCAAGAGGTATCTTCTCCAACGAAGCCGGTCTGGGTTCTGCCCCGATCGCTGCCGCAGCAGCACGTACCAAGGAACCGGTTCGTCAGGGTCTGGTCACCATGACTGGTACATTTATTGATACCATTATCATCTGCACCATGACTGGTCTGTCCATTGTCATTTCCGGTGCATGGCTGAATTCGGATCTGGAGGGCGTACAGATCACAGACGCTGCATTCCAGCACGGCCTGCCGTTTCCGTCACAGGTTTCTTCCTGCATTCTGATGCTCTGCCTGATCTTCTTTGCATTTACCACAATTTTGGGCTGGAGTTATTATTCTGAACGCTGCCTGACCTATCTTCGCGGTAAGGCAAGCTACACACTGACACTGGCCTACCGCTGGCTGTACATTGTGGCAGTGTTCATTGGTCCGTATCTGACTGTAGAAGCCGTATGGGACACCGCAGATATTTTCAACGGTCTGATGGCATTTCCGAACGTCATTGCACTGATTGCTCTGTCCGGCGTAGTTGCTATGGATACCAAGCAGTATTTTGCGGAAAAGCGGCATTTGCTGAAATAAAAGCAGTAATATCTTTGGCAATACCGCACAAAGAGCGTCTGGCGACT
>NZ_KI260340.1:735-2767 GCF_000468015.1 Ruminococcus callidus ATCC 27760 | reverse complement strand
TGTATTTCACGAAATCCAATGATAGATGTTCCACATTGGAAAATGTGGCATGGTCTAAATCACCGATCATGTGGAGCGGCACTCGATACAGTCGGGCAATTTCCTCAACCTGAAACTTTCTGGTTTCCAAAAACTGTGCTTCATTGTTGGGGATGGAGATCGGTGTATACTTCATGCCCTCTTCTAAAATTGCCGTATGATGCGAGTTGGAACCGCCGTAGGCACGCTGCCAAGCATCCCGCACACGCTCTGGATTTTTAATGACACCCGGATGTTCCAATACACCGGATGGACTGGCACCGTTGGCGAAAAAGGTAGAACCATAGTCTTCACAGGCAAGGGAAATGCCGATTGCATTCTTTGCAAGAGCAATCGGTGAATATCCCACCAAACCGTCATACCCAAGTCCGGGAATATGCAGCACATCTTCTGCCTGCAGGACAATATCGCCCTGCTGTTTCAGGTTTGGATTGGCTTCATCGTAGCGGCTGTAGATGTAGACCAGACGGTTTCGCTGATCACGGTCTACTCTGACCTTATCCGGCATCAGCGGATACAGCCCCAATACATCTCCACGACCATTTCGGATAATCTGTGCATAGGCATTGCCGTAAATCAGCAGATGGGACATCAAAGTTTCCCGGAATACGAAGGATGTCATTTCGGGATTCGGCTGGTCATGCAGCAAAAAATAAAGCGGATGCCGTGGCACTCGCTCTTTTCCGTTTTCGGTATATTGGTAAACGTGTAATGGCAGCTGGGCAATCGCTTCTGACAGAACCCGTACACAGGCATACACCACCGTGTGCTGCATAGCGGTGCGGTCATTGACTCGCTTACCACTATTGGAACGTCCGAAGAAGTAACTGTAGCTGGGACTGTCGTAGCTGTTTTTCGGGTGATCTCGTCCCCGAAAAAATCCTCTCAAAATACGCATAATTCCTCACTCCTTACAAAATCAACATATCTCTTTCGTCATAAACACTTGTTTCATCCCCAGTACATCCACAGCGAATTGCACGGTCAAGAGCCATAATCATGGCAACCGCACCGTCAATCTTCTCTGTGGATTTTTCTTTGTCCGGCTTGATATTTCCGGCAGGATCTCGCTTGATGAAGATGTTGTCCATCATCCAACGAAGAACCGGCTGACCACCATGTGCTATTTTTTTCTCCAATGTCAATTTCATTAGTTCTTTTGTTGGCGGTGACATATCCTTATATCCCTGCCCAAACTGTACTAAGGTAAATCCCAAATCTTCTAAGTTTTGCGACATCTGCACCGCACCCCAACGGTCAAAAGCAATTTCTTTGATATGGAATTTCTGCCCCAATTCCTCGATGAAGTTTTCGATAAAACCATAGTGAACCACATTTCCCTCAGTGGTTTTCAGGTAACCCTGCCGTTCCCACACATCATATGGAACGTGGTCACGCCTTACTCTGAGTGGCAGAGTTTCTTCAGGGAGCCAGAAGTAAGGCAAAACAGAATATATCTCATCATCCTCAGTAGGTGGAAAGACAAGGACAAAAGCCGTAATATCTGTAGTACTGGAAAGGTCAAGTCCACCGTAGCAGATTCTTCCACGAAGGAATTCTGGAATTACAGGAGCATTACAAGCATCCCATTTTTCCATTGGCATCCATCGAACAGACTGTTTTACCCACTGATTCAAACGCAGTTGTCGGAATGCGTTCTCTTCACCCGGATTTTGTCTGGCAGAATTGCAAGCAGCTTCAACTTTATCCATTCCGACAGTAATGCCAAGAGAGGGATTTGCTTTTTTCCAAACTTCTGGAGAAGTCCAGTCTTCAGATTCATCTGCACCGTAAATCACAGGATAGAATGTTGGATCGATTTTTCTGCTTTCCAAAATATCTTTTGCCTTTTGATGCGTTTCATAACAAATAGAATGCGTGTCCGTCCCAGCCGTGGTGATGAGAAAATACAAAGGCTGCATTCTCGCATCACCGGAACCTTTGGTCATGACATCAAACAGCTTTCGGTTCGGCTGCGTATGCAGTTCATCAA
>NZ_KI260340.1:0-635 GCF_000468015.1 Ruminococcus callidus ATCC 27760 | reverse complement strand
GTGAGGTCAGGATCTTCACTCGCTTGGAAAGGGCGGGACACATTCGCACCATATCCGCTGCTACATCAAATACAATGGCAGCCTGTTGGCGGTCGGCAGCACAGCCGTAAACTTCGGCACGTTCTTCGCCATCACCGCAAGTAAGCAGCAGAGCAACTGCAGCAGCGAGTTCTGATTTGCCTTGCTTTTTCGGAATTTCTACGTAAGCCGTATTAAATTGACGATAGCCATTCGGTTTCAGCACACCAAATACATCTCGTATAATCCGTTCTTGCCAATCAATCAGTTCAAACTTTTTTCCTGCCCATGTACCTTTTGTATGACACAGGCATTCGATAAAATTCACGGCATAATCTGCCGCTTTTTTATTATAATGCGAATCTTCCGCCATAAATTTTGTGGGTTTATAGCCTTTCAGTTTTCGCATTCTCTCACCTCACAACAAAAAAGACCTGCCGAAGCAAGTCTTTGAAAATCATGGTCATGGCGTGCAGATGTGACCTGTTTGCCATGTTTGGTACGACCGCCAGAGCCTTTCGGCTCCGGCTTTTGGGATTTATAACTTCAAGAACAGCCCCGCACAGTTCGCCTGTGTGGGGCTTGGTTTTGACTTTGGGCAGTTTTTCGGCAAGTGC
>NZ_KI260339.1:1716-3236 GCF_000468015.1 Ruminococcus callidus ATCC 27760 | reverse complement strand
AATCGCTAATTGTGAATTTTTTACAGACCGGCGTCCCCTCTCACGCACGAAATTTGGATTTCAAAGGGGGTATTAACCCTAAAAATATGCAACAAGCCGAAACTTACGCAGTTTCGGCTATTTTTCTCTCAAAAGGCAGGTGAAAACAGTGGCAAAAGACGGTACAAGAAGGGGTGGTGCAAGAGTTGGTTCTGGCAGAAAATCCAAGGCGTTAGTTGACAAAATCAATGATGGACAATCTGCATCAGTGCTTGAATTCCCAGAATCTTCTGTTTTGATAGGTGATGATGTTCCGCCAGTAAAGGATTTTATGAAAGCTCAGCAAAAAAACGGAAAAGATTTTCTTGCCGAAGAAATCTATAGTGAAACCTATCGATGGCTAAAAGCAAGAGGATGTGAAAAAGCCGTATACTCCGAACTTGTGATGCAATATGCCATGTCAGTTAGCCGCTGGATTCAGTGCGAAGAAGTAATATCTGAGTATGGATTTCTTGCAAAACATCCAACTACCGGAGCCGCAATTGCTTCTCCGTATGTCTCTATGAGTCAAAGCTACATGAAACAGGTTAATCAGTTGTGGTATCAAATTTTTCAAATTGTACGAGAAAACTGTTCAACAGAATTTTCAGGACTGCCCATTGATGATGCTATGGAAAAACTGCTGACCGCCAGAAAGAGGAACTGATATGGGTTGTGTGTTTAGCAAAAACACAGATGCCGAATTGCACAATGTGACTTTTGATTGTGAGAGTCCTAATTGCCAAAGAAGTATCTATTCCGAAGCAAAAAAATTAATGCAGTCAGAAAAAGTGTATTTCAATCGAGTAGAAAATGGCAAGAAAATACCGACTGTTCTCTCCGCACAGTTTGCAGAAAATCTTGTACGAAGTCGTCAATCCGATATGTGTATTTTAGAACATGGCGAACAAATGGTTGATTTGAGTGTAAGATATACCTCGCAAGCAATAGCTGCATGGAATCAAATAAGAAACATTTTAAAGAGTGGTGAATCAAAATGAACACAACTACAGAATTTCAGCTCGTTGATATCGACAAGTTAGTGCCATACGCCAACAATGCCAGAACGCACAACAAGGAACAGATTCTGAAACTTCGCTCTTCTCTGCGTGAGTTTGGGTTTGTGAATCCGGTTATTATTGATCGGGAATACAATGTGCTGGCTGGTCACGGCAGAATCGAAGCGGCAAAGGCAGAAAATATTTCAGAAGTGCCATGTGTATTTGCCGATCACCTGACCGAAGCACAGAAGAAGGCATATATTCTTGCTGATAACAGAATGGCATTAGATGCCGGCTGGGATGAAGAACTCCTTGCTGTGGAAATGGAAGAATTGCAGAATCTCGGTTTTGACCTTGGTCTGACTGGCTTTGATGAAACTGAAATTGCAGATTTGTTTGATACAAACAGCGGTGACACAGTGAAAGACGATGATTTTGACCTCACCACTGCACTGGAAAAAGCTGCATTTGTACAGCGTGGCGACATCTGGACAGTTGGCA
>NZ_KI260339.1:887-1616 GCF_000468015.1 Ruminococcus callidus ATCC 27760 | reverse complement strand
CAGAAGTACCCTGTGTGTATGCCGACCATCTGACGGAAGCACAGAAGAAAGCGTACATTCTTGCTGACAACCGGATGGCATTGGATGCCGGCTGGGACGAAGAACTGCTGTCCGTTGAAATGCAGGAATTGCAGGAGCTCGGATTCGACCTTTCCATGACCGGCTTTGATGAAAAGGAACTGACAGACCTATTGGGTGTAGATGCAGATGGCGAGGCAAAAGAGGATGACTTTGACCTGTCCGCCGCCTTAGAAAAGGCAGCTTTTGTACAGCGTGGCGACATCTGGACAGTTGGCAGACACAAGCTGATGTGCGGTGATGCCACATCTGCGGAGGATGTATCTGCTCTCATGGGTGACACCAAGGCAAACCTCATTCTGACCGATCCCCCATATGGAGTTTCGTTTAAGAGTGCCAGCGGACTTACCATTCAGAATGACAGTATGAAGAACGAGGAGTTTTATACATTCCTGTTGTCCTCCTTTCAGCGAATGGCGGAGCATCTGGAAAAAGGCGGTTCTGCCTATGTATTTCATGCAGACACCGAAGGGCTGAATTTCCGCAAAGCATTCATTGATGCCGGATTTCATCTTGCAGGCTGCTGTATCTGGGTAAAGGATAGTCTTGTTTTGGGTCGCTCTGATTATCAGTGGCAGCACGAACCTGTGTTGTACGGCTTTATGCAAAATGGCAAACATCACTGGTATTCCGACCGCAAGCAGACAACCA
>NZ_KI260339.1:0-787 GCF_000468015.1 Ruminococcus callidus ATCC 27760 | reverse complement strand
ATGTATCTGCTCTCATGGGTGACACCAAGGCAAATCTCATTCTGACCGATCCTCCCTATGGCGTTTCGTTTAAGAGTGCCAGCGGTTTGACCATACAGAATGACAGCATGAAGAACGAGGAGTTTTATACATTTCTGCTGTCCTCCTTTCAGCGAATGGCGGAGCATCTGGAAAAAGGCGGCTCTGCCTATGTATTCCATGCAGACACCGAAGGGCTGAATTTCAGAAAAGCTTTCATTGACGCCGGATTTCATCTTGCAGGCTGCTGCATCTGGGTAAAGGATAGTCTTGTTCTGGGTCGCTCTGATTATCAGTGGCAGCACGAACCTGTGCTGTATGGCTTTATGCAGAATGGCAAGCATCACTGGTATTCCGACCGCAAGCAGACAACCATCTGGAACTTTGATAAGCCGAAACGCAATGCCAATCATCCTACCTCCAAGCCGCTGGATTTGCTTGGCTATCCCATTGGCAATTCCACGCAGGAAAATGGCGTGGTAATGGACACCTTTGGCGGCAGCGGTTCTACTTTGATGGCTTGCGAACAAATGAACCGCATCTGCTACACCATGGAATTGGATGAAAAATATGCCTCGGTGATTCTTCGCCGGTATGTGGAAGATACGGGAAATGCCGATGGTGTGTATGTCAAGCGGGATGGGAAGCAGATCGCATATTCTGAACTGGTGAAAGAGGTGGAAAAGCCTGATGAATAAACCGCTTACCCTTGGCAGCCTCTTTGACGGCAGCGGTGGTTTTCCACTTGCCGGACTGCTGACAGGCATTG
>NZ_KI260338.1 GCF_000468015.1 Ruminococcus callidus ATCC 27760 | reverse complement strand
GAGGGGGACCAGCGAAGCTGGTGGAGGGGTTCTGGTGGATTTTTTGGAGTTGCAGATTTCACAGCAAAATCCCTTAGTCCGCCGTTCACTCGTAGGGGACGATGCCCACATCGTCCCGCCTGTGTCAGAAAAGCCCTGCACTACAAGGGTAATCACGCCCTGTGCACCGTATGATGCACATTGTGACACGTGCGGTGCACAATGTGACGTAGAGTAAGAGATAGAGATAGAGTAAGAGCAAGAGTTAGAGTTGTTTCTGGGAAACAACTGCCGGAGCAGAAAACCGACATACCATTTATAATGCCTGACACGGGCAGCCGCCTGTGATTTTGCCGGCTGTTTCGGCTCGGACAGCCGCTTTTTCTGGATTCACGAAAAGTTTACAAAATAATCGGAAGAAAATGCCCGCAGGGGCTTGCAATTCTTTTGCAGACATGCTATAATATACAAGCGTGATTGCAATAGATATGCGATGAAGCGAAAGGTTGCTGGCGGTATGTCGGGGAATTTTCGTGGAGTATGTCCGATTTCAAACCGGGCGAATCAGGATAACGACACAGTCTGTGTACACACTAGTTCCGCATGGCGACAGCTATGCCGGTTCGTGCTGTACTGCTGTTTATGCCGGCTCGGAAACATCTTTGGTTTTCGAGCTTTTTTATAAACAGATGCTGGGAACACCCGGCGGCGTGGAAAGTTCCTGATGGAGAAGCGATTCTCCAGCCCCCAATAGTACAAAGGAGGCGAAAAGAATGGCAGTCAACGAAAAAATCAGAATCAAGATCAAGGGCTATGAGCATGCAACTGTAGATGCAGCAGCAGCTAAGATCGTAGAGGCAGCAAAGAGAAGTGGTTCTCAGGTTTCGGGTCCGATCCCACTCCCGACCGATAAGGAGATCATCACAATCCTGCGTGCAACTCACAAGTACAAGGACAGCCGTGAGCAGTTCGAGCGTCGTACACACAAGCGTCTGATCGACGTGGTACGTCCGACACAGAAGACCACCGAGGCTCTGCAGAAGCTGGAAATTCCGGCAGGCGTAGACATCGTGATGGAACTCAAGTAAGAATCTCTGATTCTGAAAGCGGTGGAAAACCACCGCACAGCGGCAGGCATGCCGCGGTCATGTTGACGGATCTGACTCGTCAACCAATAACCAACAGGAGGAAATCAAAATGCAGAAAGCAATTATCGGCAAGAAGGTCGGCATGACTCAGATCTTCGATGAAGCCGGAAAAGTGATTCCGGTAACTGTTGTAGAAGCCGGTCCGTGCGTTGTCATTCAGAAGAAGACAACCGAAAACGACGGCTATGAAGCAGTTCAGCTGGGCTTCGGCGATGTAACGACCAAGCACGTTACCAAGCCGATGCAGGGTCACTTCGCAAAGGCAGACGTTGCTGCCAAGAAGACGCTGAAGGAATTTCGTCTGGCAGACTGTGCAGCCCTGAACGTAGGCGATGTCGTAAAGGCAGACACCTTCGCAGTAGGCGACAGTGTTGATGTCAGCGGTACCAGCAAGGGTAAAGGTTTTGCAGGTGCGATCAAGCGTCACAATCAGCACAGACTGAAGGAAACTCACGGTACTGGCCCGGTTCACCGTCAGGCTGGTTCCATGGGTGCATGCTCCTCTCCGTCCCGTATCTACAAGGGCAAGGGCATGGCAGGTCACATGGGTGCTGAAAAGGTTACCGTACAGAATCTGGAAATCGTAAAGGTTGACAGTGAAAATAACCTGATTGCCATCAAGGGTGCGATCCCGGGCATCAAGGGCGGAATTGTTGTCATCACTGACAGCGTGAAAGCGTAAGGAAGGAGGAAACATCAATGGCAAAGATTGCAGTATTGGATATGGCTGGCAAGCAGGTATCTGAGAGAGAACTTTCGGATGCAGTTTTCGCAGTGACTCCTAACGAGGCAGTGATGCATGCAATGGTCGTAAATTATCTGGCAAATCAGCGTCAGGGTACACAGTCCACTCTGACTCGTACTGAGGTTGCCGGCGGCGGCAGAAAGCCGTGGAGACAGAAGGGTACAGGTCACGCAAGACAGGGTTCCATCCGTGCTCCGCAGTGGACACACGGCGGCGTTGCACTGGGCCCGAAGCCCCGTGACTATCGTTACGCTCTGAACAAGAAGGCAAGAAGACTTGCTATGAAGTCTGCACTTTCCACAAAGGTTCTGGATCAGAACATGATCGTTCTGGACAGCCTGAAGGTGGAAGAATTCAAGACCAAGACCATCGTTGCAATGCTCAAGGCACTGAACGTAGAGGGCAAGGCTCTGCTGGTTACCGCTGAGGCTGACCAGAAGGTCGTTAAGAGTGCAGCAAATATCGCAGGCGTGAAGACAGCAGCTGTCAACACCCTGAATGTATATGACATCCTCAACTATGACAAGTTCATCGTTGCAGAGGATGCTGTCGCAAAAATCGAGGAGGTGTATGCAAAGTGAAAGCAGCACAGGATATTATTCTGACTCCGGTCATCACCGAACGCAGCGTCGACGACATGGCTGAGAGCAAGTACACTTTCAAGGTTGCAAAGGACGCCAACAAGGTTGAGATTGCAAAGGCAGCAGAAGAACTGTTTCAGGTACAGGTTCTGAAGGTAAACACCGTAAACTGCACCGGTCACACCAAGCGTATGGGCAGAAGCGTCGGCAAGCGTCCGGACTTCAAGAAGGCTGTCATCACCATCAATCCGGAGCCGACTCCGGACAAGGACGGCAAGAAGCGTAAGGGTACCATCGAATTCTTCGACGGTATGTTCTAAGTTACGGCAACGATCGTAACAAGTATGGGAGTAATGCTCCCGCAAATCTGGCATTTTATGAGGAGTGAAAAAGAATGGCCATTAAGACCTATAAACCGACGACCCCCTCTCGCAGAAATATGACTGTGACCGATTATTCGGGTCTGTCGAAGGTAAAGCCGGAGAAGAGCCTGCTCGAGCCGCTGAAGAAGAACTCGGGCCGCAACAGCTACGGCAGAATCACCGTTCGCCACAGAGGCGGCGGAAACCGCAGAAAATATCGTGTCATCGATTTCAAACGCAGCAAGGACGGCATGAATGCAACTGTTCTGACTCTGGAATACGATCCGAACAGAAGTGCTTTCATCGCTCTGGTTCAGTATGAAGACGGCGAAAAGCGTTACATTCTGGCAGCTGACGGTCTGAAGGTAGGCGACACTGTTCGTTCCGGTTCTGATGCAGACATCAAGCCGGGCAACGCACTGAAGCTGGTTGACATTCCGGTAGGTACTTTCATTCATGCGATTGAACTGTATCCGGGCAAGGGTGCTCAGCTGGTCCGCAGTGCAGGCAACATGGCACAGCTGATGGGCAAGGAAGGTGCGTTCGCACTGGTTCGTCTGCCCTCCGGCGAAATGAGAAAAGTGCCGATCGAGTGCCGTGCTTCTATCGGTCAGGTTTCTAACGTTGACCACGAAAACGTACACTATGGTAAGGCTGGCCGCATGAGAAACAAGGGCTGGAGACCGACTGTCAGAGGTTCTGTTATGAACCCGAACGATCACCCGCACGGTGGTGGTGAAGGTAAATCTCCGATCGGTCGTCCGGGACCTGTTACTCCGTGGGGTAAGCCGGCTCTGGGTTATAAGACCCGTGCAAAGCACAAGGCATCCGATAAGTATATTGTAAAACGCCGCAACGGTAGATAAGGGAAAGGAGGAACACACTCATGAGCAGAAGTATCAAAAAGGGACCTTACGTCCAGGAAGTCCTCCTCAAGCGTGTACAGGCAATGAACGAAGCCGGCGAGAAGAAAGTGCTCAAGACATGGAGCCGTTCTTCTACCATTTTCCCGGATTTCGTAGGCCACACCATCGCTGTGCATGACGGCCGCAAGCACGTGCCGGTATATGTCACAGAAGACATGGTAGGACACAAACTGGGTGAATTCGCACCGACAAGAACCTTTAAGGGTCACGCTGGTTCCAAGACATCCAATAACGGAAAGTAAGCGGAAGGAGGAGATCACATGGAAGCAAGAGCATATCTGAGAAATGCCCGCATTTCACCTCGCAAGGTACAGATCGTTCTGGATCTGATTCGTAACAAGCCTGTGGATATCGCACTGGCAACTCTGGACCTCACTCCGAAGGCTGCCAGCCCGCTGCTGGAAAAGCTTTTGAAGTCCGCAATTGCAAATGCAGAAAATAATCACAGCATGAATAAGGATAATCTTTATGTTGCAGAGTGCTTCGTTACCGCAGGTCCGATCATGAAGCGGATCATGCCGAGAGCACAGGGCAGAGCCTATCGCATTTTGAAGAGAACTTCACATATTACGATTGTTCTGAAAGAAGAAGAGTAAAATCCAGTAGGAGGTTGAGTTATGGGCCAGAAGGTTAATCCGCACGGTCTCCGTGTCGGCGTCATTAAAGATTGGGATTCCCGCTGGTTTGCGAATAAGTCTGACTTCGGCGATACGCTGGTAGAAGATTACAACGTTCGTAAGTTCATCAAGAAGAACCTGTATGCAGCAGGTGTTCCGAAGATCGAGATCGAGCGTTTCGCAGATAAGGTTAGAATCCACATTCACTGTGCAAAGCCGGGCGTTGTTATCGGCCGTGGCGGTGCAGAGATCGAAAAGCTGCGTGCACAGCTGGAAAAAATGCTGAACAAGCAGGTTTATGTCAACATCGTAGAAGTAAAGCAGCCGGATATGGATGCACAGCTGGTAGCTGAAAAGATCGCACTGGATCTGGAGAATCGTATCTCCTTCCGCCGTGCTATGAAGCAGTCTATCGGCAGAACCATGCGTCTGGGTGCAAAGGGTATCAAGACAAAGGTTTCCGGCAGACTGGGCGGTGCAGAAATCGCTCGTTCCGAAAGCTATCACGAAGGTACCATTCCGCTGCAGACCATTCGTGCTGACATCGACTATGGTTTCGCAGAAGCCCACACCACTTACGGCCGTATCGGCGTAAAGGTTTGGATCTATAAGGGCGAAGTTCTCAAGGGTGACGCTGCTAAGGCTGCCGCTCAGAGAGAAAAGGTAGAGAGAAAGTCCCGGGACAACAACCGCGGAGGCAGAGATGACCGCCGCCGTCGTGACAACCGGAACGGTGACCGCAGAAATGGCGGCAATTTCCGCCGCGATGCTAGAAGAGAAGGAGGTAACCAGTAATGCTGCTTCCTAAGAGAGTAAAATACCGTCGCGTACACAGAGGACGTATGACGGGTAAGGCAACCAGAGGTAATTTCGTAAGCAATGGTGAGTTCGGTATCCAGGCACTGGAACCGGCATGGATCACCTCAAACCAGATCGAAGCAGCCCGTATCGCTATGACTCGTTATATCAAGCGTGGCGGTCAGGTTTGGATCAAGATCTTCCCGGATAAGCCCGTGACTAAGAAGCCGCTGGGTACTCGAATGGGTTCCGGTAAGGGTGCTCCGGAGTACTGGGTAGCTGTTGTTAAGCCGGGCAGAGTTCTGTTCGAAATTGCTGGCGTACCGGAAGAAACCGCACGCGAAGCAATGCGTCTGGCAATGCACAAGCTGCCGATCAAGTGTAAGTTTGTAAAGGCTGAAAAAGGAGGCGAGCAGTAATGAAAGCAACCGAGATCAAAAATATGCCGGTAGATGAGCTGAACGCAAAGCTGGACAGCCTGAAGGAAGAGCTCTTTGCACTTCGTTTCCAGCTCGCAGCAAATCAGCTTGAAAATACAGCTCGCATTAAGGCTGTTAAAAAGGACATTGCTCGTGTAAAGACAGCACTGCGTCTGTCTGCACAGCAGTAAGTAGGAGGGTTTTACTGTGGCTGAGAGAAATTTGAGAAAAACCAGAGTCGGCATGGTTGTCAGCGATAAGATGGATAAGACCGTCGTTGTTGCAATCATCGACAATGTAAAACACCCGCTGTATAAGAAGATTGTCAAGAGAACCGTTCGCCTGAAGGCACACGACGAAAAGAACGAGTGCAGAGTCGGCGACCGCGTTGAAGTGATGGAGACCCGCCCGCTGTCCAAGGACAAGAGATGGCGTGTGATCGAGATCATCGAAAAGGCAAAGTAAGTCGAAAACATCTATAGAGTACAAACAGAACGGTTTCCGATAAGGTCGGAAGCGATTCTGAAAGGAGGAACTCGCTGTGATTCAGATGCAGTCTTATATGAAGGTTGCGGATAACACCGGTGCGAAAGAACTGATGTGCATCAGAGTTCTCGGCGGCACTCGCAGAAGATATGCCAATATCGGCGATGTCGTAGTCGCATCTGTTAAGAAAGCAACACCCGGCGGCGTGGTAAAGAAGGGCGATGTGGTCAAGGCCGTAATCGTTCGTTCTAAGAAGGGCCTTCGCAGAGAAGACGGAACCTATATCCGCTTCGATGAGAACGCTGCTGTAATTATTCGTGATGACAAAAACCCGAAGGGCACTCGTATCTTTGGGCCGGTAGCAAGAGAGCTCCGTGATAAGGATTATATGAAGATCCTGAGCCTCGCTCCGGAAGTACTGTAAGGCGGAGGTGTCAAGATGAGTAAGGTACACGTAAAAACAGGCGACACCGTTATCCTGCTGACTGGTAAGGACGAATATCTGTACAACGATAAGGACAACAAGTCCAAGGGCAGAAAGACCGGTAAGGTCGTAGCTGTCAGCCCGAAGGAAGGCAAAGTTATCGTTGAAGGCTTCAACGTCGTAACCAAGCACGTAAAGCCGACCCGCATGGGTCAGGTCGGCGGCATTGTGGAAACCGAAGGTGCACTGTACGCATCTAAGGTACAGCTGGTTTGCCCGAAGTGCGGTCAGCCGACCAGAGTTGGTCATGTGATCGAAGACGGCAAGAAGCTGCGTGTCTGCAAGAAGTGCGGCAAATCTTTTGAGTAAAGGAGAAACGATATGTCTACATTGAAAGATTACTACAATAGCACCGTTGCTCCTGCAATGATGAAGAAATTCAACTATGAAAATGTCATGCAGATCCCGAAGCTCGACAAGGTTGTTGTAAACGTAGCAGCCGGCGAAGCAAAGGAAAATGCAAAGGTGATCGATGCGATCATGACAGATCTGGCAGCAATCACCGGTCAGAAGCCGGTCGTTTGCCGTGCAAAGAAGTCTGTCGCAAACTTCAAACTGCGTGAGGGCATGCCGATCGGCGTAAAAGTAACCCTGCGTGGCGAAAAGATGTATGAGTTCGTATACAAGCTGTTTAATGTCAGCTTCCCCCGCGTACGTGACTTCCGCGGCATCAACGGCAACTCCTTCGACGGTAAGGGCAACTACTCTACCGGTATCAAGGAACAGCTGATCTTCCCGGAAATCGAGTACGATAAGATCGATAAGGTAAGAGGTATGGATATCAACTTCATCACAACGGCACAGACCGATGAGGAAGCAAAAGAACTGCTCTCTCTGCTCGGTGCACCGTTCGCGAAGTAATCAGGGAGGAAACAGTCATGGCAAAAAAAGCAATGAAATTAAAGCAGCAGAGAACTCCCAAGTTTTCCACTCGTGCTTACACCCGTTGTAAGATTTGCGGAAGACCCCATTCTTATCTGAGAAAGTACGGCATCTGCCGTGTTTGCTTCCGCGAGCTGGCTCATGAGGGCAAGATCCCGGGCGTAAAGAAGGCAAGCTGGTAAAAAGGAGTTCTACGAAAAGGAGGTCATTGGCATGCAGATTACAGATACAATAGCAGACATTCTGACAAGAATTCGTAATGCGAGTTCCGCACGGCACGCCACAGTTGACGTTCCCGCTTCCAATGTCAAGAAGGCAATTACCCAGATCCTGTTGGACGAAGGCTATATCAAGGGCTTTCAGGTAATTGAGGACGGCAAGCAGGGCGTGATCCGCATCACACTGAAGTATACAGACAATCGTTCTCCGGTCATCACCGGTCTGCGTCGGGTTTCTAAGCCGGGTCTGCGTATCTATTCCAGTTGTGAAGATATGCCGAAGGTACGCAAGGGATTGGGTATTGCAATCGTTTCTACCTCTAAGGGCATTATGACAGACAAGAAGGCTCGTGAGCTGAACGTCGGCGGCGAAGTTTTAGCATTCGTTTGGTAAGGAGGACACAGGATTATGTCAAGAATAGGAAAAAAACCGATCAGTGTTCCTTCCGGCGTTGAAGTAAAGTGCAACGAAAATCTGGTTACCGTAAAGGGTGCAAAGGGCACACTGTCCAGACAGTTCTCCAAGGAACTGGGCATCGCAGTAGAAAACGGCGAAGTGATCGTAACTCGTCCGACTGATGACAAGGAACACCGTTCCCTGCACGGTCTGGCCAGAACACTGATTGCAAATATGATCGAAGGCGTAACCAACGGTTACTCCAAGACCCTCATCATCGAGGGTGTCGGCTATCGTGCCGCAAAGAAGGGCAAGGACGTTGTCATGAATCTGGGTTATTCTCACCAGGTCATCGTATCTGAGAATGACGACATCAAGCTGGACGTTCCGCAGCCGAATACCATTGTCGTAAGTGGTATCGACAAGCAGAAGGTTGGCCAGTTTGCCGCAGAAGTACGTGAAAAGCGTCCGCCGGAGCCTTATAAGGGCAAGGGTATCCACTATGTCGACGAGCGTATCATCCGCAAGGAAGGTAAAGCCGGCAAGGGCAAGAAGTAAGCAGAAAGGAGTAAACCGCTATGATTAAAAAGATGGATAGCAAGAAAGCCAGAGCAAAAAGACACGCAAGAGTTCGGTCGAAGATCTCCGGTACTCCTGAGCGTCCCCGTCTGAGCGTTTACCGTTCTACAAAGCACATCTATGCACAGCTGATCGATGATGTCAATGGTGTAACACTGGCTTCCGCATCCAGCATGGATAAGGCATTTGAAGGCGAAGGCGGCAATGTCGATGGTGCTCGCAAGGTTGGCGAAATGATCGCAAAGCGTGCAGCAGAAAAGAACATCACGGATGTTGTATTCGACAGAGGCGGCTATCTGTACCACGGCAGAGTCAAGGAACTCGCTGAGGGTGCAAGAGAAAACGGACTGAAGTTCTAAAACAGGGGAGGTATTACTTTGGCTAAAATTGATCCGCAGGGACTGGAACTGGCTGAAAAGGTCGTTTCCATTAACCGAGTATCCAAGACCGTAAAGGGCGGCCGTATCATGAAGTTTGCTGCACTGGTTGTAGTAGGCGACGGAAACGGTATCGTGGGCTTCGGTCTCGGCAAGTCCGGCGAAGTACCGGACGCAATCCGCAAGGGCATCGAAGATGCCAAGAAGAATCTCATTCAGATCCCGCTGAAGGGTACCAGCATTCCGCACGAAATCGTCGGAAAGTTCGGTGCAGGCGAAGTTCTGATGAAGCCGGCTGCTCCCGGTACCGGTGTGATCGCCGGCGGTCCGGTTCGTGCAGTCATCGAAGTTGCAGGTATCAAGGACATTCGTACAAAGTCCCTGCGTTCCAACAACCCGTGCAACGTGGTACGTGCAACCATCAACGGTCTGGCTTCTTGCACAACAGCAGCAGAAGTTGCTGAAAAGAGAGGCAAGTCTGTGAAAGAAATCTACAAATAAGGAGGGTGCGAAATGGCAAAGAATATCAAGCTCGTAAAAAGCCTGATCGGTCGCAAGAAGGATCAGATTGCTACAGCAAATTCGCTGGGTCTGAAGAAGGTCGGCGATGTCAGCGTACAGCCTGAAAATGAGGCAACCCTCGGCAAGATTCAGAAAATTTCTCACCTCGTAGAGGTAACAGAAGCATAAGTTAATATCTAAGGAGGTGCACATAGCATGAAGCTTCACGAATTGTCCCCGGCTCCGGGCTCCACAAAAGAAGTAAAGCGTATCGGCCGTGGTCATGGTTCCGGTAACGGTAAGACCGCAGGTAAGGGCCATAAGGGTCAGAACGCCCGCAGCGGCGGCGGCGTACGCATCGGTTTTGAAGGCGGTCAGATGCCGCTGACCAGACGTATCCCGAAAAGAGGTTTCAACAACATCTTTGCAAAGGAATACGCGATCGTAAACGTTTCCGATCTGAACAAGTTCACAGAGGGTACTGTCGTTGATGCAGAGCTGCTGAAGGCAGCTGGTCTGATCAAGAAGACCTGCGACGGCGTTAAGGTACTCGGTGACGGTGAGCTGACAACCAAGCTGACTGTAAAGGCTGCAAAGTTCACAAAGAGTGCAGTCGAAAAAATCGAAAAGGCTGGCGGAAAAGCAGAGGTGATGTAACGTGTTCAAGACGTTGAGAGATGCTTGGAGTATTGCGGAGATCCGCAAAAAGCTCCTGTACACATTACTGATGCTCCTGATCTTCCGTCTTGGCAGTGCCGTAGTTGTTCCGTTTCTGGATACCTCTACGGTAAGCACCTGGATGGCTTCTAACGCGACCGGCGGTAACTTCCTCGAATATCTGGATATTATCACTGGTGGTGCGTTGTCGCAGGCAACCGTATTTTCTCTGTCTATCACACCATACATCAACGCTTCCATCATCATGCAGCTGCTGACATATGCACTGCCTCCGCTGGAGCGTATGCGTGATGAGGGTGAAGAAGGACAGAAAAAGCTCAACAAAATCACCGCTGCCGTTTCTTTGGCACTGTCCGTATTTATGTCCTTTGCATATTATCTGACTCTGAAGAATCAGATGAATGCAGTTGTGGACGGCGGTTCCAAGGCAGCCAACGTCTTTATCGCATTTGTCATCATCCTTTCCTTTATCGCAGGTACCTCCATCGTCGTATGGATGGGCAACCAGATCAACGATAAGGGTATCGGAAACGGTATCTCCATGCTCCTGTTCGCCGGCATTCTCGCAAGATTTCCGGTTATGGCAGGTACACTGGGAGAACTCACCAAGAACGAACCCCAGCGTTACTTCTTCGAATCTCTGGGCATTCTGATCCTGTTCATCGCAATGATCGCTTTCATTGTCTTCATGAACGCTTCCGAACGCCGGATCCCGATCCAGTACGCAAAACGTGTTGTCGGCAGAAAGCAGTACGGCGGCCAGTCTACACACATTCCGGTCAAGGTCTGCATGAGCGGCGTTATGCCGATCATCTTCGCCATGTCCTTTATGTCCCTGCCCAGCACGATCAGCCTGTTCAAGCCGGTATATGATGATCCCACCGGCTTCTGGCAGAAGTTCTATAACGGATTTATCAACTTCTTTAATACAAGAACTTGGACCTACGCTCTGATCTACTTCATTCTGATCATTGCATTCAACTACTTCTATGTGTCCATGCAGTATAATCCGATCGAAATCGCCAACAACCTCCGTCAGAGCAACGGCGGCATTCCGGGCATTCGTCCGGGTAAGCCGACTTCCGACTATATCCAGCGTGTTCTCTCCAAGATCACTCTGGTGGGTGCATTCTTCCTCGGTATCATCGCGATCTTCCCGATCGCACTGAACTGGATGGACCCGAACCTCAGTTCTCTGGCAATGGGTGGTACCACCATCCTGATCGTTGTCAGCGTAGCACTTGAAACCGTCCGCACGCTGGAGTCTGAAATGATGATGCGTCATCATAAGGGCTTCCTCGAATAAGCAAGGAGGCATATTCCATGAATCTGATTCTCTTAGGTGCACCGGGTGCCGGCAAGGGTACTCAGGCCGAAGTGATCTCACAGGCACTGTCGATTCCGCAGATTTCCACCGGCAATATGCTGCGTGAGGCAGTCCGCACCGGCACCGAATATGGTGTCAAGGCAAAGGCTGCGATGGACAGCGGTGCTCTGGTTTCCGACGATATTGTCATCGGGATCCTGAAGGAACGCATTGCACAGGACGACTGCAAGAATGGCTTCATTCTGGACGGTTTTCCCCGCAGCGTGCCGCAGGCCGAGGCACTGGACGAAATGGGCGTGAAGATCGACAAGGTTCTGGAGATCTTCGTTCCCGACGAAACCATTAAGCAGCGTGTTTCCGGCAGACGTGTCTGCGAGGGATGCGGTGCAACATATCACATTCAGTTCAAGCCGTCAAAGGTTGAGGGTGTCTGCGACAAGTGCGGTGCCAAGACCATCATCCGCAAGGATGACCAGCCCGAAACCGTGCTGGATCGTCTGGCAGTGTACCACAAGACCACTGAACCGCTGAAGGCGTATTACGAAAAGCAGGGCAAGCTGGAAACCGTGATCGGACAGGAAGAAGTTGCGGATACCACGGCTCTGGTATTGAAGGCTGTGGGCGTAAAATGAGTGTGACCATTAAATCCAAATCTGATATACAGAAATTGCGGGAAGCAGGCAGAATCGCTGCAAATGCTCTGGTACATGCCGGCAAGGTAATGCACCCCGGCATGACAACAAAGCAGCTGGACAAATCCATTCACGATTTCATCGTGGGCTGCGGTGCGGTTCCTACCTTTTTGGGATACGGCGGTTTTCCGGCAAGTGCCTGCATTTCGATCAACGACGAGATCATTCACGGTATCCCCAGTCACAAACGCGTGATCCGCGAGGGCGACATCGTCAGCGTGGACGTGGGTGCAACTTTTAACGGATTCGTCGGCGACACGGCATACACATTCGCCGTGGGCGACATTTCGGAAGAAGCGGCAGACCTGCTGCGTGTGACAGAAGCCAGCCTTTACGCTGCGATCGATGCGGCAAAGGTCGGGGCACGCCTCGGCGATGTGTCCCATACCGTGGAAGAATATTGCGGTTCCCGTGGGTACGGTATTGTACGGGAATACTGCGGACACGGAATCGGCCGTGAGATGCACGAGGATCCGGAGGTGCCGAATTACGGTAAGCCCGGCCACGGCATGCGGCTGATGCCCGGCATGACGTTCTGCATTGAACCGATGATCAACGGAAAAGGCGATGCCGTCCGTGTGCTCGGTGACGGCTGGACCGTCGTGACCCGCAGCGGCTCTCTTGCGGCACATTTCGAACATGAAATCGCAGTGACGCAGGACGGACCGGTGATTCTCACCCGACCGTAACGGAGGTTTCCGAATGGAACTGACAAAGGGTCTGGTGGTCCGTGCACTCGCCGGACGGGATATGGGGAATTTTTTCGTGGTGCTGTCGGTGGACGGCGGATATGCCCTCATCGCAGACGGCAAACGGCGGAAGCTCGCTTCTCCGAAACGAAAAAATCTCCGTCATCTCCAGCGGACGGATCAGTTCGTGGAACTGGACGGTGTCACGGATAAAAAGCTCAGAAATGTGTTGAAACAATATCAGGCGTGCGACTAACGCGTCCACGCCCCGAAGATACCCATTGGGGAGGTTATCAATTTGTCAAAGCAGGATGTCATTGAGGTAGAAGGCGTCGTTCTCGAATCATTGCCCAATGCAATGTTTAAGGTGGAGCTGCAAAACAAGCACACCATTCTGGCACACGTTTCCGGTAAGCTGCGGATGAACTACATTCGTATCGTGCCGGGCGATAAGGTGACTGTCGAGATGTCGCCCTATGATCTGACCAAGGGCAGAATCACTTGGAGAGCCAAGTAATTGTGCAGATAACGCACAGGGAAACCGTGTTCCGGTAACCGGAATGCTGTTTTCTATCGTAAAGTATGCAGACGGCATATCGGCCGGCTGCACAGTTGTTCCGAGAAGGAGGACAGTTGCAATGAAAGTAAGACCTTCCGTAAAGCCGATTTGCGAAAAATGCAAGGTGATTAAGCGTAAAGGCAAAGTAATGGTAATCTGCGAAAATCCGAAGCATAAGCAGCGTCAGGGCTAAGCTCGGGATTTTTTAACATGGAGGTGCAGGAAGAATGGCAAGAATAGCAGGTGTAGACCTTCCGAAGAATAAGCGGATCGAGATCGGTCTGACTTATATCTACGGAATCGGCCGCAGCACAGCAGATGAGATTCTGGCAGGTACCGGTGTCAATCCGGATGTCCGCGTCAAGGATCTGTCCGAAGAAGACGTTGCAAAGCTGCGTGACTATATCGACAAGCACATCACAGTAGAAGGCGACCTTCGCCGTGAAGTTGCTCTGAATATCAAAAGACTCGTTGAAATCGGTTGCTACCGTGGCGTGCGTCACCGCAAGGGCCTGCCGGTAAGAGGGCAGCGTACCAAGACAAACGCAAGAACCCGCAAGGGTCCGGTAAAGACCATCGCAAACAAGAAGAAGTAAGGGAGGGTGTTTCGTTTTGGCACAGCAGAAAGGCAAAAAGGTTGTTGTTCGCCGCCGCAGAGAGCGTAAGAACATTGAAAACGGTGCTGTACACATTCAGTCCACATTCAACAACACCATCGTAACCATCACCGACACACAGGGCAACGCCATTTCTTGGGCAAGCTCTGGCGGACTGGGCTTCCGTGGCTCCAGAAAGTCTACTCCGTTCGCTGCACAGACAGCTGCTGAAACCGCAGCAAAGGCAGCAATGGAACACGGTCTGAAGTCTGTAGAAGTATACGTAAAGGGTCCGGGATCCGGCCGTGAAGCTGCGATCCGTGCACTGCAGACCGTTGGTCTGGAAGTGAAGATGATCAAGGACGTTACTCCGATTCCCCACAACGGATGCCGTCCGCCGAAAAGACGTCGTGTCTAATCACACTTACAGGAGGTGTAATATATCATGGCAGTAAGCAGAGAACCGATTCTCAAGAGATGCCGCTATCTGGGTATCAGCCCGATGGTTATGGGTATCTCCAAGCAGTCTAACCGTAATCCGGGTGCCGGAAACCGCAGAAAGGTTTCTGAATACGGAATGCAGCTGAAGGAAAAGCAGAAGCTGAAGTTCATCTACGGTGTAGGCGAAAAGCAGTTCTTCCACCTGTTCGAAATCGCAAGCAAGATGGAAGGCAAGGCTGGTGACAACCTGATCGCTTGTCTGGAATCCCGTCTGGACAGCGTTGTATTCCGCATGGGTCTCGCTTTGACCCGCAGAGAAGCAAGACAGCTGGTAACACACGGTCACTTTACCGTAAACGGCCAGCATGTGAATATTCCGTCTTATCGTGTCAAGGAAGGCGACGTAGTCGCTCTGGCAGAAGGCAGCCGTGACAGTGCAAAGTTCAAGGACGTTGCAGAACAGACCGCAGACCGTACCGTACCGGTATGGCTGGAACCGGATAAGGAAAACTTTTCCGCAAAGGTCGTTCGTATGGCAAAGCCGGAAGATCTGGACTATGAGGTTGCAGCACACCTGATCGTCGAGTTGTACTCCAAGTAATCATTTGCAATTTACGGAACATAGAGAAGGATCACTCCCGGGGCGTATGCCTCAGGAGTGGTCTGATGCAAGGTCCTGCCGTACCAAGGAGCATCTGCGGCCGTGGTATGTCAGGAACAACCACAGACAAAGCTACCAAGCATAGGAGGGTGTTTTTATGCTGGAGAAGATTGAAAAGCCGGAACTCGACACAGTGGATCTGCGAAGCGACGGAAAATACGGTAAGTTTGTATTGGCACCGCTGGAACGTGGCTATGGTATCACCCTTGGCAACAGTCTGCGGCGTGTGCTGCTCTCCTCATTGCCCGGTGTGGCTGTGAATTCCGTGAAGATCGATGGCGTACACCATGAATTGAGTACGATTCCCGGTGTAAAAGAGGATGTGACGGAAATCATTCTCAGCCTGAAGGGACTCACCGCAAAGCTCTACGGCGACGGACCGAAAACGGTCTATATCGAAGCAGAGGGCGAGTGCGAAGTTACCGCCGGCGACATCAAAACCGACTCTGAAGTGAATATCCTCGACCCGGGTATGCATATCGCAACTCTGGGTAAGGGTGCAAAGCTGTATATGGAAATCGTCATTGATAAGGGCAGAGGCTACGTTTCTGCAGAGCGTAACAAGCAGATGATGAATACGCCTATCGACGTGATCGCAGTAGACAGCATCTATACCCCTGTTCTGAAAGTCAACTATCAGGTAGAAGACACCCGTCTGGGTCAGGTCACAGACTATGACAAGCTCACTATGGAAGTGTGGACAGACGGCACCATCTCTGCCAAGGAAGCGATCTCTCAGGCAGCCAATCTCCTCAATGAGCACCTCCGGCTGTTCATCGATCTCTCTGATGAAGCCAGCATTGCAGAAGTGCTCGTAGAAAAGGACGATAAGGGTAAGGAAAAGATCCTGGAAATGACTATTGAAGAACTGGATCTTTCCGTGCGGTCATTCAACTGCTTAAAGCGTGCCGGAATCAATACCGTGGACGATTTGATCAACAAGTCGGAGGAAGAAATGCTGAAGGTCCGTAACCTCGGTAAGAAGTCCTTCGATGAGGTGCGGGAAAAGCTCCAGTCCCTGGGCTTTGATCTCGCTAGTGAGGAAGACTAAGCGTCTGGTTTCGATCAGACGTTCAACAAGACCGAGCCTTGCAGAATCCTGTCCCCGCCGCGGGACGGCTCTGCAGCTAGAAAAAGGAGTGAATAACAATGCCGGGTACCAGAAAACTGGGCAGACCGACCGATCACAGAAAGGCGATGCTGCGTGGAATGGTAACATTCCTGCTGGAAAATGGTCAGATCGAAACAACTGTCACTCGTGCCAAGGAAGTACGTGCAGTTGCTGAAAAGATGATCACTATCGCAAAGTCGGATGATCTGCATTCAAAGCGTCAGGTTATGGCTTATGTAACCAAGGAGAGCGTTGCAAAGAAGCTCTTTGACGAAATCGCACCGAAGTATGCTGACCGCAAGGGCGGCTACACCCAGATCGTGAAGATTGGACCTCGCCGCGGCGACGCAGCAGAGATGGCAATCATCAAGCTGGTATAAGTTGTGTAATAGCCGGCACCGCCGTGTGCCGTAACAGACAGGCGAAGCATCGTACAGGTGCTTCGCCTGTTTTGTTGTGCGGGGCTGTCCAGATGCAGTATATTTAGGGCAATACCGCACAAAGAGCGTCTGGCGA
>NZ_KI260337.1 GCF_000468015.1 Ruminococcus callidus ATCC 27760 | reverse complement strand
CAATGTCATTAACTTAAAACGGCCCTTGAATGGCAAGCAGAATGTCTGGAAGTATCAAAATGGCGAGGAAAAGAGCGATTCGGACGGACGGGAGAAAGATGTTTGATGATGTCAGATTTGAGTGCGTTCAAGACACGCGAAAGAGAGGGAATGCTTTTAAACAGTACACCCATCAGATTATGGTAGATCAATCTGGTGGCAGTTCTTCGATTGATCTTGTACTTGTATTTTCTTTTTTTGGGATATTCGGATACATACTGCCACATATGCAAGTTGCAAAATTGTAAACGAGAAGCGACACAAAATAGTCTTGTGCAAGTCCGTTTTCAGTTTTTGAGACAAATTCCTCCACGAATACGGCATTTTTCAAGTAGTTGAATCCCGTTTCAATTCCCCACCGAAGACGATAAATCTCTTTGATGTCACGCTTAGGGAAATCCTTCCGATCAAGATTCGTGACCAGAATTTCATCCTCTCCACTGGGCAGCTTAACGCGAACACACCGCAAATCAAATTGACTGATTCCATCCGAATGCACATGATTCTGAGTCGCTCTGCGCTCAGAATATTCAATATGAATCACGCGGTCGACATACTTGCTTTTGCGGAACGCATTGACTTCCTTCAGAAAGCTGGAAGAAACCCGCATCACAAAATACAACCGGTGTTCAAGCAGCTTCTGAATCAAGCTTAAAGACGGAAATCCTCTGTCAAATATCCATATTTGCGGCTCATCTTTGTAATATACATCTTGTGCCACAGCATCAATCATCTTGCTGGCGAGTTCTCTTTCATCGGCAGTTCCAAAATGAAATTTAGAACGTATGAACATCTCATTCAGAATATCAAAAGTTGATACTGCGTGAAATACCGGCGTTTTACACTTTTCAGTTTCGCAGTATTTTGCGGATAATTCCGGAGTTTTAGGCAACTCTCCCTTCATCCCGTCCACTGCATACAGATGATATCCGTGAAACCGCTTATCTTTGGGAGCAGATGCCGCTGTTTGCTCAAACAGTTCCTCAAATGCGGTATACTTGATTTTCTGCCGGGCTTTACACAGAGCTGCACCGCTGATTTCATCCGCTGTGAGATACTTTGAAAAACGCTGTGCCTCCAGTTCAAGCGGACTTCTTGTATTCCCGATTGTGTACATGATAACATCTGAAAACGTAAGTTTTCTTGTCCGCTTGAAATCTTTTTCGCCATCTCTGACGTGTTTGCTTTGAAATTCCACATCACTTGCCATCTTTTGTATTTGCCGTATGAACCTTGTTTCTGCTTTCATTATCTTCACCCTTCTTTATTTTAGCAGATTTTAGCTCGCTTGGCTAGATGTTAAGTTAATGACATTG
>NZ_KI260336.1:69067-73501 GCF_000468015.1 Ruminococcus callidus ATCC 27760 | reverse complement strand
TTGTGAAATCGGTTGTACATGAAAGATGATAAACGGATAAACTTGCAAACGCCGTACAAAATAAGGTTACCCGCCTGCACAAGCAACATCTCAAAGAACCAACACTGCAAATACAGGCAAGGGCAACCACCGGCGTTGGCAAGCCCCAGGCGGACAGCGAGTGCAACGAGCGAATTCCGCCGGACGGTTTCAGTTCGGCTGCACTAGAAGCTGCACTTCATGTAGGAACCCCTCCACCGCCTAACGGCGGTCCCCCTCGTACTGAGCGGTCCCCTCTGCCCTGCGGGCATCTCCCCACCCCGTGGGGAGTCACCCCTTTCAGGGGAGGCTTATTTACAGCATGCAAACAAGCTGCACTTCGCGGCTGACGCGGGGCGATGTAGGCATTGCCCACTACACATTCCAAGCAAAAACAAAAACAGGCTGTTGTACCTCTTGCACCGGTACAACAGCCTGTTCTATTTCTACAAATTCGCCGCGTGCTTAGTCATCACTGTCCAGCTTCAGCACGCTCATAAATGCTTCCTGCGGAACTTCTACCGAGCCCAGCTGCCGCATTCTCTTTTTACCCTCTTTCTGCTTCTCCAGTAGCTTTTTCTTACGGGTAATGTCGCCGCCGTAGCACTTGGCAAGCACGTCTTTCCGCATGGCCTTGATGGTTTCTCTGGCAATGACCTTGCCGCCGATCGCCGCCTGTACCGGCACCTCAAACAGCTGCCGCGGAATGTTCTCTTTCAGCTTCTCCACGATTTTTCTTGCCCGTTCGTATGCCTTGTCGGTGTGAATGATAAACGACAGAGCATCGACAATTTCGCCGTTCAGCAGTACGTCCAGTTTCACCAGCTTGGATTCCATATAGTCGCTGACTTCATAATCAAAAGATGCATAGCCGCGGGTGCGGGATTTCAGCACATCAAAGAAGTCGTACACAATTTCATTCAGCGGCAGCACATAGTGCAGGGACACGCGGGTGTCGTCCAGATACTGCATATTGACAAACACGCCGCGGCGGTTCTGGCAGAGTTCCATGACATTGCCCACAAAGTCCGCCGGTGTCAGGATCTCCGCCTTGACCATCGGTTCTTCCGCTTTGGCGATCACTGCCGGATCCGGATAGTTGGTGGGGTTGTCAATGTACTGTACTTCCCCGCTGGTCAGGGTGACACGATAGATAACAGAGGGAGCAGTGGTGATCAGATCCAGATTATACTCCCGTTCCAGACGCTCCTGAATAATCTCCATGTGCAGCAGTCCCAGAAAGCCGCAGCGGAATCCGAAGCCCAGTGCAATGGAAGTTTCCGGCTCAAAGGAAAGGGACGCGTCATTCAGCTGTAACTTTTCCAGTGCGTCCCGCAGGTCGCCGTAGCGTGCACCGTCTGCCGGATAGATACCGGAAAAGACCATGGGGTTGACCTTGCGGTAACCGGGCAGCGGTTCTGCACAGGGGCGGTCTGCATGGGTGACGGTATCACCTACGCGGGTATCGCCGATGCTCTTGATCGAAGCGGAGAGGTAGCCAACTTCGCCTGCACGAAGCACACCATCGTTGACCAGCGTGTTCGTTGTCATATAGCCGGCTTCCACAATGGTGAATTCCGCACCGGTCGCCATCAGCTTAATGGTATCCCCGACCTTGACGGTACCCTCTTTGACGCGGATATAGATGACAACGCCCTTATAGGCATCATAATAGCTGTCGAAGATCAGAGCCTGCAGCGGAGCATCCGGATCGCCCTTGGGTGCCGGAATGTCCGTCACAATTTTTTCCATGACGGCTTCGATGTTGATGCCTGCCTTTGCGGAGATCCGCGGGGCATCTTCTGCGGGAATCCCGATCACATTTTCGATCTCCTCGCAGACACGGTCAGGATCTGCAGCAGGCAGGTCGATCTTGTTGATAACCGGCACTACTTCCAGATCGTGTTCGATTGCCAGATAAGTATTTGCCAGTGTCTGGGCTTCGATGCCCTGTGAAGCATCGACTACCAGAATCGCACCCTCACAGGCGGCAAGGCTGCGGGAAACCTCATAGTTGAAGTCCACGTGACCGGGGGTGTCGATCAGGTTGAACACATAGGTTTCCCCGTCCTTGGCACGATAATTCAGACGGACTGCACGTGCCTTAATGGTGATTCCCCGTTCCCGTTCAATATCCATGTTGTCCAGGATCTGTTCTTCCATGTCCCGCTTGGCAACGGTATAGGTCTGTTCCAGAATCCGGTCTGCCAGTGTGGACTTGCCGTGGTCAATATGAGCAATGATGCAAAAATTGCGGATATGTTCCATTCTATGATCTTCCTTCCATTTGAGCCGAGCCGGCTCTGTTCCGAAATTACTCCATGGTATATTATAACGGTTTTTCAGGAGATTGTCAAGGCACAGCTTTCCCGCCGCCGCAGGAGCATGCAGTTACGTGGGATTTTTCAGCGTGGGCAGGTGGCTGGGGAGATACCCCAGCACAATTTTTTGCAGTTCCTCGTTCCAGCAGAAATACAGACGTGCCAGTCCCTTTGCCTTGATGCCGTACTTGATGTGCATGTCCAGCAGATACTTCCGGTCGTCCACCTGTGCCAGATAATCTTCCCGATGCACCCGCAGGGTTTCCGCCCCGCAGCGGGACACGTCCCAGCAATATCGCTGACCATACAGTTCCAGCAGTTCCTCGCTCAGGTTCCCCTGCCGGAACTTTCCATAGGCACTCAGATAGAGGATACCGTCACAGATCACTGCCAGATCCAGCTTGCTGCTGAATTTCCGCAGACTGTTTCTGGCACGCTGGGTAAAGATCAGGCTGTCCGAGAAATGCTTTTCCGCCCACTCTGGAATGGCTTCCTTGTCTGTGGGGAATGTCGCGGCAATGTCTGCCTTTTCCCGATAGAACTGCACGATCTCCGTAGACTGCTGATAGGAATTTTTTTTCGAATCGTATTCCTGTTCCAGAACCCGATACGCCGCATTCCGCCGTTCCAGTTCCGCTTCTTTTTCTGCCAGCTGCTTCTGATAGATTCGCAGCTGTTCCCCATTCATACGCATATCCGTGTTCTGCTGGGTAAAATCTTTCAGCTGGTTTTTCAGCTCGTCGTTTTCCTGCTGTAAGATGCGGCAGCGTTCCTCCAGCGAAAGGGTTTCCTGCTGGCTGTCCTGCAATACTGCCAGCCGTGCATCTGAATGAAACAGGATCCTGCCAAATGTAAAGGCTCCGCGTTTGAGCATCTGCCGCAGTTCCTGCTTCCGCTGGCGAGAAAAGCCGTCCATGTCCCTGGCGTACTGGGCATAGGAATAGCGTTCCGCCGTACTGCCGTGCCGAAGGATCAGCATGTCCCCCTCCTGCAACGCAAGCTTATACTTGCGGGAAAATTCTTCCAGACAGCGGTGCTCCACGAAACAGACCACCCCGAACCCCAGCAGCTTTTCCGCCAGTTTCTCAAACGGAAATACCGGCAGTTTCTCCGTCGTTTCCGCCTTTGCCGGCGAAGCTGCTTCCGGTTTGAGTTTCATCTTGCTGCTGACATGCCGCTTGACACGGCGGTTCAGCGGCTGCTGTAGATTTTTGGTCACAGTCGATTCCGCTTCATTCATCTGCACATTGCGGTCATAAAAGTGCAGCATGTCGTTATGGGCAGAAAGCTCTGCGGAAAAGGACTGTAGTTTCGGCACAGCTGAAACGTCCAGCTGCTCCAGATCCAGCTTTTTCTGCACTGTACCGCTGTCCGCCACAACGACCAGGGGCATGTCGAAATCTGCTGCGTGACAGAGAGCATCAAAGTAGGCAATGTCGCTTTTCTTCCGAATCTCCATGGCTTTTCCGTTCAGCAGAAAACCGTTTTTGAGAAATCCCACATGGGGATTCTGTGCCAGTGCCGGAATGATCATAGGACGGAACACTTCACAGGGAGCCGTGCTGTCTGACGGTTCAGAACAAATGGTGCGGACACCCACTTCCACATCGTCCTTGCAGAGCAGGAAAGAGATCTCGGTTTCAAAAATTCTGCCGCTGACCGCAGGACGTTCCTGCGGAGTACCCAGATTGGCACCAATGTCCGGCTCAGTGATCTGAAACGACCACAGCCCGCGGTTTTCCAGATAAATCACATCGACAGCCGCCCCCACCGAGGAGTGAAACGAGTGCAGCTGCTGCATGGAAAAGGCTTCATATTGTGCCGGCTCCGGTGTGCAGATGTCCTCCGGCAGGCTGCTGAATTTTTTCAGGCGGGAACGGAGCCAATGCAGGGTTTCCAGCACACAGATGCAGAAAACCTGTTCCGCAGGCAGTTTTTTCTGTGCCGTTCTGGCGTGGAATTGATAGGTAGGATAACGCTTGGTGGGCTGTAGGTTGGTAGTCTGATATTTCATGTACATCTCTCCTTTTCCGGAATGATTTATGCGGTGCTGCCGTTATTGGCAATACCGCACAAAGATTGTGCGGCAGATGCG
>NZ_KI260336.1:60180-68967 GCF_000468015.1 Ruminococcus callidus ATCC 27760 | reverse complement strand
CAAAGTCGCTAGACGCTCTTTGTGCGGTATTGCCTATTGTAATTTTTCATAGGGAGCGATTCCCACGGCATCGAAGCCGGCGATCTCGCCATATGCTGCCAGTGCAAAGTCGAACAGTTTGGCACCGATCACGCCGCCGGTGCCCTCTCCCAGACACATGTCGCAGTCCAGATAGGCACGCAGCCCCAGTGCCTCCAGTGCCAGCTTTCCGGCAGGCTCTCTGGAACAGTGAGAGGCGAACAGATACTGCCGGCAGAGAGGAACCAGCCGCACGGCACAATTCGCCGCCACCGCGGAAATAAAGCCGTCGATCAGCACCGGCACATGGTAGACTGCACCGCCCAGAAATGCCCCAGCCATGCCGCAGATGTCCAGCCCGCCGACCTTGGAAAGCACATCGAGCACATCGTTCCTGTCGGGCTGGTGCAGGGCAATGGCTTTCGCAATGACTTCCACCTTGTGCCGCAGTCCCGCACCGGACAGACCGGCACCTCGTCCGGTGACCTGCTCCGGCGGCAGCTGCTGCAAAACGGAAAAGACCGCACTGGAAGTGGTGGTGTTGCCAATGCCCATTTCGCCGGTGATGATCAGGTTGTAGCCGGCGGCGACCTTTTCTCCCACCAGTGCAATGCCAGTGAGAATGGCACGTTCTGCCTGCTCCCGCGTCATAGCCGGCTCATGGGCAAAGTTGCGGGTGCCGGCGGCGATCTTTCTGGAAATTATGCCGTCGCAGTGCAGTTCCTCCGCCACGCCGATGTCCACGGGAAAAACATCTGCCCCGCAGACACGGGACAGGGCGTTGACTGAAGCGATGCCCATGGTAAAATTGCGGGTAACGGCGGCAGTGACTGCCTGTGTGGTCTGCGTCACGCCCTCTGCCACAACACCGTTGTCTGCACAGAAGATCAGGACTGCCTTTTTTCGCGGCGGCAGGTTCGCCGTACCGGTAATGCCTGCCAGCTGTACCACCAGATCTTCCAGCCGCCCCAGACTGTGCAGGGGCTTGGCAATCGCGTCCCAGTGCTGTCGTGCTGTTTCCATAGCCGCGGAATCCAGTGGTGAGATCTGCTGTAACATTTCTTGAAGCATGGGAGTTCCCTCTTTCTTTTCAGTATTTCCTTTCAGTTCTTGTTTTCATTATAGCACGTTTTGTCGATTTGTGCAAGGCATTGAAAAAGTGGAACTTTCCCAAAATTCAAAAGAAAACATATAATTTTTCCTATATTCTATTGACTTTTCAGATATGAGTATGGTATAATGTATAAGAGATTTTGATAAGTTTCGATTTTCATATCAAAATTAGTAAAATGAAAAGGAATTTTCCTATTATGAAAAGAATTGCAGTCGTTCTTTTGTCATTTGTCATGCTTGTATCATCAACTGCCTGCAAAAGCAATACAAGTACAACTGGCAATCATGAATCCGCAGCAGAGAATCTACAAGATTCTGAAAAGATACAACTCACCAATCAGATGACACCAACTGAACTGAAATCTGTGAGCAAACATGAACTTACACTTCTTGATGACGCTTCTGAAGCACAAACAGAATCTGCTGTAACATCAGAACATAAAGTTTGTGTTGAGTATTATGCAGCAGATGAACTTCGCGAAACTCTTGAGAATAATCGCAGCAATATGACAGAAGAAGAATGTCAAAAATTGGAGCAATTGATAAATGGCAGTGAGCAATTACCTTTAAAATATATTCTTGTAGATGATGTTTTGCTGTTATATCCCGTTCCAAACAGTGATCCCAATTATGACGGCGGCACAATTGACTTTGCACTCAGCAATGATGGTGCACAAGAAAATAAGTCCTTTGCTAATTTTGAAGAATATCTGGATTGGATTAGGGAAGACGAAAAGCAGTATGATTATTCTGATGCGGAAATTGAGAATGACATACTTCGTATGAGGATTGCCAATGAGGCATTGCAAACCGGAGAATATGAGGTGCTTCCGGCGGGAAGCATTGATGCAACAGATCAGTCCCTGTATGCCAGCAATCAAAATGCAGATTATCGAAACGTATGGGAATATGACCGCGATGCAGTAGAGAAAATCAAGGATTCTATTGACGAAATCAACATTTATGATGAGGAATTAGATGTTGATTTTTTGGTGCATGTCACTCTACCGCCGGACTATGATAACAGCAAAACATATCCCGTATTTTTTCTGACAGACGGTGTATGGCGATTTGGAAATTGTACAGAACTGAGAAGCGTCATGGAAAATGGTGAAGCAGCTCCTGTTATACTTGTCAGTCTGGGATATGATTACAACATTGACGGCACTGACAACGACAACCGCATCACCTATTTTATTCAAAAAGGCAGTATGCTGCTTGACTTTATCACGGATAATCTAATGCCGTATCTTGGAGAAAATTATTCTATTGATTATACGAATTCAACACTGTATGGACATTCCAACGGCGGCGTTTTTACACATGAAGCATTATTTCAGTCTGATTTATATGAAAATCAGCCGTTTGGGAATTACATTATTGGAAGTCCGGCATTTTGGAATTTGTATCATGAAGAACTAGGTGTTGATCCCGAAGACTACAGCAATGATTACGGCTATTTTGACAGGAATGATACACTTGATAAAAAGGTTTTTCTGTGTGGCGGAACGTTGGAAGACTCTGACTACAGCGAATACTATAACGGTCATGATACTACACTAGAAGGTTTGGAAAAGCTGAATCAGCGGCTGGAATCTCATAATGCAAATGTCACCTATCAATTATATCACACACATCACTACCAGTACATTCCGGAAATGCTGACAGCATATTTAAAGCAAACATATCCAGTAACTTAGATTTCATATTTTCATACTGATTATTTACGAAAAGAAAGGAGCGACTCCAATCGCTCCTTTTTCATTTTCAAAACCTTTTTGACTTAGAATTTACAATTGTGATACAATGCGAAATACCTGCATATAGACAACCGCCAACTTTTTTGGTATACTATATGATAAGCAAACCAAAACCACACACAGAAAGGACAGCATATGACAGAAACATTTGTGTTGGAATCCCACCATGACCGCCTGCTGCTGCATGGGCTGGTGGTTCGTCCGGAGCAGGAACCCTGTCGGGGCATTCTACAGGTGGCACACGGCATGTGCGAGCACAAGGAACGCTACCTGCCGTTCCTACAGGAAATGGCAGACCACGGCTATCTCTGCATCATTCACGACCACCGCGGACACGGTGAAAGCGTCCGCCAGCCGGAAGATCTGGGGTACTTTTATCCGGACGGCGGCACGGCGATCGTTTCCGACCTCTATCAGGTGACACGTTGGATACGGGAACAGTATCCGGAACTGCCGTTGTATCTGTTCGGGCACAGCATGGGTTCGCTGGTGGTGCGGTGCTATCTGAAACGGTATCCCGATGTGCCGGACGGTGTGTTCGTCTGCGGCTCTCCCAGTGCCGTTTTTGGCATGGGGCTGGGCGAACGGGTGCGGGCACTGCTCGCCAGGAAAAAGGGTGCACAGTATCACAGCCCGATTCTGGCAGAAGCACTGTTCGGCGGATTCCAGAAACCGTTTCGGGAAGAAGACAGACCTAACGCATGGATCTGTAGTGACCCCGCCGTGGTAGATGCATACAACGCAGATCCGCTTTGCAGCTTCAACTTTTCCCTGAACGGCTACGAAGCATTGCTCTATCTGCTGCGGACAGTCTACAGCACAGAGGACTGGCGGGTGACACAGCCGGAACTGCCGATCCGGTTTCTCTCCGGTGCAGAGGATCCCTGCCGCGACAGCGACCAGAAATTCCAGCAGGCAGCGGAACTGCTCCGCAGTGTGGGATACCAAAACGTGACCGCCAGACTGTTTCCGGCGATGCGGCACGAGATTCTCAACGAACCGCAAAAAGAACTGGTCTATCAGGACATTCTGAAAACCATACAGATATGGGAGGAAAACTAATGAACATTCCAAAGGAAATACAGGAAAGCCGCATTGCTTGGGCGGCAAATGATGCCAAGCGGGACAGCGGCTTGCAGGAGCCGCAGGGCATAGAAAAATTCTGCGATCTGGACTACGCCGGTGACGGCATCACGGAGCACTTGCTGGACGTATACCGTCCGGTGCAAAACGGCGAAAATCTGCCGGTGCTGATCAGCATTCACGGCGGCGGCTGGTTCTATGGGGACAAGGAACTGTACCGGTTCTACTGCATGCACATGGCGGAACTGGGTTTCGTGGTGGTAAACTGCAACTATCGCCTTGCTCCGGAGCACCCCTATCCGGCTGCCATTGCCGATGTGTGTCAGGTGATTCGCTGGACACTGGCACACCGGAAGCAGTACACGTCCAACCCCCACTGGTTTCTGGTAGGCGATTCCGCCGGTGCCCAGCTGGTCAGCCAGTACTGCATTCTGGCAGGAAACGCCGCCTATCGGGAACAGCTGGACTTTGCCACCTATGACCAGCTGCCGGACGGCACTGCTCTGAACTGCGGCATCTATGACATGTCACTGGAAAATATACACAAAAACATTTACACACAGGAAGCCGCTCCGGAACAGCAGAAGCTGTTTGAACAAGTTCTCACCTATATGAACAGCAGCTTTCCGCCCTCGTATCTCATGGCAAGTGTCAACGACGGGCTGCGTCCCCGCACAACGCCGATGCGGCAGCGGCTGGAAGCATGCGGGATACCGTTCACCTTTGCGGAATACGGCGAGGGCGTACCGTCAGACAGCCACGTATTCCACCTGAACTTGTACAGTGAAAACGGCAAAGCCTGCAATCAGGCAGAGGCGGATTTCTTCCACCATCTGGAGCAACAGGAAACCAGACACGCCTGAACACGCAGCAATATCCAAAGGGCAACACTACCCAAACCAAATGCCCCCGATTTTTCCAAAAAGAAAGTCGGGGGCATTCTGTTATTCTTACGTCAATACCGCACAAAGATTGTGCGACAGATGCGTCGTCAAATTTTCCGTCAGATGGAGCAAAAAGCAGAGTGAATACTTGATGTATTCACGAGCATTTTTGTGAAATATGACGAAAAATTTGCAAGCAGATGGCGTGCAAAGTCGCCAGACGCTCTTTGTGCGGTATTGCCATAGTGTAATTTACGCTGCTATTCTGTAGTTTCGCTGTCTGCAAACTGACTCTGATACAGGTTTGCGTAGAAGCCCTTCTGTGCCATCAGCGAATCGTGCGTTCCCTGTTCCAGCACATTTCCCTGATTCATCACCAGAATCCAGTCTGCACTTTTGATCGTGGAAAGACGGTGAGCAATGATAAAGCTGGTCTTGCCTGCCATCAGCTTTTCAAATGCCTTCTGGATCCGCTGCTCCGTCCGCAGGTCAATGCTGCTGGTGGCTTCGTCCAGAATCAGGAACGGCGGGTCTGTCAGCATGATGCGGGCAATGCAGAGCAACTGCTTCTGTCCCTGTGACAAGCCGCTGCCGTCCTCTGTCAGCACCGTGTCATATCCCTTGGGCAGCCGGCGGATAAAGCCGTCTGCATAGGCAGCTTTCGCCGCAGCCACGATTTCTTCCCGTGTCGCGTCCGGTCGGCTGTAGGCGATATTTTCCGCAATACTTCCCGTGAACAGCCACGTTTCCTGCAACACCATGCCATAGCAGGCACGCAGGCTGTCCCGTGTGACACCGGCAATGTTCTGCCCTGCCACGGAAATTTCGCCGCCGTCTACGTCATAGAACCGCAACAGCAGATTGATTAGTGTAGTCTTGCCGCAGCCGGTAGGCCCTACAATGGCGATTCGCTGTCCGCAGTGTACGTCCAGATTGAAATCCGTAATCAGCGGACGGTCTGGCACATAGGAAAATTTCACATGGGAAAGCTGCATGGTGCCGTTGCAGTTTTGCAGTTCCGGCAGGTGGCTGTCGTCCGACTCCGCCGGTTCGTCAATGACTGCAAACACACGCTTTGCAGAAGCCACGGCGTTTTGCAGTTCTGCCACCACGCCGCTGATCTCGTTGAACGGCTTGGTGTACTGGTTGGCATAGGTGAGGAAGCTTGCCAGCTGACCAACGGTGATCACACCGATCAGCGGCACATTGCCGGTAGCTGCCAGTGCTCCGCAGACACCCACAGCGGCATAGATCAGAGCGTTGACAAAACGTGTCACCGGATTGGTGATAGAACCGAAAAATGTTGCCTTTGCTCCGGTCTGCTGCAATTCAGTATTGTATACGTCAAACCGTTCTTCCGCACGCTTTTCATAGGTAAACGCCTTGACCACTTTCTGGGAGCCGATCATCTCCTCCACCAGACCGCCCAGTGCTCCGCGGGCATCGGAGGATTTCAGATAGGAGGAACGGGACATCTGTGTAATTTTCGCCGCAACCAGCAGGGAGATCGGCGTGAGAATGACTACCAGAATGGTAATGCGGACGTTGATCGTCAGCATAAAGATCAGCGTACCCAGAATGGTGAAAATACCAGTGACAAACTGGGTGAACGCCTGTAGGAAACCGTCAGAAATGATCTCCATATCCGAAACGGCTCTGCCGATCAGATCCCCTCTCGCCTGTCCGTCGATGTACCGCAGCGGGACATGCTGCAAGTGGCTGAACAGGTCGCACCGCAGGTCGCGAATGGTGTGTGCCGCCAGACGGTTGGTACAGAGGGACATGAGCCACTGGAACAGGGCACTGACGGCAATGGTCAGTGCCAGAACGATGATGATTTTCCACAGCTGTGGAAAGTCTACCTCGTGTACAGCAACCACGCAGTCCACTGCCTTACCAATAAGGATCGGCACAAACAGGGAAAGTCCTGTGCCGATCAACGCAAAGAGCAGCATTCCCAGCAGTTCCTTGCGGCACGGCTTGGTATACGATAAAATTCGCCGAATGACTGTCAGCATAAACTTTCCCTCCTCACTGCATCTGTGTGTGGTAAATATCCGCATAGACCGGACACTGTACCAGCAATTCGTCATGTGTGCCATAGCCCACACACTTTCCGTCGTCCATGACCAAAATGTGGTCAGCATGCTGAATGGAAGTGGCACGCTGGGAGATCATGATCTTTGTCACATCGCCCATTTCCGCCGCCAGCTGCCGCCGCAGTTCCAAGTCGGTGGCATAGTCCAGTGCACTCATACTGTCGTCCAGAATCAGCAGCTTCGGGTGTCCTACCAGTGCACGGGCAATGGTCAGACGCTGCTTCTGTCCGCCGGACAGGCTGCGTCCGCCCTGTGTCACCTTCGTTTCCAGTCCCCTGGAGGTCTGGCTGACGAATTCCCACGCCTGTGCAATTTTGCAGGCATGTTCCAGTTCTGCGTCATCTGCCGCCGCATCTCCCCAGCGAAGGTTTTCCGCGATCGTACCGCTGACCAGAGATGCCTTCTGTGGCACCACGCCGATTATCTGCCGGAGGGAATCCAGTGTGTAGCTGCGGACATCTTCGCCGTAGATTCGCACCGTTCCCTCAGTGGTGTCGTAGAACCGCGGGATCAGGTTGGCAATGGTACTCTTACCGCTGCCGGTACCGCCGATAATGCCCAGCGTTTCTCCTGCCCGCAGGCTAAAGCTGATGTCATGAATGGCAGCCTCACCGCCGTCCGGATAGGCAAATGTCACGTGATCGAATGCCAGCACCGGAGCCTGTTCCTGTACCGTCAGAGGCTTTTCGCCGTCTGTGATCTCCGGCTCCTCTGCCAGCACGTCGGAAATTCGCTTGGCAGAAGCCGCCGCCTTATTAAAGGAGATCAACAGTTCCGCCATACGTACCATGGACAGGGCAATCTGTGTCATGTAGTTGACAAATGCAGTCAGTTCACCCTGTGTCAGATGACCGGTGTCCACGCGAATGCCGCCGAACCACAGCACTGCCACAATGCCCATATTCATAATGAAGAAAGAAGCCGGATTCAGAATCGCACCCACTCTGCCCACGGCAATGGAACGCTTGGCGAATACATCGCAGTCATTCCGGTAGGATTCGATTTCCTCGTCCTGTCTGGAGAACGCCCGAATAACACGGACACCGTCCAGATTTTCACGGGTATGCCGTGCAATGTTGTCCAGTTTGCCCTGATTCTCACCGTAGCGGGGAATCGTCCAGCAGGTCACGCTGTACAGCAGCACGCCGATGATCGGAATGGCGATCAGGAAAATAATGGACAGCTTCAGGTCGATCCGCATTGCCATAATTGCCGCACCGATAATCAGGAACGGGCAGCGGGTCGCTAAACGAATCACCATGTTCAGACCGCTTTGCACCGTATTGGAATCGCTGGTGATTCGGGTGATCAGCGAAGCCGTACCGATACGGTCTACCGCACTGTGCGAAAGGGTGTTCACATGGCGGTACAGTGCCCGCCGCAGTGCCGTGCCGAAGCCGTAGGCACACTTGGAAGCGTAATACTGGCAAATCAAAGCGAATGCCAGTCCGCACGCCGCCAGCAGGAACATTGCCCCGCCCATTTTCCAGATGTATCCGGTATCCCGATTGGCGATACCCACGTCGATCATTTTCGCAGTTACCAGCGGCACGATCAGTTCAAAGATCGCCTCCAGCAGCTTGAATATCGGTCCGAGAATGCACTCTTTCCAATACCCTTTCATATAGGGCAGCAGCCGTCTGACACTGCCCGCCTTTTTTGGTTTCATAGAATCTCTCCTTGTTCCCAACAGATTCGCACATTTCTGTGCAGTGCTTTTCTATTATACCCTATTTTCCCAGCAATTGCAAGCCGACATTTGATACATTTCTGTTATTCGCAGGAAAAACAAACCTGTAAAGGCAATACCGCACAAAGAGCGTCTGGCGA
>NZ_KI260336.1:51595-60080 GCF_000468015.1 Ruminococcus callidus ATCC 27760 | reverse complement strand
GCATCTGTCGCACAATCTTTGTGCGATATTGCCTAAAGCAACTTTTCCCATTTTTTCTGTTGTCTGCATAAAAAAATTCCTCCGGTGCAAACTAGCACTGGAGGTGGTTTTGATGAAAACCCAGACAAAACAGAAATCCAGATTCCGCGGATTTTACACAGCCCTTTTCCTGAGCCTGCTGATGATCGGTGCCGCCTGTGTCTTTGCGTACCGCCAGACCAGTCAGACACTGGAGCAGAACCTCAATTCCCTGAACGAACAGATGGAACTGACCGAATCCGAAACGGAACCCTACGAAGCCCCTGTTGTCGGCGTGCAGACTGACGTGGCGAAGCCCGCAGAAACCACTGCCCCGCCGGCAGCCACCACTGCACCGGCAACAGAAACAGCAGCCACCGCAGCAGAAACAGTTCCGGAAACAGTTCCGCCGGAAGAAGCACCGGTACACCAGCTGACCCCGCCGCTGGCAGACTTTGCGATCCTGAACCCGTTCAGTGACGGCGAACTCATCAAGTCCGAAACCACCGGTACATGGCAGACACACAACGGCGTAGACCTCAGCTGTGCCGCCGGTGCAGACGTTTTCGCCATAGATACCGGTACTGTCAGCAAAGTGTGCAGCGATGCCCTGTGGGGCTATACCGTGACCATTGACCACGACAACGGCGTGACCAGCCGGTACTGCGGTCTGGACGGCTCGCTGGAAGTGCGGGAGGGCGACACGGTACAGACCGGACAGAAAATCGGTGTGACCGGTGCCAGTCCGGACTTGGAGAGTGCCCTGGAGCCGCACCTGCATCTGGAAGTGCAGAAAAGCGGCGTGTATGTAGATCCCACGGCATATTTCGGCTGATTACGGCACACAAAAAACGGGACGCTGTTTCCACCGTCCCGTACATATTATTCCGCCTGCTCTGCATGTTCTTCCGGCAGATACCAGTAGGAGTGAAAGCCATGGAGATACGTTCTCGCTCCCTTGGGCATCTGTGTCAGGGCATTGATGATATTGTAATAGTCCCCGATGCCCATCGGAATAGAAGTCGCTCCCAGTATACCCAGAAATCCCAGCTGCGGAAAAATCAGGTACAGCAGGAACGGCACAAATCCGAATATCAGGTTCGGCATCAGGCTCATCACAATAAAATGGCTCTTGCTCATATCCTCCGTTGCAACCACAAACAGCATACCGTTTTTCAGATTGGTGTAGATATACGCCTCTTTCCGGAAGCACATGGCGTGGATAAACTCATGGGGAATCAGGCAGGCAATTGCCGCCAGAATTCCCGCCCAGTATATCCAAAAGTGTTCCAGTATCACATCAAAGCCGCCGCGGAGCAGCACAATGGCATATGTCACGATCATAAGCGGCACAGAAAGCAAATTCAAAACCAACCCCAATTTTTTGATGTCGTCAATTTCCTGGAATTTCACCGCATTGGGTTTGTGCTCTCCGTGAGGCAAACTCTCCTCGTTGCCGTCAAATTTGCCTTTCCAGATGATTCTCATAAGATTTTCTCTCTCCCTATCAATTGTAATTCCGGAACTGCTCCGGCACAGAGATGTCGAACAGTTCCCGAATCTTCTCCATGCTCCACACCTGATAGGACGGACCTGTACTGGACGAACAATAGGGCAGTCCATGCTGGGCAGCCAGTTCATCCGTATACATGCTGTAAGGATACAGCCGCAGATTGGATTCCCGCCCGTCGTCAAACTGGGTAATCACCGGCGAAACCTTGACATCTTCAATGGTCACAGAGCCGTCCTCTTTCGCTACAATGTTGAAGTCTGCCAGTTCCCCGATCAGGTTCATGTTGTCCGTCTGGGCAGAAATGAAATTCCCCAGCGAATAAAACACAAAGCCCTGCGTACCGTCCGGACGGGTCAGATATTCCATTGTCTGTGCTACATGCGGGTGGGTGCCGATAATCACATCGCCGCCCCAGTCAATGATTTTCTGTGCCAGTGCCTTTACGCCGTCGGTAACGTTGTAGGTATCCTCCACGCCCCAGTGACAGGTCACTACTACCACGTCCGCAATTTCCTTGGCTGCGGCGATCTGCTGCTGGATAATGTCCTCCTGTGAGGTATACACGATCTCCAGTTCAGAGTTGTCCGGCAGCGAATAGCCATTGGTATTCTCGGTGTAGCTAAGAAATGCCACTGTTTTTCCGTTGAATTCCTTGGTGCGGATATGCTGCTGCATGTCCACATAGTCCCGATAGACTCCGCATGCCAGAATGTCCGGATACTGCTGCATCTTCTGATCCCAGTAGTTCAGGCAGCCGTTCAGTCCGCTTTCACCCTTGTCCAGCAGGTGATTGTTGCACATGGTGATAACATTGAAGCCCATGCCCACCACGGCATCCCCCAGTTCCACCGGCGAATTGAAGTTGAAATTGGAGCCGGACACCTCGAAGCCATCGCCGCAGATCAGCGTTTCCTGATTGATGATATTCAGGTCACCGTTGATTAGCGGCTTGATGTTGTCATAGCAATAATCGAAATTATAGCTTGTCCCGTCGTTGGAGTGTGCCTGTGCACTCTGATACACGCACTGCTGTACCAGATTGTCCCCCACCGCGACCACGTGAATGGAAGTATCGCCGCCGGCTTCTGCGGTGGAATCTGCGGTGCTATCGTCGGACGGCGTTTCACCGCTGTCTGCGGAGCTGTCCGAAACCGGTGCGTTTGCCGGAACTGCCGCACTGTCGTTGATCTCGTTGGTCTTGGAGCAGCCAGCCGCCGCACAAAGGCAGGCGATACCAGTGAGTACTGCCGCCAGCCTTTTCCCGTATATCCAAATGTGTTGTTTCATAAAAGCGTCCTTTCTTCGACAAAATATCCACTTTATTATAGCACATCTCCGGAAAAAAAGCAATCCATTTTGCATCTTTTTTTGAGAAAGCGGCATACTGAAAACAGAACGGCAGTCCTGCCGTGAATCCATTCGGGAGGTTGCCCTATGCAACAAAACCACACAGAGATTTTATTACAACAGACCATTTCGCCGCAGCTTTCTGTTAACCTCAGCAAGATCCGCACCATTGCAGAGGGTTCGTCAGACCTGCTGGTCAACGAATTTGTTCTCAGCGGGCTGCCTGCCGCCCTGCTCTGCTGTGAGGGCATGCTGTCTACGTCCACCATGACGGAACTGATCCTCAAGCCCATTACCGCGATCCGGCTGGAATGCCCCACTGCGGCAAATGTTTTCGCCTTTATCCGGAATCACCAGCTGTATTCTATCGACCGTGCAGAGGCAAGCACCTATGCTGACCTGTTCCGGTTTCTGAACTCCGGCTTTGCCGTGCTGGTGCTGGACGGAGCCGATTCTGCACTGGTATTCGGGATACAGGGCTACGACAAGCGTTCCGTCAGCGAGCCCTCCGGCGAGGACAACGTCATGGGAGCAAAGGACGGCTTCATTGAAGTTGTCCGCGTGAATATGTCCCTGCTTCGCCGCCGCATGAAAACCCCGCAGCTGAAACTGGAACTGTTTGTCAAAGGTTCCAAAAGCCAGACAGACCTTTGCCTTTGCTACATGGCAGACCGCGTGCCCCAATCCCTGATCGCACAGATCAAGGCACGGCTGGACGAAATGGAACTGGAGTCCATACTCTCTTCCGGCTACCTCCAGCCCTTTCTGGAGAACCGCCGCGGCTGTCTGTTCGACACTGTGGGCACTACCCAGCGACCGGACGTGCTCTGTGCCAAGCTGCTGGAGGGACGCGTCGGGCTGCTGATCGACGGCACGCCTTTCGCACTGGTGATTCCCAAGCTGTTCTGCGAAAGCTTCCAGACTATGGACGACTACTGCTATCGTCCTGCCTATGCCACGCTGGTTCGCTGGATCAAGTACGCCGCCTTTCTGGTGGCAGTGCTGCTGCCGGCGTTGTATGTGGCGATTGCCCTGCACCACCCCGAACTGCTGAACCGCACCCTGCTGCTGATTCTGGCAGATGCCGAGGAAAACGCCCCCATTTCCCTGACTGCCGAAGCAATTGGTGTGCTGCTGGTCTACGAGATCATACGGGAAGCCGGTCTGCGGCTGCCCAAAGCCGTAGGCGGTGCCGTGAGCATTGTCGCCGGACTGATCATCGGAGACGCGGCAGTTGCCTCCGGACTGATCAGCACCCCCATGCTCACCGTCACCGCCATTGCCGTTATTGCCGGCTTCGTCGTGCCCGATCTGGCACAGAGCATCACCCTGCTGCGGCTGGCGTTTCTGCTGATTGCAGGATTCTGGGGGCTGTTCGGCATCAGTCTGCTGGGAGCAGCCGTGCTGTTCAATCTCTGTGCCGGCGAAAGCTTCGGCTTCCCGATCACAGCACCCATTGCCCCGCTGTACAAAAAGGGTTTTCGGGATACCCTGACGCGGGTCAGCTTCCGCAAGATGCAGTCCGGCAGTTTCACCGTGGAGGAATACCATGAATAAACTCCGTTCCAACCAGATCTTTGCGGTTCTGCTGGGCAGTGCCGCCTTTCCCCTGCTCTGCCGAACCGAGCCGTTCACCATTGAGGGCATTTTCGGGGCTGCCATTGCCACCGCGGTACAGCTGCTGCTCTGTATTCCCATACTGCTGCTCTATCGGACAGGGTTCTGTTTTGGCGAATGTGCACGCAGGCACCGCATTCTGCCCCTGTGCTTTATTGTCTATCTGCTGTTTCGCGGCGGAACTTCCTTTGTCCAGTTACAGCAGACCTCACAGGAAATTTCCCTGCCCTTTTCGGAAAAGTTTCTGGCGGCGGCACTGATTGCACTGGTATGTCTGTACACCGTATCGCTGGGGATCCAGACCATTGCCCGCAGCAGCACCATGATTCTGGGAATCCTGCTGATTACGCTGGCGATCATGTGTATTGGTGCCATTCCGCAGGCAGAACCGCAGAATCTGGCACTCTCCCCCAACGATACCATTTGGAAAGGCTTTTTCCGCAGCATGACCACCGCAGACGAACTGCCGCTGCTGTTTCTGCTGCTGGACTTTTCCGAGAAGAAAACCTACCGCAGCATTGTGCCGGTATGGGTGGGAAAGTTCCTGCTGGGCAGCTATCTTTCCGTGCTGGGCATGGCAGTGCTGGGCAGCCGCATGGCAAAAGCCAGCCACCCGTTTTTCGCCATTGTTTCCGTTTCCCAGCCCCTGAGCACCCAGCGTGCTGATGCCCTTTATATCTTGGTATTCGTCATGCTCTGCGTGCTGCGGATCACGCTGTTCGCCGTGCTGGCGGCACATCTGTTAAGGCTGTGCTTTCCGAAGCTGCGTTACACCAGTACCCTCTGTCTGCTGTCTATGCTGGGCATTGCGGGGGCAGCTTCAAAAATTTCTGTTTCCGGTATCTGGGAGTTCTGATCCGGTTCTGCTGCTGGCAACGCCCGAAAGGAGGAACTGTTTCCTATGAAATATACCATTGCATTTCCGGCTGGATTGACTGCGGCAGTCCTGCTGCTCTGCACCGGCTGTGCCGCCACCCAAGTGCGGGACAGGGCATATCTACAGGCGATCGAACTGCGATCTCCTGACACGCCGACGGTACTGCTGCACGACTTTCACGAATCAAAAGCGATTGCCTACGGCAAGGGCAGTTCCGTTTCTCAGGCAGTTGCCAACGCCGCCGTTCCGGTAGGAAAAACACTTTTTCTGGGGCATCTAGAACTGATTGCCTATGAAAATCCCGCATTTGGAGAACAGCTGGACGATCTGATGCAGCAGTACCGCCTGTCCCCCGCCTGCAAGGTGGCATGTTCCGCCGACGGCATCACCCTTGCACAGGAGGACACCACCAAAACCGTAGAACAGCTGCGGCAGGCGGAACACGCCGGACAGCTGCCGGAAACCGACCTGTTCACCATTCTGCGGGAATGGGACACGGCTTCCGGCACGGCACTGGTTCCCCTGATGACAGAGGACGGATTTTCCGCCGCCATTGCAACCAAAACGAACCTCTCCGCTGCCCTTTCTCCAGATGCGGTTTCCGGACTCTGCTGGCTCCGCGGGGACAATTATCCGGAACAGTTCTCCACAGAAAGCGGCAGCTACACTGTTTCGTCTGCCAAAACACAGCTTTCCGCGGAAAAACTGCCGGACGGATTCCACGTCACCGCCGCCATTTTCCTAGAAGGCGAGGGCGATTTTGAAGCGGCATCACAGGAGATCACAAGGCTGTGTCAGGCGGCATTTCGGGAAACCGTTTCCGAATATCACGCAGACGTGTTCGATGTGGAGCCATGCCTCTGGAGCCAGTGCTACAAGGATATGGAACAAAGCGACTGGAAAACTGCCGCAGGGCAGATGCACTTTTCCGTACAGGTCAACCCGCACAAGAACATGCTCTGAAATCAAAAAGGACGCTTCCGCCGAAACGGAAACGTCCTCTTTTTATGCAATCACGCAATTATTTTTTATGCCAGAAAAAATGTTCCTTACTTTGCAGCCTTCTTGATGCGGTCTTCCAGCTTATCCAGCTGTTCGTACAGAGCAGCCGGAATGTTGCCGCCCTTAGCCTTGATGTCTTCATCATAGTATCTACGCATCTCGGTGATCTCAGATTCCCACTTATCCATATCCAGCTTCAGCAGGTCTGCGATGTCATCGGAAGTGAACTGCTTGCCCTCGTAAACCAGACCGTCAACGTTGATGTCCTCAGCCTTCGGCTCATAGCCGATCGGAGTTTCAACAGCGTCTACAGTGCCTTCGCAACGCTTGATGATCCAGTCCAGAACACGCATGTTGTCGCCGAAGCCCGGCCACAGGAAGTTGCCTTCATCGTCGGTCTTGAACCAGTTTACGTTGAAGATCTTCGGAGCCTTGTCGCCCAGCTTTTCGCCCATTTCCAGCCAGTGTGCCCAGTAGTCACCTACGTTGTAACCGATGAACGGCTTCATAGCCATCGGGTCGTGACGCAGAACGCCGACTGCACCGGTAGCAGCTGCGGTTGTTTCAGAAGAAACAGCAGAACCCATATAGGTGCCGTGTGTCCAGTCGAAGGACTGATATACCAGCGGAGTGGTAGATGCACGACGACCGCCGAAGATGATTGCGGAGATCGGTACACCTTCCGGATTGTTGAATTCCGGAGAGAGGCACGGGCAGTTCTTTGCCGGAGAGGTGAATCTGGAGTTCGGGTGAGCCAGCTTGCCGCCTTCAGCGATGAATTCCGGACCATTTACCTTCTTGCCAGTCCACTCAGTTGCGTCAACCGGCGGATTCTTATCCAGCTTTTCCCACCAAACAGTGTTGTCTGCATTGTTCAGAGCAACGTTGGTGAAGATCGTGTCAGACTTGGTGCAAGCCAGAGCGTTCGGGTTGGAGTGGTCATTGGTACCCGGAGCAACACCGAAGAAACCATTCTCCGGATTGATTGCATACAGTCTGCCGTCCTTGCCCGGCTTCATCCAGGCGATGTCGTCGCCGACTGTGAATACCTTATAGCCATTCTTCTTATAACCCTCCGGCGGGATCAGCATAGCCAGATTGGTCTTACCGCAAGCAGACGGGAAAGCAGCAGTGATATACTTGGTTTCGCCGTTCGGCTTCTGAACGCCCAGGATCAGCATGTGTTCAGCCATCCAGCCTTCGTTCTTGCCCTGGAAGGAAGCGATACGCAGAGCGAAGCACTTCTTGCCCAGCAGAACGTTGCCGCCGTAAGCGGAGTTGATGGACCAGATCGTGTTTTCTTCCGGGAACTGTACGATATAACGCTTTTCCGGATCAACATCTGCCTTGGAGTGCAGACCACGAACGAAGTCGTTGGAGGTGTCACCCAGATTCTTAAATGCATCTGCACCCATACGAGTCATGATGTTCATGTTCAGAACAACATAGATGGAGTCAGTCAGCTCAACGCCAACCTTTGCCAGCGGAGAACCGATCGGACCCATAGAATACGGGATCACGTACATGGTTCTGCCCTTCATTACGCCGTCATACAGCGGAATGAGCTTTGCCTTCATTTCTTCCGGATCCATCCAGTTGTTGGTCGGACCTGCACCTTCCTTTGTCTTAGAGCAGATAAAGGTACGATCCTCTACACGAGCAACGTCGTTCGGGAGTGTGCGATGATACAGACAGCCCGGCAGCTTGTCCGGATTCAGCTTGTACATCTTGTCATGATTGCCTTCCGGCAGAGAAGTTACTTCTTCTGTCAGTGCATCCAGCTGTTCTTTAGAACCGTCGATCCATACGACCTTAGCCGGCTTTGTCAGAGCGACCATTTCGTCGACCCACTGCAGCACATTCTTGTTGTTAGTCAATGCCATTGGTACTACCTCCTGATAATTTGCAGCAATCTCATTGCATGCTTTTTTTGGGGAACTTCTTGCAAAATTCTCCAACACTTTTATTATACCCAAATTCGCCTGTCATGTCAAGCAGTTTCTGCAAAAAGCCACTAATTTTCAAAATGCGTTCATGAAACAGAATCATCTGTTTTCGACACGTGGACAAAATATGGCAGGTCAATACCGCACAAAGATTGTGCGACAGAT
>NZ_KI260336.1:49510-51495 GCF_000468015.1 Ruminococcus callidus ATCC 27760 | reverse complement strand
AAAGTCGCCAGACGCTCTTTGTGCGGTATTGCCGCAGGTATCCAACAGAATTACCGGCGGCAGTTCAGGCACTGTGCAGACATTTTCGAGATTTTCAAAATCCCCGTTTACATTCCGCCAAAACTATGTTATAATATAGGGCAACACCGCACAAAGTATCAAACATTATCATAAGGAGAACCCTCATGCAGACAATACAAACCGCATTCACCCTCGGAAAGACCGCCCTGCCCCGCACGGCAATTCTGGCACCAATGGCAGGCGTTGCCGACCGTGCCTACCGGCTGCTCTGCCGCAGCTTCGGGGCAGCTGCCACCGTCAGCGAAATGGTTTCCGTCAAGGGGCTGTGCTACGGGGACAAAGGCTCCGCAGAACTCTGCACCATTACCGAGCCGGAACGCCCCATGGGCTTGCAGCTGTTCGGCAGCGAGCCGGAATTCGTGGGAAAAGCCGCCGCACTGGTGCAGCAGTACGAACCGGACTGGATCGACATCAACATGGGCTGTCCGGTACATAAGGTAGTTGCCACCGGTGCAGGAAGTGCCCTGATGCGGAACATTCCGCTGGCACAGGAGATCGTGCGGGCTGCCGTGCGGGAGAGCAGCGTACCGGTCACAGTCAAGTTCCGGCTGGGCTGGGACGAGAACAGCATCAACGCCGTCCCCTTTGCACAGGCAATGGAAGCTGCCGGTGCCGCCGCAATTACCGTACACGGCAGAACCAAATCCCAGCTGTACAGCGGCAAAGCCGACTGGAACGCCATTCGGGAAGTCAAGCAGGCAGTGTCCATTCCCGTCATCGGCAACGGCGATGTGCAGACTGCGGCGGAGTGCCTTGCACTGTATGAGCAGACCGGCTGTGATCTGGTCATGGCAGGACGGGGCACCTATGGGAATCCGTTTCTGTTTCGGGAGATTCAGGCGGCAATGTCCGGCGAACTGGTAGTGCCGCCTACGCTGGAAGAACGCATGGAAACCATGCTCCGGCATGTGCGGCTGATTCTGGAATGCAATCCCCAGAAGCCGCCGGAGATCGCCATTCGCGATGCCCGAAAGCATGCGGCGTGGTACATGACCGGACTCTATGGGGCAGCACAGTTTCGGGCAAGATGCTACCACCTGGATTCTTACGCCGCCGCACAACAGCTGGCGGAAGATTTTTTGCAGCTGCAAAAACAGCACCATGAAAAATAGAAAAACACGAAAGGCAGTGGGAAAGAATTCCCGCTGCCTTTTTTAGAATCATTCCATGAGAAAGAGAAACTACCCCTGCACTGCTTCCCGCTTTTTCCAGCTGACAAACCCGTACAGGTCATTCAGAAAGAAAATCGCAAAGTTCACTGCCACCGGGATATACGCCGGATTTTTCAGCGATGCCAGCACCCACAGCACGATCAGCACAATATCGTTCATGGCATACCCCAACGCATAATAAGAGGAACGCAGCATGGTTAGCGATGCCGCCAGGAAACTGGTGGTAACGGAAATGGTACTGAACACGATATTCGGCGTATCCAGCATGTGCAAAATGTAGTAAAACGCCGCAGTTACCGCCACGCTGAAAACAGAAAGCCCCGCAATATGTTTCCGGTTCAGCTTCTGGATCTCCACTTCGTTTCCGTTTTTTGACGGGTTCCGGATCCACGTGATCGTAGACCAGACCGCCATGGGCATGGTCATGCCCAGATAAGTAATCATCTCACCCCAGTAGCGGAACCGCCACGAAATGATGCCGTACAGAATGCTGAACACGATCATCAGAATCTGTGCCCAGACGTTTCCCTTTGCGGCAAAGATCAGCGAAGTAATGCCCACACAGACGGCAACCAGTGTCAGAACGTCCACACTGCCGGATACCAGATTGGAAAGAATGACGATCAACAGCGATCCCAGCCAGAGGAGCCATTCCTTTTTGGTAAGGTCTTGTATTGGATTATGCATCAGAGATCTCCTTTATGGCAATACCGCACAAAGATTGTGCGACAG
>NZ_KI260336.1:29283-49410 GCF_000468015.1 Ruminococcus callidus ATCC 27760 | reverse complement strand
GCCAGACGCTCTTTGTGCGGTATTGCCTTATATATTATATTTTGTGTTTGTGCTGAAAATTTCTCCGGTTCCAATTCTGTTTTTACCGGTACAGCTGATACAGCAACGCATTACAGATCGCCGCCGCCACATTGCTGCCGCCCTTTCGCCCCTTTGCCACAATATATGGCACCTGCTCCTGTGCCATGATCAGTTCCTTGGCTTCCACCACGTTGACAAACCCCACCGGCACGCCGATGATCAGCTTCGGCAGCAGCTTTCCTGCACGAATCAGTTCGTCCAGTTGTATCAGAGCTGTCGGGGCATTTCCCACTGCAAAAATCAAGTCCCCGTCCAGCCGGCATGCCTTTTCCATGGAAACCATTGCCCGCGTCACACCACGCACTCTGGCTTCCTCTGCCACGTCTGCATCGGACATGAAACAATACGCTTCGCACCCCAGCCCGTGGAGTGAACGCTTATTGATGCCGGAAAGTGCCATATTGGTATCCGTCACAATGTGTGCTCCCCTTTGCAGGGCTTCCAGTGCAGACGACACGGCATTTTCCGAAAAGCACAGATTTTCCGTGTAATCGAAATCGGCAGTCGTGTGGATCACCCGCTTGAGAATGCTCCGTTCCGGCTCCGGCAGTGTTACGCCGGTGAGGTGTTCCTCGATGATCGCCATGCTTCTCGCTTCAATGTCCATGGGTTTCTGATAGATCGGTTCCATAAAAATTCCTCCGGTACTGCTGCAATTGTGTTGCGACCTCTGCAATGGTGTGAACGGATTCCTCCGGTGCCGTGATCAGCACCACCGGAATCTGCATGGTCTTTGCTGCTGCAATTTTTTCTGCTACGCCGCCGCGTTTGCCGCTGTCCTTGGAAACCAGTACAGCAATCTGATATTCCCGCAGCAGCTTCTCCGTGTCCGCCTGCGAAAAAGGCGGCTTGGCATAGATACAATGTGCCTGAAACGGCTCCGTCAGGCGGCGGGAATCCGGTGTGTCCAGAATCCTCGCCCACCCCCGCACCGCAAATTCCGGCACATTTTCCGCATAAAATGAAAGGGTGTTTCCACCGGTGGTCAGCAAAATGTTTCCGGAAATTCCGGCGAGATAAGCTGCCGCCGCTTCTTTGGAATCCACCGGCACCAGCTTGTCATAGGCATACGTCATCTTCTGCCGTCCCAGCCGAAAATAAGGCAGCTGCAATTCGGTGCAGACCTGCCGCACGGTTTTTGTCACTTCCTGTGCAAAGGGGTGGGACGCATCAACCACGGCATGCATACCGCGGAGAGCCTGCCGGAACCCTTCCGTGTCCAGCCGTCCCACATGCACGGTGCAGTGCTGTCCCGCCAGAATTTCTTTCCCGTATGCCGTAGCAGCAAAGGCGGTGACAGTATCTTCCGCCGGCAGTGCCGCGATCAGTTCCGTAGCTTCGCTGGTTCCGGCAATGACAGCGATCTTCAACACGATTCCTCCCGTCTGACACAATAGCCGCGGGGCGTGATCATTTTGCCGTTCTGCACATAGGTCTGGGAATTGCCCACCAGCACCACACAGAACATATCCACCGGTTCTTCCGGCAGCTTTTCCAGCGTGGTGATCCAGGCCCGTTTCCCTTCCCGTCCCGCATTCCGGACAATGCCCACCGGTGTTTCCGGCTTGCGGTGCTGCTGTATCAGCTTTGCCGCTTCTGCCAGATACGCCGTGCGGGAACGGGATTTAGGATTATAAAGGCAGATGACAAAATCCGCCTCCGCCGCCAGTGCGACCCGCCGGTAGATCTGTTCCAGCGGTGTCATGCAGTCGCTCAGGCTGATAACGGCAAAGTCGTGCATCAGCGGTGCTCCCAGCACTGCCGCCGCCGCACTGGCAGCCGTGACACCGGCAACGGCAATTACTTCCACATCTGCCTGCATCTCCGCTGCAATTTCCAGCAGCACCCCAGCCATGCCGTAAATACCGCTGTCGCCGCTGGAAACCAGAGCTACTGTTTTTCCGGTCAATGCCGCTTCCACCGCAGCACGGCAGCGGTCTGCTTCTTTCCGCATGGGAGTGGCATAATATTGCAGTTCGGGGAACTGCTTTTCCAGCAGGCGGACGTATGTGGTGTAGCCCACGACCAGATCTGCCTGTGTCATAGCATCCACTGCCTGCTGTGTCATATACGGACGTTCTCCGGGTCCAAACCCGACAACATAAATTTTCGGTTTCATTGCCCTCGCTCCTTCCAATGCAGCGGCTCGATTGTTTTCCGACAGGCGGCAAACGTGACACCGCTGTACTTCACTTTTCCGGTCAGCACCTTCCCGCAGCCCGATGCCAGATAGGCAGAAGCCTCTGAAACAGAAGGCAGCCCTGTGACCTGCTGCACAAATGCCGATGCAGCAAAGGGATACGCACAAGCCTGAATATCTGCATCTGCCACGATCTCCAGCGGCAGGCGGTACTTCTCACACAGTGCCAGAATCGCCGGCTCTTCCCGCTTCAGCCCAATGGTCGCCAGCTTTTCCACTGCCGAAAGACTGAGGTGGTGCTCCTGCAAAAACGTCCGGAAGCACTGTTCCAGATGTGCCGGCGGGATCTGCTTTTTGCACCCCACCCCCAGCACCAGACTTTTCGGCCGCAGATAGAGTACATGGGGTGCCGCGACAGATTCCGTGGTATCTGCAATTGCCACAGCACAGGCATGCCGGGGCGTTTCGGAGAAAGGCTGTATCTGTACCGTTTCCGGAAACGCGTTCTTTTCCACCGGGAACGCTGTGCAAAGGGAAACCGGCTCTCCCGCCACCAATGCCCCGCTGATATATTTCAGTTCTTCCAGATTTTCGATAGTCAGATGATTTTCCTTGGCAAACAGATCGAACGCCGGCACGTGTTCCACGTCAGTCGCCGTGGTGATGACAGCTTCTCCGCCCAGATACGCCGCCGCCTGCTCTGCCATAGCATTGGCACCGCCCAGATGACCGGACAGCAGACTGATGACATGTTTTCCCCGCTGATCCAGCACCAGCACTGCCGGATCAGATGCCTTGGACTGCACCAGCGGAGCAATGGTACGCACCACGATACCTGTCGCCATGACAAACACCAGTGCATCACAGTCTGCAAACGCCCGCCGCACTGCTTCTGCAAAATCTGCCTTTGGTTCCACCATGCCGCCGAAGTGTGCCTGCAATTGTTCTGCCAGCTGTTTCCCCTGCGGTGTCAGCCAGAAATACGCCGTTTTCATGCTTCGGTACCCTTTCGGAATTCGTGGGTAAATGTTTTATCGTACAGCTTCGACAGGGCATAGGTGTCCCCCAGAAATTCGCCCACAGTCACCAGTGCAGTCTTGGTAATGCCTGCCGCCTGCACTTTCTCGGCAATGTCCAGAAGGGTTCCGGTCACGATTTTTTCCTCCGGCCAGCTTGCCTTGTACACCACTGCCACCGGTGTGGCTGCCGGATAAGCCGTCCGCAGCCGTTCCGCCAGCTCCGCAATACGTCCCACCGAAAGAAAAATAATCATGGTGGCACGGTGCTTCGCCAGTTCTTCCAGCCGTTCCCGTTCCGGAACCGGTGTTCTGCCCTCCATGCGGGTGAGGATCACCGTCTGTGTCACGTCCGGCAGGGTGTATTCCTTTTGCATTGCCGCAGCCGCAGCCAGAAACGAACTGACTCCCGGCACCACTGTATGAGGAATTCCCAGCTTGTCCAACGCGTCCAGCTGTTCCCGAATCGCCCCGTAAATGGAAGCATCGCCGGTATGGACACGGACAGTCATTTTCCCCTGTGCTTCTGTTTCCTGCATCACAGCAAGGACTTCTTCCAGTGTCATGCCGGCACTGTCGTACACCTGACAATCCGGCCTGCGGTCTGCCAGCACCGCGGGATTCACCAGCGAACCGGCATAAATAATTGTATCGGCGTTGTCGATCAGCCGCTTGCCTTTGACTGTCAGCAGTTCCGGATCACCGGCACCGGCACCTACAAAATATACCATTTACAGATCTCCTCCCTTGATGAGCAGTGTGGTAAAATATGAATACGGCTCCAGTTCCGGCTTGCCGATGTATTCCGACGGCATGCCCACATCGCGGAGCATGGTGGTATGTTCCAGCAGTCCCCGTTCCCGCAGCAGCGGCAGGAGCCACGCCATAGCACGTCCGGCTTTCATCACCACCAAATTGTCGAACTGTTCCAGTGCGGTTTCGACCGCTTCACGGGAATGCACTGCCGGCAGAATTTGCAGGGACTCACTGTTCTCGCAAAGGCTCTGCTGTGCCTTTGCCGCACCGGCACAAAAGGACGGCACACCGGCGATCACCTGTGTGGCATAGCCCTTTTCCGCCAGAAGCTGCCGCACATAGGAAGCTGTGCTGTAAACAGAAACATCACCCAGCGTCACCATTGCCACCTGCCTGCCGCTGTCCAGGGCTGTACAGACCGGCTGCAATACACCGGAACGAAGCCGTTCCCGATAGTCGTTGTGTGCCTGCATGGGAAACAGAATGTCCAGCCGTTCCGCATAGGAGAGGTCTGCCGCCTGTGCCGCAATGGCATATGCCGCAGATGTGCCGCCGGCTTTGGGAATGGGCGTGACGATGATGTCTGCCTGTTCCAGCACTGCCTTTGCCCGCAGAGTCATGTCCATCGGGTCACCTGCCCCAACGCCTACCGCATAAAAAATTCCTTGTTTCATGGTTTACTCCTTTGTCATGCACGAGAACAGCAGCACCGGATGATTGCCCTCCAGCACGTGATAATTTCCCACCGTTTTTCCGCAGCCGACTGCCAGCTGCACCACTTCGAACTGCGGCAGTTCCTGCAACAGCGGAAACAGTTCCGCCTGCGTTTCCATTGTCACCGCACTGGCGACCAGCCGTACCGGCTGCCGCAGCTGCCGCAGACCGGCAACCAGCTGTTTTGCCGCACCGCTGCTGCCGCCCAAAAAGACACAGTCCGGCACCGGCAAATGCTGCACCTGTTCTTCTGCCCTGCCGGCAATGATCTGCAAATTCTTCGTCTGAAACCGTGTCTTGTTCTGTTCCAGAATGTCCAGTGCCTCCGGCTTATACTCCACCGCGTAGACCTCCCCGAACGGACACATGCGGGCACATTCTATGGAAACGCTGCCTGTTCCTGCCCCCAGATCCCAGACGACCGCGTCCGGTTTCAGCCGCAGCTTGGACAGTATCACCGCACGGACTTCCTCCTTGGTCATAGGCGAACGATTCCGCAGAAATGCACTGTCCGGCAGCAGTCCCAGTCTGGTCACCGGCTTGGGAGCCGGATTCCGCACCGCCGCCACGCACAGTTCCGGATCGTCCAGTTCTGCCGCCTGTGCCGGTGTGCCGTGCCAGAGTTTCTGGGTGGGATAGGTCAGATCTGCCCCCACGAAAATTTCCGTATCCGACAGCCCGTATGCCAGCAATGCCGCCGCGATTTCCCGCGGTCCCTGCGTGCGGGAACAAAAGAAAAAAGTTTCCGCATGCTCCGAAACCGTGCAGGCAATGGTGCCGGCATGATACGCCCTGCCGTGAATGCTGCAAATCTTCGCCTGTTCCATCGTCAGCCCAAACGCCGCCCCCAACAGCTGCAGCGATCCCACGCCGGGGATCACCTGCATTTCCAGTTCCGGATACCGGTTCCGGAGCGTCCGGCAAAGGCTGTACAGCAGCGGGTCACCGGAAACCACAATGCCGATGCTCTCCCGTTCCAGCATTGCCGGAAGGGATTCCAGCAGTTCGGAAATATGTCCCATAGGCATGGTCTTTCTGATGTGGAGCAGTTCCAGAAACCGCGGAGAAGCAATGACCAGTTCCACTTCTTCCAGTGCTTTTTTTGCTGCCGGCAGCAGATACTCCGCCGTGCCGCTGCCGCCTCCGGCAAGAATCAGTTTGTGCCGCATGTCAACCACGCCTTTCTGATGGAATCCGTCTGGCTGCTCTCCGCCAGAATCCTGTCATTTTCGTCCAGCAGCAGCAGCCCCACCTGTATTTTTCCATGGGTACGCCGCATGCAGTTTTCGCAGACCTTCTCTGCAATGGTATGCCAGACCTGCTCCGCAAGGGGATAGGTACAGAGCAGTTCCGTCATGTCCCGTGTGGTGTTACACTGATACAGCTGCTGCACCTGTGCACGGGACGCTCCGGCAAGTGCCGCATGGGTGCAGATCACTTCCCGCTGTCCGCCGGCAGTGTGACTGTGCAGATACATAATATCCGCTGCCGGCTTCACCAGCTTTCCCGTCCGGCCTGCCAGCAGCACATGGGTAAAGCCCAGTTCTTCTGCACAGTCCAGCAGATATCCCAGATAATTGCTGCAAAGCACAATGGCTTTTCCCTGCGGATACTGCCGCTTCAGAAATGACTCTCCCGCATAGCCCGTCACAAAGGCACAGGCGGTGCCGTACTCCTGCCGGCACATGGACAATTCCAGGTACAGGGTTTCCCGTATGGCTTCTTCGCTCATGGGACGGACGATGCCGGTGGTGCCCAGTATGGAGATTCCGCCGGTAATGCCCAGCCGTCCGTTGAATGTTTTTTCTGCGATCACTTCCCCGTTGGGCACGGAGATCGTCACCACTGCACCCTTTTCTCCAATGACAGACCGCACTGCCTTTTCGATCATCTGCCGCGGCACCGGATTGATTGCCGGTTCTCCCACCGGCAGTTTCAGCCCTTTTCGGGTGATCGTCCCCACACCAGTTCCGGCACGAAACTGCACGGCTCCGGCAGCGGGAAGAATCTCCACAGAAGCCGTCACCAGACAGCCGTTGGTTTCGTCCGGATCGTCGCCGCCGTCTTTCTGCACACCGCAGGTATAGGCTTCTTCTGCCTGTATTTCCAGATGCAGCAGCTTTCCTGCCGGCACTTCCAGTTCGACCCACTCCGGACACTTGCCGGAAGTCTGCCACAGCACTGAGGCAAAACTTGCCGCCGCCGCACAGGAACCGGTCGTGTATCCTTCCCGCAGCTGCTTCATGGCATTTTCCCCCAGCTGTTCAGAATGTCGTAGATTTTCGGCATGTCCAGATGCTCCCGCAGCAGATCAGCCAGCTTATTGTATTCCTGTTCCTTTTTCGCCGCAAAGTCCACCGCCGGCACTGTCGTTCCGGAAATGCCCTTTTTCTCCAACAGCAGCTGCACCAGCTTCTGCGTCAGTTCCGGCGTGTCGAAAATGCCGTGCAGATATGTGCCGCAAACTGTGCCGTCTGCACAAACACAGCCGTCCTTTCTGCCGTCTGTCAGCATGGCAAAAGGCTGTGCCGTTTCCGTGTACACCGTTTCGCCCATGTGAATTTCGTATCCCCGCACAGCACAGCCGGAAAGCAGTTCCAGCTGTCCGGACAAACAGGAAACCATTCCGGCAGTCTGAGCACGATGCTTTTCCGGTCGGAAAACGGTTTCCACATCGAGCAGCCCCATGCCACGGAGTTCGCCGCCGTCTTCCACCTGTTCCGGATCGCAGAGCCGTTTTCCCAGCATCTGAAAACCGCCGCAGATACCCATGAGGAACACGCCTTTTTCGTGGCATTTCAGCAGTTCCGCCTCCAGTCCGCTTTGCCGCAGCCAGCGGAGATCTGCCATTGTGCTCTTGGTGCCTGCAAGAAGGATCATGTCCGGTGTGCCCAGTTCACCGCGTCGGGAAACATACCGCACCGACACGCCCTCCACCTGTTCCAACGCTTCGAAATCCGTAAAGTTGGAAATGCGGGGAAACCGGATAACCGCCACGTCCAGCAGAGATTCCGCCGCCGCTTCCCGTCGGGAAAGCCGTTCGGAAAGGCTGTCCTCATCGTCCAGTTCCAACGGCAGATACGGCACCACGCCCAGCACGGGAATACCAGTCAGTTCCTCCAGCATAGTCAGCCCCGACTTCAGGATTTCCACATCTCCGCGGAATTTGTTGATGACAATACCCCGAATCCGGCGGCGTTCCGCATCGTCCAGCAGCATGATCGTACCATAAAGTGATGCAAACACGCCGCCGCGGTCAATATCCCCCACCAGAATCGCCGGAGAATCCGAGAGTTCCGCCATGCCCAGATTGACAATGTCCACTGACTTGAGATTGATCTCCGCCGGACTGCCGGCACCCTCCAGTACGATGATGTCGTTTTCCGCTGCCAGAGCGTGATAGGCTTTCAGAATGTAGGGAATCAGTTCCTGCTTTTTCGTGTAATATTCCTGTGCACGCATGGTGCCATAGATTTCGCCGTTGACGATCACCTGCGAGCCGCTGTCGCTGGTGGGCTTCAGCAAAATCGGATTCATGCGAACGTCTGGTGCAATACCTGCCGCTTCCGCCTGCATCACCTGTGCCCGTCCCATTTCCATGCCGTCTGCGGTGATATAGGAATTGAGTGCCATGTTCTGGGATTTGAACGGGGCTGTCCGGTAGCCGTCCTGCCGGAAGATCCGGCAAAGCCCTGCCGTGACAAAACTTTTTCCGGCAGACGACATTGTCCCCAGTACCATTAGTGATTTTGCTGCCATAGCAAGCCCTCCTCGCCCAGAATGCACCGCAGACAGTGCAGCAGATATTGATTTTCCTCCGGCAGCCGCACAGCTGCACGATAATAAGTCGCGTCCAGTCCGTCATAGGTATCGCAGTGCCGCAGCAAGATTCCGTAGGGCAGCAGCTGCCTGTCCAGATCCGGACATTGTTCCGCCTGAAAGAACACGTAATTGGCACTGGGTTTCCACATACGGAACCCCAGTTTTCCCAGTTCGTCAAACAGCCGCCAACGCTCATTTTGCAGAAATTCCAGCGACATTTTCCGATAGTCCTCCGCCGACAGTGCCGCGATGCCGGCAGCTTCTGCCAGCAGATTGACCGACCACGGCTGTCCGGTGTGTGCGATTTTTGCCGTCACTTTCTGATCGGAACAGATGCCGTAACCCAGCCGAAGACCGGCAAGGGCGTACAGTTTCGTCAGGGATTTCAGCACCAGCACATGTGGAAACTCCGACAGCCGCGGAATCATGGAAACAATGTCCGGCTCTGTTTCCGCCATATCGCAGAAGCACTCGTCCAGCAGGACAAAGACGTGCTTTTCTGCGGCAAGATGCAGGAGCTGTTCCAGCAGTGCCGGTGGGATTCCGGTTCCTGTGGGGTTATTGGGATTACACAGCACCAGAAAGTCATAATTTCCCTGCCGCAGTTCGTCCAGCAGGGCAGGCGTGATCTGATACGGAAACGGCATATTCCAGTGTGTCACGTGGCAGCCGGCTTCGTGGAGTGCCGCTTCGTACTCTGAAAATGCAGGAACCGGCAGCAGGGCGTGCTGCGGTTTCAGAGCATGGGCGATGCGAAAGATCACATCAGCACCGCCATTACCGCAGACGATTTCCGCCGGCAGTCTGCCATGGAATTCCGCCAGTGCCTGCCGCAGTTTTTGCTGGGCGGGATCGGGATAGTGCACCAATGCACCGACAGCACGCTGAACGGCATGCTGCACTGTTTCCGGCACGCCGAACGGGTTGATATTTGCCGAAAAGTCCAGCCATTCGGCGGAACATTCCGGATTTTGATAGATATTTCCGCCATGTTTCGGCATAAACACACCTCCCTACGGCGAGTCGCCGCTGACCCTACGCCCCAATTTCAACTGTAAAAGGGTAGTGTTACGGCGGCAGCCGCCGCCTGTTACCCCGCCGGGGGATTTTTGTTGATCGAAAAATGTTATATCTTCGGGCGATATTTGACCTTATAGTGCAAGTGAAACGCGAACTCTTTTCTCTTTTCTTTTTTTGCTTCTTTTTTTCTTTTCAGTAAAGAAAAAAAGAAGCGTAACTCCTTGTGAAATCGGTTGTACATGAAAGATGATAAACAGATAAACTTGCAAACGCCGTATCAAATAAAGTTGACCGCCTGCACCAGAAAACACCAGAATATCAACACTGCCAATACAGGCAAGGGCAACAATCGGCGTTGGAAAGCCACAGGCAGACAGCGAGGAACGAGCGAATTCCGCCGGACGGTTTCAACACGACTGCCCTAGAAGCTACACTTCACAGGAGAACCTCTCCACCCTTTTTCATGGATGGCATACATGGCAAACTCGGTTTTCACTTACCGCAGCAGCAAAACTACAACCAGCCGCAGCAGACCAAATCCCAGCAGTGACAGCCCCGATGCCGCCAGCATCATGCCATTGGTACGGGGAATGTCCTCCGGTTCTGCCGGTCTGTCTGCATTTCCGATCGTTGGCTTTTCCACCACTTCCCCGAAATAGACATGGGTGCCGCCCAGCTGAATGCCCAGTGCTCCCGCTGCCGCGGACTCTGTCTGTGCAGAGTTCGGGGAAAGGTGGTTGTTTCGGTCACGGCGAAAAATCCGCCATGCTCCCTTTCCGTCCAGTCCCAGAAGAAACGCGGAAACAGTCAGCAGCACACCGCAGATACGGGCAGGCAGCCAGTTTACCGCATCGTCTGTTTTTGCCGATGCCCTGCCGAAAAAGAGGTACTTTGCATTGCGGTAGCCCACCATGGAATCCAGCGTATTGATTGCCTTATAGCAAAACCCCAGCGGCACGCCGCCCAGCAGCAAGTAAAACAGCGGTGCAGTCACGCCGTCAGAGGTATTTTCCGCAACCGTTTCCACACAGGCTTTCGTCACTTCTTCAGCAGAAAGCTGTGACGTTTCCCGTCCTACCAGATAGGAAAGCTGCGTTCTGGCACCGGACAAATCGCCAGCCGCCAGAAACCGATACACTTTCCGGCTCTCCTGCTCCAGACAACGTGCTGCCAGAATCTGATACGACCAGAACGTGTGCAGCACAAACCAGAGCCAGAACGAAATATGATACGCCAGCAGCAGGATTCCGCCGGACAACAGCAGGCTGCACAGGGGAATGCAGACCGCCAGAATCACGCCTGCCTTTGTTTCCCCTGCCGGCGTTTGCGGGAACTTTTGCCGGAGAAATTTTTCCAGCCGCGAAATGCTTTTCCCGATCAGCACCACAGGGTGCGGCAGCCAGACCGGATCCCCGAAGCAGAGATCCAGCAAAAATCCCAACGCAACACTCAACAATATCCACATGGTTCTGCTCCTATTTCAGCTGCATGCCCAGACCGCAGCAGACACGTTCCACCGTTTCTGCACATTCTGCCAACAATCTGTTGAAATGTCCCACGGCTTCCCGCAGCTGCCGCTGCTGCGGGGTGACAGGCACCAGACCGCAGCCCACTTCCTGCGTGATGAGCACTGCATTCTGCCACCGTTCCAGCCATGGCAAAATTTCCGTACACGGTTCCTTTCCCTGCTCCAGCCACGGATTCACCAGCTGCTCCGCATGCAGGATCAGCCGCTGCCCGTTCCACCGGGCAAGCGGTTCTGCCGCCGCATCAAAACAGTCCGATTCTGTCAGCTGATAGTTCTGCATGGCGTAGGCAGTTCTGCCGTTGGCATAGCCGCCGAGAATCAGTTTCACGCCAGAACACCTCCCAGCAGAGCTGCTCCCAACAGGTACACGGTTTCACTCAGCACCAGGAAAAAGCCTGCCAGATCGCCGGTGATACCGCCAAACTGCTTCTTCGCCATGTGAGAACAGCCCCAAAAGACGAACAGTCCCAGCCAGACCAGCACCACTGCCAGCCAGCCCCAGAACCACACCAGCAGCAGACCGGTAATGCCGTACTCGATAAGCAGCAGCACACGAACATATTTGCCGGCATTTTCCCCGAATGTTTTCACCAGCGAACTGGTCGGGGCAACGGGCAGCGTCGTAACGGCAATCCCGCTCAGACAGCGTGTCAGCAAAAATCCGCCTGCCAGCAGCCAGACCACATTCCGCCCCTGTGTCTGATACAGCTGCACATACGAACCGAAGCTGACCAACAGCACCAGTATTACGCTGAACACCGCAAAAGGTCCACAGTTGGGGTCTTTCAGAATCCGCAGTTTTTCCTCCTGCGGACGGCGGGAATAGAGAGCATCTGCCGTATCACAGAAGCCGTCCAGATGAATGCCGCCGGTAATCAGCACGCCGCTTGCCACTGCCAGCACGCCAAACAGCACACTGCTGACATGCAGCAAGCCGCAGACCAGCCAGACCAGCCACAGCCCTACCCCGCAGAGCAGCCCCACCAACGGGAAAAACACCATTGCATTCCGCAGATTTTTCTCAGTCCAGTTCAAACACTTTACCGGAATCGCACTATACATGGAAAGTGCGATCAGCAAAGATTCCAGCCATGATTTCATGATATAACGATTCTCCTTTCCAGATCACCGGCAGACCGGCACAGCATTCTGCCACAACGTCTGCCTCCGCCCCGAGGGCACAGTTGATGTTTCCCAGATTTTGCAGGTATGCCTGCATGGCAGGGTCAGCCGGCGTGCCGTCAGAAAACACCTCATTGGTCACAATTACCAGATGCCGCACATTCCGGTACAGAGCATGCACCCCGTCCAGAACCGCCTGCACCGGTGCTCCGGTATCTCCGCCGAACTGCTCATTTGCCACCAGATTACTCAAACATTCCAGCAGTGCTGTTCCGTCCGGCGGCAGTGCTGCTGCCGCTTCTGCCAGATGCACAGGGGCTTCCACTGTCTGAAAGCCCTTTCCGGCACGCTGCCGCCGGTGGCGGTCGATGCGGTCGCGGCACTCCTGATCCCATACCTGCATCGTTGCCACATACCAGAACGGCATGCGTTTCAGCTGCATGCTGATACGCTCCGCCAGCAGGGACTTTCCGCTGCCGGCACCGCCTGTTACCAGAATCAGCATATGCCACCTCTTTTCTTCCGATACGCCCGACAAGCCGCGGCAAACTGCATGGGAAATTCCGGATTAGCGGGAAAATACAAGTGCGGGAATCCGCCAATGATGTTTCCCCGACACTGCATTGCCTCCCACGTTTTCCCATTGGGACGCTGCACCAGAAATGCGTTGCCGTTCGCCGTGCTGTCGGCATAGTGGAACTCGTGAGCCGGAATCGATGCTCCTGCCCTTCCGAACACGGTGTCCTGCCGAGCTGTCAGCGTGACATACCCGAACCGGCAAAGGCGTTCTCCCAGTGCCGCATCTCCGGACAGCAGTCCCGCCATGGGATAGCGTATGCCGTCTTTTCCAGCCATAGACTGCTGCAAGTACAGAAAGCCGCCACATTCTCCCCAGATCGGGATACCAGTTTCGGCTGCCTGCCGCAGGGATTCCAGAAACAACGTGTTGCCGCTAAGCTGGGGCAGGTACAATTCCGGATAACCGCCGCCAAAATACAAGCCGTCTAGATTTTCCGGAAGGGCTGCATCTTCCAGCGGCGAAAACGGCACCAATTCTGCACCATAATGCTCCAGCAGTTCCAGATTTTCTGCATAGTAAAAGCAGAATGCCCGATCCTGTGCGATACCCAGCCGAAATGACGGCTGCGGCTTTGACAGCAGCGGCACTTCCGGCAGCGGCGGTGCCTTGCGTGCGAGTTCCAGAATCTGATCCAGCTGCATGGTTTCTTCCGCAGTCTTTCCCAGAAGCCGGACTTTTTCGTCCAGTCGGGACACCTCTCCCGCTGTCATCAGCCCAAGGTGGCGGCTTTCCAGCTGCACCTCCGAAAGCTGCGGCAGACAGCCCAGCACCGGCAAGCCGGTTTCCCGTTCCAGAATCTCCCGATAATAGGCAGCCATGCCGCGGCGAACCCCGTTCAGCAAAATGCCGCAGATCGGGTTCGGTGTCCGGAACGTCTGGAATCCGCGGCACACTGCCGCTATGGAACAGCCCATACCTTGGGGATTTACCACCAGCAGCGTGGGGAGTTCCAGCCAGTCCGAAACGGTGTAGGCACTGGCCTGCTCCGTGCCGCCGATGCCGTCATAATAGCCCATTGCCCCCTCGAAGATCGTGCAGTCCGCATCTGCACTAACACGGGAAACCAGTTCCCGCATGGCAAAACGGGACAGAAAAAAAGGATCGGCATGGTATGCCGGTCTTCCGGTAATATGACTATGAAACATGGGGTCGATATAGTCCGGTCCGCACTTCAGGCTCTTCACACGCATGCCGCGGGCACAGAGGGCAGACAGCAGTGCTGCGGTAACTGTAGTTTTTCCGGTGCCGCTGCCGACTGCACTGATCAGCAGCCGTGGGATCGTTCTCTGCATGTGCAAATGCTCCTTTCGCAGATTGGGTACACTTTTATTATATCATATCTGTTGATGTTGTTCAAGTGCCATACTGGTCTTGTAAAAAATTCTTTTCTTTTTTCTCCGGCAGCTTGACAAGCAGATATTTTTATGATATGATCGGAGCAACATCAAAATCGTACAATTTGTGCACGATTTTGAAATCGATACCACATATTCTGCAAAACGTTTTTCAAATCCCTTGAATTTGTACGATTGTTATAATGATTCAGCGGAATGTTATAGAAATCGAATTTTCTTTGTCTTATAATATCAAACGAATCCGGAACAAGACGTGTTGCTCTGCTCCGGAAATACACCTGAGGCAATACCACACAAAGATTGTGCGACAGATGCTCTTTGTGCGGTATTGCTCTGAATTTGTTTGAAAAAAATCAAAGAAAAGGAGAATGACATATGACACAAAGCAATCGTGCAGAATTCCGGAAAAAACTGCTGCATCTGATGATCCCGATCTCTCTCCAGCAGCTGATGATGGCACTGGTCAATGCCTCAGACGCATTTATGCTGGGTTTTGTCAGTCAGGATGCTCTCTCGGCAGTATCCCTCGCCGGACAGATCCAGTTCGTATATTCCCTGTTCTTGTTTGCCATTACTGCCGGCGTTTCCATTTTCGCCGCACAGTACTGGGGGATCCGCAACAAGCGTGCCGTGGAAAAGACACTGGGCATTGGGCTGGCATTCTCCGTTCTGCTGTCCCTGCCGTTCACCATTGGTGCAACGTTCTTTCCGGAACAGCTGATGCGGGCATTTGCATCGGATCCTGTGCTGATCGCAGACGGTGCGGAATATCTGCGGGTAGTGGGCGTTTCCTATTTGCTGCTCAGTGTTTCGCAGATCTACCTGTGCATTCTGAAGAACTGCGGCAACGCCGTTCTGAGTGCAGTCATCAGTTCTGTTTCCGTAGTCATCAATATCATTCTGAATGCAGCCTTTATTTTCGGTATCGGCTTTTTCCCGAAAATGGGTATTGCCGGTGCTGCCATTGCAACAGTTATCGCCAAGGTCATTGAACTGGCATGGGCACTGCTGGTCATGATGAAGAAGGACAGCGTAAAGATCCGGCTGGGCTGGGCGATTCGTCCGGACAAGGTGCTGCTGCGGGACTTCTGGAAATACACTGCCCCGATCCTCGGTGACGAACTGATGTGGGGACTGGGCTTCACCATGTACTCCGTCATTATGGGACACATGGGCAGCGATGCCGCAGCCGCAAACTCCATTGCCAACATCGTCAAGAATCTGGTCATCTGCTTCTGCACCGGCATTGCCACCGCAAGCGGCATTATGGTGGGAAGCCTGCTGGGACAGGGCGAACTGGAAAAGGCAAAAGAATACGGCAGAAAGCTTTCCAAGACTTCTATTTTTGCTGGTGTGATCGCCGGTGTGATTATTCTGGGTGTGATCCCCTTTACGCCGCTGTTCTCCACTCTGACAGATACCGCCAAGGGCTATCTCCGTGTGATGCTGGTGGTCTGCTCCTACTATGTCATCGGAAAGTCTATCAACATGACGGTGATCTCCGGCATCTTTGCAGCCGGCGGCGATTCCAAATTCGGCTTTATCTGTGACGGCATCACCATGTGGTGTGTCACCGTTCCCATTGGTCTGATTGCGGCGTTCGTTCTGAAACTGCCGGTACTGACCGTTTATATTCTGATCAACGTAGACGAGATCATCAAGCTTCCGGCAGTGCTCAAGAACTACCGCAAGCACAACTGGGTAAAGAATCTGACACGACAGGAACCGGCGGCAGAGCCGGAAGCCCTGGCACAGGCAGCCGCGTGAAGAATTAGGGCAATACCGCACAAAGCCCGCCTGACGGCTTTATTCAGTGTTTCCTTAGCAAAGAGATGAAAGGAGCCTTCCACATGTACAGTGCACTGGAACTGACAGACAACAAATCGGAAATTATCCAATACAATGTTCCGAATCTGCCGATCAAAGCTTCCCATTTTTCACAGGAGGACTATCCCTCACTCTCCATTGTCAATCACTGGCATACCGAATTTGAGTTCATCTACGTCAAAAACGCTCCCATGTGGTACAGCGTCAATGGCGAACAGTGCAGGCTGCTGCCGGGGCAGATGATCTTTGTAAATTCCGGACAGATGCACTATGGATACTGGGAAAAATCCAGCAACTGGGTTTATGACTGTGTCCTGTTCCCGCCGACGCTTGCAACGAATCCCGTTACCAAAGACCTGCTGGACGCGGTGATCCACCATGCTCCGCCATATCTGATCCTGCACCCTGAAATCGCCGCGGAAAAGGCGATCATCACCGATGTCTGCGAACTGTTTCAGTGTGCATCTGTTCAGCAGGAGGGATACACGCTGCTGCTGTTCAGCTGCATCTACCGCATCTGTCACGCCCTGTGGAATCTGACACAGAACAACACCGAACCCTGGGAACCCAACGACAGCAAGCGGCTGGAAGCCATGCACAAAATGGTAGGCTTTATCCAGCAGAAGTACGGCAGCAAAATCGCATTACAGGACATCGCCGCAGCAGGGTACGTCTGCCGCAGCAGCTGCTGCTCCATTTTCAAGGAATACCTGAACCAGACACCCAATGCTTATCTGACGGAATACCGCATTTCCAAGAGCATCGAACTGCTGTCCAATCCGGATCTGAGCGTGACGGAAATCGCCATGCAGTGCGGATTCAGCGGCTCCAGCTATTTCACAGAAACATTCCGCAAAGCAATCGGCTGTACACCGTCTGACTACCGCATGCGGAAACAGCAGCGGCGGTGATTTCCGGTTTATAATAAGCAAGAAAAAGCAATACCGCAGGAGGAGTTTTCCCCTTGCGGTATTGCTTTTTTGATTGGTGAATATAATACTATAGTTTATTCCACATTTTTCAGTGCGTCACTCATCGGAATCTTTTTCACCTTCCGATTCAGCAGGAACGCAACGATTGCATAGCAGATAATACCTGATGCAGCAACTTTCACGTAAGTGACTGCCGGCATATAATAGGTGATCCAGCCGGAGTATTCAAAGAATACCACTTCTACGACTTCTTTCATCACCAGACTGGAAATCGGTATGGTAATGAGAATACACAGTATTACCACGATCGTCGTGGAGTGCAGATAGATGCGGTTGATCTCCCGATTGTTGTACCCCAGAATTTTGACCATAGAGATCGACTGGGCATTCTTTTCGATGATGATCTTCGACAGCAGATAGAGGATCAGCACGAACATCAGTGCCCCGAATACCAAGAACAGATTCATCATGCTGCCCATAGAGCGAATCAGCTGACGGGAAGTCTTTGTCAGATCGTCTACTGTGATCTCTGTGGAAATCAGGGCATCGTCAATGTCCTTGATCTTCTGGTCAGAGAAGTAGGCGTTAAAGTAATCGCTGTCGTAATCGAACGTCTGACGGAACAGATCCTGTTCCATAAAGACGGCAATGGTGGACGGATAATCGTAGATGCCGCCGACCTCAAACTTGTACTTGTCGCTGCCATAGGGGTCTTTCAGGGTTATGGTGTCACCCTTTTCCACGCCGTACTTTTCTGCATAGGCAGTGGAAATATCTACTTTTTTTCCGGAAGAGTGCAGCTTGACATAGTCGCTGTCCGGCTTTACGCCGTACAGGGAAACGCTTTCACTGCTGCGTTTCTCCGGCAAGGTGTCCAGACTGCCGAAGCAGAATTTTTCTGCCCCGCCGGTTTCTGTTTCTGCCGGTGTTTTCAGAATATACTGATATGCAGAAAGCACATTGTCGGTAATGGTATTCTGATAATGTGCCAGCATCGGCTGTAGGATCATTCCGAACATAAGGATGAAGTTGGCAAAGAATACGCCGAAAAAGATCATGACATGGTTCGGAAAGTTCTGGAAAATCACACGCATCTGAAAGCGACGCATGATCGGAATTTTGGTATTCAGGCGGAATGCCTTTTTCTTCATCCGCTTGGACAGGTCGCGGCGAATGAATTGCAGCGGCGAGATTCGCATCTTGACAGTCAGCATCACAAAATTAATGATGAACAGCAGGATCAGCGGGATCACTGTCGTCAGCACAAATGCCTGCGGATTGAGCAGAACTTCGTAAGTGGTCAAGCCGTAGCTTGCGAGGTACTGGTTGGCGAATATCTGTTCCAGCCATGTATACCCCAGCACATTTCCCACAACTGCGGCAACCAGCAGCACCAGCATCGGCATGATCAGATAATGCCGCACCATTTCTCCGCGGGAATAACCGGAAGCACGAAGCGTACCAATGACATTCGCTTCCTTGGTGATGTTGTTGGAAATGGTAATGGAAAACACGAATGCCAGAATCACAATGACGATATACAGGAATGCCAGAATCATGGACATATCGCCGCCCATATCATCGCCGGCAAAAATAATCGCCTGATTGAGATACTCCGGCAGGAAATTGGTCAGCATGCCGTTCTCTGCCAGAATCGGCATCAGATCTTCCGCCATGTCCTTGGCTTCGGCATCGTCCTCCGGTGCAGTGTCATAACTCCAGCTGTAGTTATAGTACAGGTGGTTTTCCCGCAGGGCTGCAAACCCTGCATCTGTCATGACGCCGACACCGAACTTGTCGTTATCGAACATCATATCCGAGGCGTTCTGGTACAGTGTGGAATAATCCGAGAGAGCCACAATGCCGGAAATGGTCAGGTCTTTTCCGGCAACGCCGAACTTGTCGCCAATTTCCAGATCATGGTTCTTGGCATAGAGCCGGTCAATTGCCACGTCAGTGTCCGCCTTGGGCATATCGCCGTCCAGCAGGCACACCTTGTCGATGTCGTTTCGTTCTCCGAACGCACGGAATGTGCTTTCGAAATCGTCCGTGTCTTCTTCTTTGTAAAAGTTGGCATAGACCTTGACCTTGCCGTCTTTTTCGATTGCGGCAATGGCATCGTCAGAAGCTTCTTCCGCATACGCAAAGTTGCCGTCTTCGATATTGTACTTGTCGAAAGCGTCCAGATAAGCCGTATGCAGACTGGTATCTGCTACCAGAAAACCGGAAACCAGAGAGATCACCATGATAAAAAACAGAAAGATCACCAGATACTTTCCGAATTCGCTTTTCAGTTCCCGCGGCAGCCGTCGGTTCAATGGATTTTTCATCTTTTTCGTCATCGGTCACCACTCCAATTCTGCTGCCGGAATTTTGGTTTCGTTGACAAAATTCTTACGGATTTTTCCGTCACGCAGCTTCACCACGCGGTCTGCCATATTTTGCAGAGCATCGTTATGGGTAACCATGACAACTGTATTGCCGTACTTGCGGCTGACATCTTCCAGCAGCTTCAGGATCTCCTTGGAAGTGTGGTAGTCCAGTGCACCGGTCGGTTCGTCGCACAGCAGAATATCCGGATTCTTGACAACGGCTCTGCCGATCGCCGTCCGCTGCTGCTGTCCGCCGGAAAGCTGATTCGGCAGCTTGTGGCGGTGCTCATACAGCCCCAGCGTTTTCAGCAGGTCGTCTACGTCCAGCGGATTGTCGCTCAGGTACGCACCGACTTCCACATTCTCCTTGATATTCAGGTTCGGGATCAGATTGTACATCTGGAAAATATACCCCAGATGCTTCCGGCGGTACAGCGTCAGATTCTTTTCGTTCATTTCCCCAATGGTTTCCCCGTGAATGGTAATCTTGCCGCTGTCCGGCGTTTCAATGCCGCCGATGATGTTCAGCAGCGTGGATTTTCCGGAACCGGAAGGCCCCAGCAATACACAAATCTCGCCTTTTTCAATGCTGATGTCAATGCCCCTGAGCACATCGACACGGCTTTCACCCTCTCCGAAATGTTTCTTGATTTGTTGAATCTCTAAAAACATGTCACACCGTCCTCTTTTTGAAAAAACTTTGTTTGGAAATTAGTTTTCGCTAACCCACGTGTACGATTATCGGGAAGCACTGCATGGGATCACATGTGGTGCTTCCCGATGGTTAGCTTTTTCTAACTAAGAATAGTATACCATAGCTGGCGGAAATTGTCAAGGCAATACCGCACAAAGATTGTGCGAC
>NZ_KI260336.1:25034-29183 GCF_000468015.1 Ruminococcus callidus ATCC 27760 | reverse complement strand
TCGCCAGACGCTCTTTGTGCGGTATTGCCTCAAGGCGGCATTTTCAGGAAATGAAAATGCCACAAACAATTTTGCAGAACATTTTTGTCAAAAAATTGTGCAAAAACGGCAAAACGCCCTCTGCGGACAGGGGAACTCGTCTGCAAAGGGCGTTGTACGGTGCTGCCGTATTTTATTCGTAATGGCAGATCACATGGCTGCCGTTTTCGCTTTTTTCTACCTGAAGCTGTGCCTCGAACCGTTCTGCCAGTTCCGACACGTGGGAAATGATGCCGATCGTCCGCTGGTGGTCTGACAGCTGCTGCAATACCTGCACCGCGTTGTCCAGTGCAGTGCTGTCCAGGGAGCCGAAGCCCTCGTCAATGAACATAGCGTTCAGCTGAATGCCGCCGCTTTGCTGCTGCACGGTGTCAGAAAGTCCCAGTGCCAGTGCCAGCGATGCCAGAAACGTTTCGCCGCCGGAAAGCGTTTCCACACTTCTGGACTTGCCGGTGTACTGATCCAGCACGTCCAGATTCAGCCCCGAAGAAATGTTGTGTGCCGTTTCTTCCTGCCGCCGCCGGAACTGGTATCTGCCGTTGGAAAGCTGGTAGAGCTTCTGGTTGGCGAACTGCAGCACCCGATTGAAATAATAGGTCTGCACATAGCGTTCAAACGAGATGCGTTCGCCTTTTTTCAGCGTACCGGTCATCATCTGGTACAGCTTTTCCAAGGTATTCCCCTGTCTGGCTTCGCTTTCCCAAGAGCGATACCGTTTCTGTACCACTCCGGCAATGGTCTTGCACTGCTGTGCCTGCTGACTGGACTGCCGGCAGCGTTTTTCAGTGCGTTCTTTTTCGCTGCGTTTCTGTTCCAGCGTCTGTTCTGCGGTTTGCAGATCATACGCCGGCTTGTCCTTGACTGTTTCCCGCAGGTGCTGCACCAGTTTCTGCTGCGAAGAAACCTGTTCTTTCTGCTGCTGCCATTTCTGTGCTGCCTGCTGCTGTGCCTGTTCCAGCTGCCGAATGGTGCTCTGCTTCTGCTCCAGCTGTTTCTTTGCCAGCGACAGCGATGCATAGGGCAGTCCCGCCTGACACTGTTCCCGTTCTGCGGTTTTCACTGCCAGTTCCTGTGTCAGCCGTTCCAGCTGGGCGTGGCTGCTCTCATAAGCCGCCTGTAACCGGGGCAATTCTGCCTGCTGCTTTGCCAGCTGCTGCTTCTTCTGCTGCTGTGCCAACAGCTGCTCTTTCCGTTCTTTCAAAAGCCGGTTGTTCTGGGTGATCGCTGCCTGCAAATCTGCCTCAAACTGCTGAACCGCTGCGGAGCCGGCGGTTTCGTTCAGTCCGCAGTGCACCAGCTGCTGCTGCACCTGCTGTTCCAGCATCTTACAGCGTTCCTCCTGCTGGGTGAAAGATTTCTTATGCTCTTCCATTTGCTGTAAGGCGTTCTGCTGCCGTTCTTTTGCCTTTTGGAATTGTTCTTCTGTAACGGTGTCCTCCGTGTACAGAGCCGGACACGAGTGTTCCCGTGAACCGCACACCGGACAGGGCTCATTCTCCTTCAGCTTCCGTGCCAGATTGCCCGCCATGCTCTGGAAAAACTGCCGTTCTGTCCGGTCGTATGCTGGCTTTTCCTCGCTGAAATACCATGTTTCCGCCTGCTGGGCACGCTGGCTCCGGCGTTCCAGTTCTTTCTGTGCTTTCTGCTGTTCCGTCATCTGCTTTTGCAGCTGCCGGACGCTCTGCTGCCGCTGGGTGTCCTTTTCGATGGCATGTTCCAGATTGGCACAGTCCACCGCAGAATCCACGTGGACTTCCAATTCCTTGGAAAGCCGCTGACAGCTGGCGTTGGTCTGCTCCCAGTACAGCTTCGCCTGTGCACAAGCCTGTTCCTGTGTTTTCCGCTTCATCTGTAAAGCAGATTCTGCCGCCTGCAACACAGCAACTTCCTCGTACTTGGGCAGGCTGTGTTGCAGCAGGGTCACCTGTTCCTGCAATTCTGGTACCTTTTCTGCATCGGCATCGGCTTTTTTCGCCGCAGCTTCGCAAAGTTCCAGCTGGACAGCACCTTTCTGCTGCTCCTGTTCCGCCTGCCGCAGCTGTTTCAAAACGGCGTTGTGCTGCCTGCCCTGTTCGATTTCCTGTAGCAGGGATTCTATGGCTTTCTGCTGTTCCTGCACCTGTTCGGACTGTGATGCTGCCTGTTCCGACAGTTCCGCCGCTGATGTTTTCAGCATGTCACAGAGTTCCTCTGCTGCCGCCATGCCGGAAAAATTCAGCCGTGCTTCATAGAGTTCTGCCTGTTTTTCCCCTGCCGGTGAAGCCTGATGCAGCAGGGTCAGCATCTGGGTTTCCTGTTCCCTGACATGTGCCCTCTGCTGATCCAGCCGCTCTTTCAAGATCTGCTGAATCTTGTCACAGTTCTGGGTGTGGAACAGCTGCCGCAGGATCTTTCCCTTTTCCACGGAACTGGACAGCAGAAACTTCCGGAATTCGCCCTGTGCGATCATGACGATCTGGCGGAACTGTTTGCTGTCCATGCCGGTCAGTTCCACCACTTTGTCCGTCACTGCCTGTGCTCCGGAACAGAGGATCTCTTTTTTCTCTGCCGTCTTATTCGGAAGAATCTCCCAGAGTTCTGCCTCTGCCTTTTGTTCTACCATGCCGCTGCCGCGGAGTGCCGCACGCAGATACGGCGGTGTGCGATTTACCAGATACTGTTTGTTCCCGCAGAAGAACCGCAGTTCTACACAAGTGATCTGCTTGGGGTCAGCATACTGACTGCGAAACTGCTTCGGATCGCGGACATCGCCGCTTGCCGTTCCATAAAGGGCGTAGCAGATCGCATCAAAAATGGTAGTTTTTCCCGCACCGGTTTCGCCGGTGATCAGATAGATCCCCGACTTGTCAAAGGGCGTAAAGTCAATGCGGCATTCCTCTGCAAATGCCCCGAATGCTTTCATCGATAATTGCAATGGTTTCATTTTTCCTGCTCCGCCTCCTTACAGATTTCTTCCATCAGCTGATACGCCTCCGGTTCTTCCTCCAGCTGATACTGATATACGCTGTCCAGAAAGCCGCCCAGCAGTTCTACCAGCGACTGTTCCGGTACCAGTTTCACTTCCGTATTGCTGGCGGCAATCTGCTCCTCCTGATACAGATACACCAGTTCCATAATATTGGGATAGGACATTCGCAGTCTTTCCAGAGCATAGGGGATCAGTTCTTTGTCGGTCAGTTCTGCACGAATCCAGTCTTCCGAAGGCTCTGCATGCTCCAGCAGGTCTTCCAGTTTTCCCTGAATGACACGCATATCCTGTTCCGGCTGCAGAGGGATCGTGGTGACGGTCAGGTTATCTTTCGCTTTCCAGTCCAGCAGTGTGACGCTCTTGTTTTGCAGGCTTTCCGAAAACGAATACTTCATCAGAGAACCGCTGTAGCGAATCTTACCGCTTTTTACCCATTGAGGCTTATGGATATGCCCCAGTGCCACATAGTCAAATGCCGAAAATACCGACGCTTCCACCAGCTGTGTGCCGCCCAGCTGCAATTCTGATTCTGACAGTTCCGGCCCGTCGCCGTTGTGCAGCACGAAGCCATGGTACATCAGCAGATTCCGGTCATTTTCTGACAGCGGTGTCTGCTCGAGAACATGGGCGATGCCCTCTGACAGGCTGTGGAATTTTTCGTCCGGATACAGAGAGGCCAGCGTGGACTGCTTCACAAAGGGCAACAGACACAGGTGTACTTTTCCGTATGCATCTTCCAGATCGTAGGTCTGCATCTTTCCGGTAAAGGTTCCGGCAATGTAGACCTGCTGGTGTTCCAGCAGCTGGCTGCCAAATTGCAGACGCTCTGCGGAATCGTGATTGCCGCTGATGAGAAATACCGGTATCTGCCGCACCGACAGTGCTGTGAGGAACTCGTCCAGCACGGTGACAGCTTCTGCAACGGGTACGTTTTTATCGTAAATATCCCCCGCCACCAGAACCGCCTGCACCGCCTGTTCTTCGGCAATGATCACCACCTGCTCCAGCAGTTTTTTCTGTTGGGGCAGGAACGAATAGTTGTACATTCGCCGCCCCAGATGCAGATCGCTAAGATGTAAGATTTTCATGAAAGCTTCCCCTTTCTGTGATTTAGGGCAATACCGCACAAAGAGCGTCTGGCG
>NZ_KI260336.1:21443-24934 GCF_000468015.1 Ruminococcus callidus ATCC 27760 | reverse complement strand
ATCTGTCGCACAATCTTTGTGCGGTATTGCCTTGGCAAACCTATCATAACACATCAGTTTTTCAAATACGATAATTCTGGGCGATTCACATATTTTTTACAATCGCAGCAGCAACCGGTCGATCTCTGCCCGTTCTGCCAGACTCTCCGAGAAAGTCGTAGCTCCGCCGGCGGCAGTGCCCAGCTTGAGGGCATCGGTATAATCTCCGGTTTCCAAACCGGCAAGAAAACCGGCAAGCATAGAGTCGCCGGCTCCCACAGAATTTTTCACAGTGCCCTGACACACCCCGCAGATATGGCAGATGCCGGCTTCGTCCAGCAGCAGTGCCCCCTGTTCCGCCATGGAAACCAGCACATTTCGGGCACCCATTTCCTGCAATTTTCGGGCATAGGCTTCGATCTCACTGTGACTGTGCAGCGTGACTTCGAACAGTTCTCCCAGTTCGTAATGGTTGGGCTTGATGAGAAACGGCTGGTATTGCAGCACGTTTTTCAGGAGATCTTTGGTGGCATCGACTACAGTTCGAATTTGTTTTCCTTTCAGATGTGCCAGAATCTTTTCGTAGGTGTCCGACGGCATCGTACTGGGAATGCTGCCAGCCAGCACAATGGTGTCCCCGTCCCGCAGCTTGTCCAGCTTCCGGAACAGTTCCGCGACTGCTTCTGCCCCGATGACAGGTCCCTGCCCGTTCAATTCCGTTTCTTCTCCGGACTTGATCTTGACATTGATGCGGGAAAAGCCCTCCTGCAAATGCACAAAATCGGTGGCAATGCCCTTTGCCTGCACACCCTTTTCAATTGCCGCACCGGTAAATCCTGCCACAAAGCCCAGTGCACGGGATTCCAGCCCCAATTCTTTCAGCACCATTGACACGTTGATGCCCTTTCCGCCGTAGTAGATCTCCTCTGTATGGGAACGGTTGACCATACCTACCTGCATGGCATCGGTATGCACCACATAGTCAATTGCCGGATTAAAAGTCACTGTATAGATCATCGACCAAACCTCCTGAATGCATCGGGCAACACGGCAGCAGGTTCGCCTGCTGACGCATTTTACGCACAAGCTTTGTGCAGTGCTGCCCCAAATATGTTCACACAAATGTTTCCTTTATTGTACCACACCTTTTTATAGATTGCAAGCCTGTCATAGCAGCAATTCGCAATGCTGTCTGATATATATTGCACAATTTTTTCTGCGGTTGAGAAAAGATTTTTTTCGGTTTACAGTTACTTCAAAAAGCGTTGCGGAAATCTTTTCAAGCCGGACTTGACAGAGTGAAAAAAGCATGCTATACTAAATCCGGTATCTGTTAGAAGATACTAACTACCATTCTACGGAAAGGAATCGTTTCCAGCATGAAGCATCTGCACCTATGGGCAATCGGACTTGCCGGACTGCTCTGCCTGACGGGCTGCACCAGTACGGCATCTTCGGACAGCACTTCCGCGTCAACAGGCACAGCGACAGACAGCACAGACAATTCTGCCGCGGACGCAGTCTACGAAGATACGCAGGAATTTATGGGTACTTATATCATGGTTCGCACCTACGGGGAACACGCCCAGGCCGGTGCAGAAGCTGCCTTTGCCCGTGCCAAGGAACTGGAACAGGTCTTTTCCAACACCATTGCGGATTCCGAAGTCAACAAGGTCAATGGGGCGGCAAAAGCTGCTGTGGGAACAGAAATCCCTATTTCCGCAGACCTGGGAAATGTGCTGTATGCGGCTTTGGAATACGGCGAAAAAAGCGGCGGCATGCTGGACTGCACCATTGGCGACCTGATCGACCTGTGGGGCATCGGCACCGACCACGCTGCCATTCCCGCAGACGACCGCATACAGGCACTGCTCCGACCGGAGGGCTGGAGCGATGTCCGCTATGATGTACAGAGCAGTTCCCTCTCCTTTTCCAGTGATGCCGTTACACTGAACTTCGGTGCAGTGGCAAAGGGGTATATCTCCGATGAAATGAAAAAGGTGCTGGAAGAAGAAGGTGTCACCTCTGCCCTGATGAGTCTGGGCGGAAACGTCATGACGCTGGGCACCAAGCCCGACGGCAGCAGCTGGACAGTTGCCATTACGGATCCGTTCTCGCCGGAAAGCTTAATGGGTTCCGTCACCGTCACCGGACAGGCTGTTGTCACTTCCGGCAACTATGAAAAATATTTCGAGGAAAACGGGAAACGCTATCATCATATTCTGGATCCCTGCACCGGTGCCCCGTCGGAATCTGACGTGGTCAGCACCACCATTATTGCAGACAAAGGCATTGACTGTGATGCACTTTCCACTGCCACATTTCTCATGGGGGCAGATGCCGGCATGCAGCTCATCGATTCGCTGGACGGCATTGAAGCGGTCTTCATTCAGTCGGACGGCTCTGTTGTCACCTCGAAGCACATCGACAAGTATCAGTTACAGGTAAACAATTCATGAAAAAAACGCTGATTCTCATTGGCATTACCGTTGTACTGCTGGGCAGCGGGATTCTGGGCAGCTTGTATGTCATGCACCACAAGCAACCGGAAAAAATCGCCCGCATCTATCAGCAGGACAACTTATTATATGAAATCGACCTTTCCACGGTCAAGAAATCCTACACACTCACCATTGACGGGGAAAACGGTGCGGAAAATGTCATTCTGGTGGAACCAAACCAGATCTCCATGCAGTCTGCCACCTGCCCCGATCACCTTTGTGTCAAGCAGGGAGCGATCTCGGACGGCATTCTGCCCATCGTCTGTCTGCCGAACCACATTCGCATTTCCATTGCATCTGACGAGGAGGGGTCTTACGATGTCCAAGTCCGTTAAGCATCTGGTCATGCTTGCCCTCTTTACCACAATGGCTCTAACGATCTTTGTGGTGGAGGCACAGATTCCGGTACCGGTTCCCATTCCGGGGGTAAAGCTGGGACTTGCCAACGTCATTACCCTGATCGTGCTGGTGGTCTACCGCCCGCGAGATGCCTTTGCGGTACTGGTACTGCGGATCCTGCTGGGTTCCATATTCACCGGTACGCCGGTGTCGTTGCTCTATTCCCTCACCGGCGGAATCCTCTGTTTTCTCGGCATGGCACTGCTCTGCAAGCTGCTGCAAAAAAAACACCTGTGGTTCATCAGCATTGTCGGTGCCGTGCTCCACAACGTAGGACAGATTCTTGCGGCAATTGCGGCGATGCAGTCGGTACAGGTCATTGCCTACTTCCCGTTCCTGCTGGTGGCGGGCTGCATTACCGGTTTCTTCACCGGCATTGCGGCAGACCGTGTCATTCACTTTTTGCCGAAATCCATTTTTCCGAAGCCGGCAGAGAAACCTGCCAAAAACGGAAAGCACTCATAAACTGGAATTTTTGATTCCAGTTATTTCTTATTTGTTAAGTTAGCTTAAACTAATTAGTTGCGGCTAATTGCAAATCCTATTGGGTAGTGTATCCTGCAAAATTGCAGGATTTGCTATAAGGCAATACCACACAAAGAGCGTCTGGCG
>NZ_KI260336.1:12388-21343 GCF_000468015.1 Ruminococcus callidus ATCC 27760 | reverse complement strand
TGTCGCACAATCTTTGTGCGGTATTGCCATAAATTGTGCTGTTCATCGCAATGCAGCACGGAAGAAAAATTCAGGAGGTTACTATGCGAGAGATCAACTGGAAAAAGCTTGTCGGTGCAGCGTCTGCTGCTGTACTGGCAGCTACACAGGTCGCTCCGGCGATCACAGCGTATGCCGAAGAAGCAGGCACCACAGATTATGTGTACTGTGCCGCATCTCTGACTTGGGCTGAGTATTGGGAGAATGAAGGCGTTTATCTGGACAGTGCCGCAGACGGCAACTGGGAGGCTTCTTCTGCTGATGCCGATTCCCACGGAGAAACCGACTTGGGTGCATATGATGCAGTCACCCGTGCCACCAGCAACCACGGTCTGCACCGCGGCAGCTATCAGTGCACCGTAAAGGTATTTGATACCGAAGGAAACAGCTACGACTATACCGGCAGGGGACAGAACGAATCTGTCGATGTGGTCAGCAACAGAGATGCTGGTACCACAACCGTTATGGTAGACGGAAAAGCGGCTGGTGCATACGACCACTCTGTGATCGTGGGACCGAAATATGTTCCGGTTGCTGTTCCGGCAGCAGATTATGAGGACTTCAAGAAAGCCTATACGGTCTATGAAAACGGGACAGAAGTCAAGGGCGGCTATACCGAAAAGAATCTGGTCAATATCGACGAAGAAATTCAGGTAGATGCCAACACTTCCGGCATCAAGGTAGCAGAAAAACAGGAGGACGGCACATTCCAGTTCTCCAAGCGTTCCACCTCTGAAACACCGGATGGAAAAGTGGTAGACAAGGACGCGGTAGAGATCAGCGAAGTCCAGCACGATTCCGGCTACGGTGACTTTATCCGCGTGGACATCAACGGAGATTACGGCGATCTGGGTGCTCATATGTACGCAGTCCGCTGGGATTACTACGGCGATGGTGACACCGTTCTGGCTACCTACGGCACCAAGTTTGCCGCAGACAACTGGATGCACAAGTCCATGGGCATTCAGCTTGGTCTGACCAAGAGCGACCGCTGCCAGCTGCCGGAGGGTACTGACGGCTACGGCAGATGGGACGTTACGGTTTATGCTACCGGTTATCAGGACTTTACATTCACAGTGGACAACGAACCGGAACAGTATGTTTACGGTACTATGAATCTCCCGTATGCAGATTACTATTACGGTGAACTGGGCAACAAGACAGATACCACTGACGGCAAGATTTCCTATGATGCAGATCTGGCTGGCAATGCCGGCATGCGTGCAGAGGGCACTTATGATGCAGTGACCTCTGCAACAGGGAAAAAGTGGAACAGCATGTTTGCAGACACCACGTATTCTTCCGAAGCTGATGAAAATGGCGGCGGCAAGATTCTGGGCGTTTCCGGTGTAGAAGTGGCAATCGAACAGAGCTTGTACGACCAGCTGACTGCTGACGCAAAGGACAGCAAGACTTCCGGCGTACTGGGCAGCCTGTTTGCAGGCTTCACCCCGAACGAAGATCAGACCGTTGTTCCGGCAGCATACAAACAGCTGTTCGCAGACGGCACCCTGTCCGCAACCATTACCGCAGAACCGGAAGTTGACCTGACCAACGTCACGCCGACTCTCAAAACCGACAGCAAGTACGGTGACTATCAGCTGAAGATGGACGGTCTGGATCTGGGCGAAGGCAATCTGGTTTACGGCGTGATCGTCAAGACAAAGACCGGCAACTATGGTATGCTCCAGCTGGAAAACATCTGGAAGGGCGGCTCTGAACTGGCATGGTCTGCCGGCTTCAAGACCAAAGAAGTACACGGAAACAGCCTGCGTTCTACTCCGTATGCTGCAACCTCCGGTGACACCATTGTGGAGATCAGCTATCTGACCAGCAAGGGCGAATACAGCGTACACCTCGCAGACGGACTGTATCTGCCGAAGAAGCACAACGGTACTGTCAACGCAGAAAGCGTTGCAGTTGCTGCCGGCAGCATTCCGGTAACGCTGGCAGACCTGCCGGAAGATTTCTCCGCAGCGGTTTCCGCAGACACGCTGACTGGTGCTGCTTATGCAGACGGCAAGATGACCTTTGATGCCAAGAGCGTTCTGCCGGGCAGCTATACCATTACCGTTTCGGATGAATCCGGCGTATATGCACCGCTCTCTACCAGCGTGATCCTGACCACCGATGCAATGCCTGCTGCATATGATGCAGAAAAGGGTGCTGTTGTTCCTGCAAAGGGTGCTGCCGCAGACGATCTGGCTGCATATCTGAAGAATGTTTCCAAGGTTACTGTAAACGATACCACATATGAAGCAACCGGCAAACACGGTGTCAAGATCATTGACCCGACCACCGGCGAAATTCATGCAGATGCAGAAACCCGTGACGGTGCAGTCTTTACAAAGTCTGGCACATACAAGCTGACTGTGGAAGCAACTGGTTATACCACACCGCTGACTTTCGAAGTAAAAATCGAAGTGACAGACTCCAGAGCCGACGTAGATCTGGACGGCAGAGTGGATTCTACTGACGTCTTCTATATGATGCTGTACACCGCAAACATCTCCGCAGGCAACGCTGACTTTGTTCTGAGCGAAGACGCTGAAAAGAACAAGCAGATGATCGCAGCAGCCGATGTGGACGGCAACGGCAGCGTAGATTCTACCGATGCATTCTATGCCCTGTACTATGTGGCAAGCAAGGGTGCAGGCGTGAATGTGACTTGGGAAGACATTATCAAGTAAGACACCCACTTCATAAAATCCTTTGAATCATAAACAAAACCGGCTCTGTGTGGAAATCTCCGTGCAGAGCCGGTTTTGCTGTGCCTGCTTGTCGCCAACCATAGAACCTATTCCATATATGAAAAGCGGTCACACCGTCCTTGAAATGAGGACGTATGTAACCGCTTTGATACATTCTTACGTCAATACCGCACAAAGATTGTGCGACAGATGCGTCGTCAAATTTTCCGTCAGATGGAGCAAAAAGCAGAGTGAATACTTGATGTATTCACGAGCATTTTTGTGAAATATGACGGAAAATTTGCAAGCAGATGGCGTGCAAAGTCGCCAGATGCTCTTTGTGCGGTATTGCCATAGTAATTCCGCAAAATACCACACGAATCAGATTCCCGCCAGAATCAGCACAGCAGCCAGTATCACTGCCCGCAGCACGGCAAACCAGATCTCGTTTCCGCGGAAGAACCGGAAGCCGCTTTCTGCGTTTTTCTTAGGGCAGATTTCCAGACACTTCTGACACTGGAAGCAGTCCCCGTTTCCGTTCCAGCTGCCCTTTTCCGGCAGTTCCAGATCGGACGGACAGATCTTCTGACAGGCAGTACAGCCCTTTGCACAGTTCGCCTTCTGCCGGCGGACGGAAAAGAATGGCAGCACCGGCAGCATTGTAAAGACGGCTCCCATCGGACACAGGAACCGGCAGAAGAACCGTTCACAGAACACCATGCCCGCCAGAATCAGCACCAGCAGCACACAGCCCAGCCAGTAAGCACCTACCTTGAAGTTACCGGAGCGAAGCATAGAGAACACGTCCCACGGGCTCCAGCCGGTGATCTCGCCATAAACGCCGGTAAAACACAGCAGCACAATGGCAAGAAGCACTGCGTATTTCAGGAACGACAGAGGCTTCTTCCAGCTTTTCTTCAGGCGAACGGGTTTCTTTTTGCACTTCTTACAGAGAAACAGATACAGAGCATGCACCGCATCTCCCAGTGTACCGAACGCACAGGCGTAGCCGCAGAAGAATCTGCCGAACACCACGGTATACGCACACAGTGCCAGCAGCACAGTGAGAAACGAACTCATCACCACGGGAGAGCCAGTGCCGATCTGTGTCAGAACGGACTTGATGCCGGAAAAGGCTGTGGTAAATGCCGAGGGCAGAAAGAGGAAGAACAACAGCTGAATGGCTGCCCGCACATAGGCATGTACCTTTTTGGGAGTGAAAAACTTTTTATTCATGCTGCACCGCCTTTGCCTGCTCCAGTGCATCTTCCACAGCACCCAGAATGCCCCTGGAACTAAACGTTGCACCGCTGACGGTATCCACCTCTGCGGTCTGTTCGTCCAGCACCTCATCGATCACGCCCTGTGCGGCATCGAAATAGGCAGTGTCCTCTTTCTCGGCAGAAAGCACGGTACAGTCTGTGATCTGTCCGTGTTCGATCGTGACTTCCATTTTTACCGGTCCGCCGTAGCCCTGTGCCTCGCCGGTATAGGTTCCGTCTGCATAAGGAGAAGCCGGTGCCGCATTCTCCTCCGCAGCCTGAGCCTGCTGCTCTGCCAGCTTTTGTCTTGCGGCAGTTTCCTGCTCTTTCCGGTCATTCACCACGGCATTATAGGTACATACCAGCGAAACCGCCAGCATGATGTTGATGATCTTTACTGCAAATACCTGCACGATTTCTCACGCCCCTTTCCTTGCCTGTTCCAGTGCATTTTCCACGGCACGGACGATCGCATCAGAGGAACAGGTGGCACCGGAAACGGCATCAATGCTGTCCGTCTGCTGCTTTTCCAGAATCTGTGCAATAGTGCCGGCAATCTTTTTGGTGCCGTCAGCGGCACGGGAAATATAGCGGTCGTTCAGCTTGTCGTATTCCGCACCGGAGCCATTGACATTGGAAATGCTGACGATCTGGTCATTCTCGATCTGCACTTTCAGCGACAGCACATATTCGGCAAAGTCCTCGTCAGCGTCCGGATAGCAATCCGCAGTTCCCTCATAAGTGCCGTTTTCATAAATGGCCGGAACCGGCTCTGTTGTCGTTTCCGTGTTTGTCGTACCGGTAACCGGTGTGATGGTGGTTTCCGGCGGTGCCGTTGTCACCGCAGTGGTCGTGGTCGTTGCAGGCTGTGCCGCCTGTTTTGCCGCTTCCAGAGCCTCCTGAATCGCCTCCAGAATACCCTCCGAACTGAACGTTGCACCGGAAACTGCATCCACATCAGTACTCTGCCGCTGGATCACCAGCGAGATCAGCGTTCCCGCACGCTTGAAAAACGCTTCATCGTCCTCATTGGAAACCACGTGGATCTTCTGAATGGTGCCGTTTTTCAAGGTCAGTTCAATTTTCGTGGTACCGCCATATCCCTCTCCGCTGCCGGTATACACACCGTCCGGATAGGGAAATTTGCCGGTTTCCTGCGGCACTGCGGGAACTGTAGTTGCCGGCGGCTCTGTTTTCGCTGTGGGAACTGGTGTGGTTTCTGCCGGCACTTCTCCGGTTGCCGCATTTGCCAGTGCATTCCGCACCGCTTCGATCAAGCCGGCGGAACTATACGTTGCACCGGAAACTGCGTCCACATTGGTGCTCTGGGAAGCAATGATATTTTGCAGCAGTGCACAGGCATTTTGCAGATAGGGGCTGTCATCTTTGGAAGAAAGCACCTGAATATCCGTGATCTTCCCGCCGGAAACTGTGACCTGCACTGTCATCTGTCCGCCAAAGCCGGTACCCGTACCGGTATACACGCCGTCCCGATAGGCTGCCGGTTCTGCTATGGCTTCTACTGCGGGAGCATTTTCGCCGGTCTTGTTCTGGCTCTCGGAAGCCGCCAGAATCGGCAGAGCACTGTCAGAGGCACTGCTGCCGCCAGCCTTTTGCAACGCGTCCCGCACGGCAGAGATCAGCCCTACCGAACTATAAGTTGCACCGGAAACGGTATCCACGTTTGTGCTTTGCAGGGCAACGATCTGCTTGAGCAGTGCCGAAGCATTTTGCAGATAGGGAGAATCGTCTGTGGAGCTGACAACGGTAATATCCTTGATCTTTCCGCCCTCGATAACCACCTGCACCGTGATCGGTCCGGAAAATCCGGTGCCGGTACCGGTATAGGTGCCGTCCCGATAGGTACCGGATTCCGAAACCGGTGTGACTGCCGGAGCCGGTGCTTTTGTCGTTACCGCAGCAGTTTTTCGTTCCTTTCGCTTTTCCGTTGTCAGAGTGCCGGTCTGTGTTCCGGTTTCCGAACCGGCTGCGTCCAGCGACAGCACCGGTGCCGTATAATCTCCCAGCGAAACCGCAATACATACCGCCAGAACCGCTGTAGGCAAAAAGCCCAGAACCGGCAGAATTTTCTTGGGATTCTCCCATTTTTTCATCTTGTTTCAGCCTCCTGATTTGTTTCGATTAGCAGTTAGTTCACTCTAATTAGTCTAGCATAACCAAGCGAAAAAATCAAGGAGAATTCTATGTATAAACTTTTGGGAATCCTGTGAATTCCCCGAAAACAGCACAAAAAACGGCTTGCGTTTTCACAAACACAAACCGTTTTTCACAAATACAGAACCGCACAGAATTTGCATAATAACGCTTATGCCTTCCCTGTATCTTCTTCTGTTGCACTGTTTTGTTTTTTCTCCAGCATGGGAGTCATGCTCCTGGCACAGATCGCCATGGTGGAAGCATTATGCAGGAACGCCGAAGTCGTGGGAGCGATAATGCCGAACAAGCCCAGCAGCAGCAGCGACGAATTGAATCCGATGATAAACCGATAGTTCCGGTGAATTCTGGTCATCAGCTTTTCACTTAATGTCCGCAGGGTCGCCAGTTCCGTCAGGTCAGCACCACGCAGGGTGATGTCTGCCGCTTCTCTGGCAATGTCCGAAGCATCACTCATGGCAACAGAAACATCTGCCGCCGCCAATGCCGGAGCATCGTTGATGCCGTCGCCCACCATGATAACGCGGTGCCCGTCGGCTTTCAGCTGTTCCACATAGCGGTGCTTGTCCTCCGGCAACACCTGTGCAAAACACTTGGTGATTCCCAGCTTTGCTGCGGTCACCTCTGCCGCCTGCTGGCTGTCGCCGGTCAGCATCACAACATTTTCAATGCCTGCTTTTTTCAGCAGGCCAATTGCTTCCCCGGCTTCTGCACGGGGCGGATCTGAAATGCACAACACGCCGGAAAGTTTCCCGCCAATTGCCAGATAGACCACCGAGCAGCCGCCGGACTGTGCTTCAATTGCCGCCTGCTGTTCTGCTGTGATCTCCACATGTTCATCTTCTGAAACAAAGTGGTGGCTGCCGATAATGGCACGCTTTCCGTGAAGCGTGGTGGCAATGCCGTGTGCCACGATATACTGCACTTCGGCATGTTCTTCCTGATGATTCAGACCGCGGTCTGCCGCACCCTTCACAATGGCACGGGCAACACTGTGAGGAAAATGCTCCTCGATGCAGGCTGCAATTCGCAGAATCTCGTCTTCGCTGTAATCACTGAACGAGATCGCCCGTTCCAGAACCGGTTCGGCATTGGTCAGTGTACCGGTTTTGTCAAATACCACGCTGTCCGCTTCGGCGAAAGCCTCCAGATATTTGCCGCCCTTGACGGTAATATCATGGTCTGCGGCTTCCCGAATTGCCGAGATCACAGAGATCGGCGTGGACAGCTTGATGGCACAGGAATAATCCACCATCAGAATAGACACTGCCTTGGTGATATTCCGTGTCAGCAGCAGTGTCAGACCAAATCCCAAGAAGCTGAACGGCACAATGCGGTCTGCCAGATTTTCGGCACGGCTCTGCACGCCGGCTTTCAGGTTTTCGGAATTGTCGATCAGTTCAATGATCTTCTGAATTTTGGTATTGCCGCTAAGAGCACGTACCTGTACATGAATACTGCCCTCATCGACAACCGTTCCGGCAAATACGGTAGAGCCCTTCGCCTTGCGAACGCTCAGCGGCTCTCCGGTCATGGAAGCTTCGTTGATGTTGGCTTCGCCGGAAGTGACAGTGCCGTCTACCGGAATCACACTGCCGGTGCGGACACAGATCACATCGCCCACCTGCAGCTCTGCCATGGGAATCAGGACCTCTGTGCCGTCCTGCACCAGCCACACCTTGTCCGTCTTTACGGCAAGGCTGTCCGTCAGGGCTGCCTTGGTCTTGGCTCTGGTGTAGTCCTCCAACAGTGCCGAGATCGACAGCATGAACATGATCGTTCCTGCCGTCTTGAAATTCCGCTGCAACAGGCACGCACTGACAGAGGCACCGTCCAGCACATCTACATTCAGATGTCCCTCCAGCAGTGTCTTGACTGCACGCCACACATAGCGGATTCCCTTGAACAAGATCACCGCATTTGCAATGGGAGCCGGCAGCAGAGCATTTTGGAGATACCGCTTTGCCACCAGCTTTACCAGATCAGTCTTAAAGTCCGAATCGATCCGTTCCGAACAGGTGTCCGGTCCCAGCGGTGCCAGCAGTCTGGTGTCCAGTGCCGCAACTGTACGGATCACCTTCTGGCGTGCTCCTGCTTCATAATATACCAGAATACCGCCGTTTTCTGCATGGGCTTCTGCCTTTTTGACAGCGGCAGATTCCAGCAGCTGCTTTTGCACGGCAGTTTCCAGTTCCTTGTCGAATGCATACGCACCGCAGCGGAACCGAATCCGCCCCGGCTTGTCATAAACAATCTGAAACTTCATTATGCATCAGCTTCTTCGCATGCGTCTGTGTCATTGATACCTGCCTGTTCCTTGGCATCGCAGCAAATATCCTGTGCTTCGTCCTTCATATTCTGGAAGGCAGCCTTTGCATCATTCTGCAGCTTCATGCCCTTTGCCAGACCGGAAACAGCCAGCTGACGGGTCTTCTTTGCAGTGACGATCTTCTTGCCGATCACCATTGCAACAGCACCGCCGACAACACACCACAGTTTTTCATTCTTAAAGCATTTCAACATTGTAAAGACTCCTTTTTGATCAATTTCAGCTTGAAAATGCATTTCGCTTCTCAAACTCTATACCTAGTATACACCTAGACTTTACAATTGTCAATCACTTCGAAGGAAATATTTTGTAAGAAAAATCAGTTGGTTTTTTGTGAAGATTGCATATGTATTATGAATTTCAGATAGTTCAAGCGAACTAACTATGTAAAAATTATAGACATCTAACCCGAAAGCCACAAACATTCTGAAGGAAACACTGAATAAAGCTTGTGCGTAAG
>NZ_KI260336.1:3503-12288 GCF_000468015.1 Ruminococcus callidus ATCC 27760 | reverse complement strand
GCCGTCAGGCGGGCTTTATGCAGTGTTTCCTGAAGTGTTTCACGAATTTTTGCGGCATGTTGTAAAAAGCATGTAAAAGGCATTCAAAAATTTCAGGGCGGCACCGCACAAGGCTTTTACACAAGATGCCCTTCGGCAATACCGCACAAAGATTGTGCGACAGATGCGTGCGGGAAGATACGAAACAGGCTCTGACGGAAAATTTGCAAGCAGATGGCGTGCAAAGTCGCCAGACGCTTTTTGTGCGGTATTGCCCTTGGTATATTTCCAGACATGCCTGCATATACTGTGCATGAGGTGATCTTTGTGGCATTTTCCAATTTGCAGACACTGCTGCGGCAGAGCAGTTCTTCCAGACAGTTTCTGTTGTCCCTGCCGGTGGGAATTCAGCTACGGCTGCACGAACGCAGTCAATTTATCCACACCCAACAGGAACTCCGGCGGCATGCGGCATTTTTGCAGCAAGTCCAAAGGCTTTATTCAGTGTTGCCCTAAGATATGAGCAGGCTATAAAAAAATCCCTGTCCGTTGTGCAAGCGGACAGGGATTCCTTTTTGAAAAAGTTTATCAGATTATCAGGTACAGTGGCGGAAGTTCTTGTCGGTGCAAAGTCTTGCAGCCACCAAGCCCATCGGCAATGCCATAACGATCAGAATCGCTTTGGTCAGCCAGAGAGAGCCGTCGCCGATCTCATTCAGCCCGATATAGTAGATACCACGGTACATATACAAGCCCGGAACCATGATGACGATTGCCGGTACAGTCAGGGAAATTCGCGGATAACCGATCTTTTTCTTGACGATCGATGCCACACAACCGGTGAAGAATGCTCCGATAAATGCAGCAATGCCTACCGGGAAATGTGCCAGATCGATCAGTTCCAGACGGAGCGTGTTGGCAAACATGCCGATCAGTCCCGCTGTCATTGCCATTTTCCGCGGGCTGTTGAACATCAGAGAGAAGCCGTATACCCCGAAAAAGCTGGTGATGATTCGCAAAATAATCATCATGCCGGTGTCAATTTGCAGAGCCACAAAGTCTGCCGGCTGGAAGCGACAGACCAGAGCCGTCACCCAACCAGTCATGGTCGCAGTGAGGATAATCAGCAGAGCGTATGTGATCCGCTCCAGACCGGAACGAATATCCAGCTTGGCAAGGTCGATACCGCCGGTAATCAGCGGGAAGCCGGGGATCACGAACAGCATTGCACAGATATAGCCCGCCTGATGCACTTTCGACACGCCGAAAATGGTCTGTGCCAGCAGAATGGTCAGCACGTATGTGACACAGGAAGCCGCTACGCTGACAGCAACATTCCCCAGCAGGGAAATCTTTTTTTGCAGCATCAGCTTTCGCACAAAGTTTCCCACGCCTGCACCAAAAAAGGCACAGATCATTTCCATAGGACCGCCGCCCAGCAAAAAGGTAAATGCACAGCAAGCAATTGCGGATGCCAGTCCCAGATTCCAAGCCTTATAATTCGCCGGCTTTTTCTGAATTTCGTCCAGCACCAGATGAATCTGCTTGACGGAGATCTGCGTTGCCATTTCCGGAAATTCCCGCATAAAGGCTTCCAGAGCATTCAGCTTATCCGTATTCACGCCGGTAGTCGGCAGTGCGATCGAATGGGTATATGTGCCGCTTTCCTCATAGCAAGTGAACTCAATGGACAGCAGACCAATATCTGCCGTACAGGAAATGCCCAGCGTTCTGGCAACCTCATTCATCGAATTCCGCACACGCCACGCACCGGTTCCCACCGAAAGCATCATCTGTCCGATTCTGCCCACCAGCGTCGCCTTTTCCTTTAAGGTCGCCTCAGTCGAAGGCACGCTGTCATCATCCTTGACAATGTGCTTCCAGTGAATCGTCATGTGCTGTTTGTTAATACTCCCCATGCACTTTGTTCCTCCTCTTTTTTCATGCAGCAGACTTTCTACAGTAGTTTCTCAAAGCCTTGTTTCCGCCGTTCCAACACAACAGCCGCCCGTTTTTGTCGGTGGGCGGCTGTTTTTTTCCATTACAGAATACCCTATTTATTATAGTAAACTCATTTTGCAGTGTCAAGATTTTTTTCGTGAACACAGGACGGTGGGGAACAGATTTTTTGCACATTTTTTGTAGAATTTTGGGCAGATTGTAATTTTCGGAAAACAAAAAAGCAGTTTCAAAAACTTGAAACTGCTTTTCATTCTGGCGGACAGGGAGGGATTCGAACCCTCGATACGCTATTAACGTATACACGAGTTCCAGTCGTGCGCCTTAGACCAGCTCAACCACCTGTCCATTTATAGTGCTTCCTGCGATTTGAGGAAGTGGTGCGAGTGACGGGACTTGAACCCGTACGCCGAAGCACACGCCCCTCAAACGTGCCTGTCTGCCAATTCCAGCACACTCGCTTCATGTTTTTTCATGTGTCGCATTCAGCTTTATTATTATAGCAGAAAAACAAGCCCTTGTCAACACTTGAAATCACTTATTTTGTTTATTTTTCGTAAATATAACGTGAATCCTGGCGAAAACAGCATTTTTCTACTGCACATGCAAAAAGGCAGACCCTGCCGGAGCGTTCCGCACAGAGTCTGCCTATGAAATCTTTACGTCAATACCGCACAAAGATTGTGCGACAGATGCGTCGTCAAATTTTCCGTCAGATGGAGCAAAAAGCAGAGTGAATACTTGATGTATTCACGAGCATTTTTGTGAAAGCGGTATTGCATTTACACCTGTTCCGTTTTTGCCGATCACAGCATCTTTGCCACGTCTTCTGCGATCTGCTCTACGGTCAGGCGGTTTTCCCGCAGGACTTCCTGTGCATCATAGCGATCCAGAAATTCCTTTTTCAGACCATAGCACCTGGTCTTTACTGCAGAGTCGCCGTAGAACCGTGCAATCTTTTCACCGAAGCCGCCGTCCAGCACGCCGTCCTCCAGCGTAATGACTGCCTTGTGACTGGATTTCAGCTGTTCCAGCAGTTCGGTGTCCTGTCCGGTGATAAAATACGGATTGATGACTGTCGGCGTGATGCCGGTCTTTTCCTGAATCTTTTCCGCAGCAGCAACGCCCAGCGAATAGAACGAGCCCAGTGCCAGAATTGCCACATCGCTGCCCTGCTGTGTCACCTCGTACCGGTTCAGCTGACTGAAATCCTTGGTCACAGCCTTGCCGTCGGAAACATACTGTACCGGCACACGGATTGCCACAGGGTGTTCCGTCTGATCCAGTGCCCAGTCCAGCATTGCACGGTATTCCTCTACAGTGACCGGTGCCAGATATACCAGATTGGGGATATTGGAAATCATGGGAATATCGTAGATGCCCAGATGCGTCACATCATTCATGCCAAAAACAGAAGCGGCGAAAACCGCAATGGTAACAGCATTCTTGTTGATGCAGATGTCCTGCGACAGCTGGTCGTAGGTACGCTGGAGGAAGGAACTGTACACACCCCAGAACGGCTTGCCGCCGTTTTTCGCAATACCGGAAGCCATTGCCGCAGCCTGCTCCTCTGCAATGCCCACGTCAACAAACTGCTTGCCAGCCTTTTTCCGAATCTCCGGCGTGAATCCGAACACCGCCGGCGTTGCGGAAGTGATCGCACAGACGCTGGGATCTGCTGCCATTTTTTCCTGCAAATAGTTTGCCGTAAATGTGCCGTAATCGCCGTCACCGTCAAAGGAACCGGCGGGTTTTCCGGTTGCCGGATCAAACGGCATGCACCAGTGCCACTGCTCCTTGTGCTGCTCTGCCAGTTCATAGCCCTTGCCCTTTTGGGTAACGATGTGCACAGCCACCGGCTTGGTGCTGTCCTTGACCTGCCGGAATGCGGCGATCAGGGACGAAATATCGTTGCCGTCTTTCACAAACACATAGTCCAGACCCATGGCACGGAACAGATTACACTCTGCCTTGCCGTCAGTATCCCGCAGCAGCTTCAGATTCCGGTACAAGCCGCCGTGATTTTCCGCAATGGACATATCATTGTCATTGACAACAATAATAAAGTTGGTGTCCATTTCGCCGGCAAAGTCCAGACCTTCCAGTGCCTCGCCGCCGCTGAGAGAGCCGTCACCGATCACCGCAATGACATTACCGGTTTCGCCGTTCAGATCCCGTGCCTTTGCCAGACCGCTGGCAAGGCTGATCGAAGTGGACGTATGCCCCACGTTAAAGAAATCGTGTTCGCTCTCCTCCGGATTGGTATAGCCGGAAACGTCGTCAAAGTGTTCTTCATACAGATAGGCATCTTTTCTGCCGGTCAGCATCTTGTGCGGATAGCTCTGATGAGAAACGTCGTAGACGATTTGATCCTTCGGGGAATCGAATACATAATGCATGGCAATGGTCGCTTCCACCATGCCGAAATTCGGTCCGAAGTGACCGCCGTGCTTGCTCAGACGAAACAGCAGAGCCTTCCGCATTTCTGCTGCCAGTGCATGCATTTCGTCTATGTTCAGTTTTTTTACATCTTCCGGTGCATTGATTTTTTCCAGATACATTATGATTCCTCCTGTTCGTGATTCTTGGGAAACGCTACGTTTCCTTTGCATTCCTGTTTATCCCATGTGAGTACGCCTGTCCGGACAGCTTCCTCATAGCGGCTGATCTTGTAGTTCAGCCGTTCCAGTGTCGTGTCGATCTGCTCCCGCTGTTCCAGCAGTGTTTCCCGCTGATCCAGCAGCAGCTGTAACCGTGCCGGAATGGTGTCATCGCCCTGCTGGCACAGCTTCACATACTCGATCATGACTTCCACCGGCAGTCCGGCATTTCGCATACAGAGGGCAAGCTCCACCCAGCCCAGATCTTCCGGCTGGTAGTTCCGGATACCGCTGAGGGTTCGGGTGACTTTGGGGATCATGCCCACCCGCTCATAATACCGCAGCGTATCCTGCGTGATATGATACTTTTCGCTGACTTCCTTAATGGTCAAGGGTTCTCACCTCCTGCAATTGTATTATAACACTTGGAGTTGGCTCCAAGTCAATAGGGCTGTGCTGGAATTTACATTTTGTCTACAAATACAAAAAAGCAGCATTGCAACCAACTCTGCAATGCTGCCTTTATAATACCACGTTGTCACTGCATCGAATCAATCTTCCACAGACCGTTGTCCAGCACAATTTGTACCGTCAGCGTATCCGCCGCACCGAAATTGTCGTACTGCATCGAAGCGGTAAACGAACTGTCTGTAGCATTGGAAATGGTCACCTGTTCCGGATCGATCCAGGTGAAGCCACCACTGGTGGCATACTGTCTGCCGTAAAGTCCGCCGTTGGCATCGATGTACAGCGGCTTGTCTGTGCCGAGAATGGCAGCATAGCGGCTGTCGATCATCTTCTGTGTCAGAGAAGCTGTCATGTAGGCTTTCAGGTCGGCAGTGCTGCTGAACTGCGTTTTTGTCACTCTTTCATAGGTCACGCCGGACTTTGTCGTCTGTATGGTATCGGTTTCATCTTTCGGCAGGTTGCCGCTGCCGATCTGGTCAATGTAGTTCAACGCCCCGAACAGTGTCTTTGCCGCAGCCGCATATTCCGAAGTGTCTGCACCGGCTTCGGGAACTGTTGTCGTTTCCGCCGAAGTGGTTTCCGCTGCGGGCTCTGTGGTTTCGTCCGGTGCCGGAATGGTTTCCGCAGTTTCCGTTGCGGCTTCCGTTTCTGCGGCAGAAGTTTCTGCTGTTTCCTCGGTGCTGCTCTCTGCGGCGGATTCTTCCGGTGATGCAGTTGTGGTTTCGGCAGTGCCCGAAGAAGACAGCGACGGGATCTCCCCTTCTGTACAGCCAGAAAAGCCGGTCAGCACTGCTGCTGTCAGCATTGCCGCAATCCAAATCGTGTTACACTCCTTTCTCATGATCGATTCCCTCCTTGGGAAAGACTACCGGCGAACCGGCAGTTTTCTTATGATGTTCTTTCAGTTTTTCATTCATCTGTTCGGCAGTTTTTTTATAGATCTGATAATTCAACGCCGATGTGAAAAGATACACTGCCGCACTCGTCAGGCACATTGCCAGAACTCCGACAACAGAAAGTTCGTACCAGCCGTACAGCCACCCGCATATCAGCACCCCCAGGGTAATCAACACATAGTGTACTACCAGCCGCAGCATGCCTTCCCACTTCTCCATGTCTTTCGGCGGCAGCACCAATTCTGTAACAGCACCTGCCAGCACGCCAATGGACAAAATTTCCGGCAGCACCATATAGGGAATCCAAAAGTGCAGAATCTCCTGATGTCCCGACAGACAGTAGACACCGTACCAGACAATGCAGGCGATCAAAGTACCTGTCGCAGATACCGTTGTAATGGAGAGAAACCGTTTGAATCTATTCTTCATCGCCGCACCTCACAACCCCAGCCGCTTTTTCACAGCGGGAACATACTGACGGGAGATCACGACTTTCTCCCCGTTTTGCAGGATCGCCTCAAACCGACCGCTGAACGACGGAGCAAACCGTTCCACCTTTGCCAGATTCAGAATCATCGACTTGGAAATGCGGATAAAATCCGTTCCGGCAAACCGCTGTTCCAGTTCGTAAAGTTTCTGCTTCAATTCCGATACCTCCGCTTTTTCATACGCATACACGCGATTGTCCACAGACTCAAAATAAAACACCGATGACGGACAGAGCACACTCAGGCTCCCGTCCTCGTGATAGCACATCAGTTTCTCGTCCTCCGCCTGTATCACACGCAGCAGTTCCAGCACACGTTCTGAAAGCTGATTGACGCGAACGATCAGTTCTTCTTCTCCGCCCTCCGGCGGCTTTTCAATGACAACTCTCATGGCAGTTTTTGTTTCCTTTCCGCAATCCCGTGTACCAAAATGTAGCATCCCAGCAACAGCAGAATTGTCAGGCACAGAAACAGGTACATTTCCGGAACTGCAACTGTTTTTCCCGCAAATTCAGGATCACAGTCCAGTGCTTTTTGTATGCCGCGAACCACTTCTTCCGGTACGCCCTCGCTCTGCATCTGCTGTAACACGCCGCCCATGGCGTGATTTCGCATCAATGCGGTGGCATAGGTGCTTGGCAAAAAGGAAAGCACCTTTTGCAGACCGGTTCCAAAGCCGGAGATCGGCATGTATGCCCCGCAAATGAAACCGTAGCCGGCACTGACAATAGTACCCACCGCCGAGATCTGCCCCTGTGTACTCAGGAAAAAGTGAATCAGTGAGGAAAGTGCCGTTCCGAACAGCACCAGAAGCACCACATCGCCGGTAAGCCGCAGCACGTCGCCCCACGTATAGAACCAGCCCACCGCATGGACGTAGCCCAGACACAGCCCGAACGCCGCAAGGCAGACGATCAGAGAAGATGCTACCGTTGCCAGAAAATAGCTGACTGGCAGCACTGCCGGTTTCAGCGGAGCGATCAGCAGGTCTTTCCGTGCACCGGTGATCTTGTCCTGCACCATCAGCATATTGGAACAGAACGGCACTGTCACGCAGCACACTGCCAGAATCGATGACAGCAGCTGTGCCCCTACTGCCCCGTCGATCACCTGCCTGGAAAGAGAAAAGCCTTCCGGAAATCCCGCAGAAAAGTTGTTCCGATAGACATTCCCCAGAAACGTCACATACAGCACCAGCAAAATCGCCGGCGTAATCAGCGAGGTGAAAAACATCGCCTTGTCTTTAAAGTACAGCTTCACATTACGCAGAAACATGGCTTTCCACATTGTCGGCACCTCCCATATTTTTTCCTGTTACAGCAAGAAAGACATCGTCCATTCTGCCCTTGATGATCTCGTAATCCGTGAACAATTCCGGCTGCTGCAAAATCAGCTGTGTGGCTGTGCGGGTATCCGGCACGGCAATTTGCAACGCTGCCCCGACTTTTTCATAAGGCAGTCCCAGTGCTGCCACCGCGGATTCCTCTGCGTGATACAGTGTAATCGTATCGCCGGTGTAGCGGTTTTTCAGTTCCAGCGGCGTTCCCTCTGCCAGAATTCTGCCCTCGTCCAGAATGACCACATGGTCTGCATCGGCAGCCTCCTCCATGTAGTGGGTGGTGAGAAATACCGTCATGTGCTTTTTCTTTCGCAGTTCCCCGATCACCCGCCAGACAGATTTTCTGGTTTGAGGATCCAGCCCTGTGGTGGGTTCGTCCAGAATCAGCAGCTGCGGCTGGTGAAAAATCGCCCGTGCAATGTCGATTCGCCGCCGCTGTCCGCCGGAGAGCTTCCCCACGCTTCGTTTCAGCAGGAGCTTCAGCTCCAGCAGTTTGTCCAGTTCTATCAGACGTTTCTGAAATGCCCTGCCGGTAATGCCGTAGAGTGCCGCACGGGTTTTCAGGTTGTCCAGCACCGAAAGCTGTTTATCCAGCACGGAATGCTGGAACACCACGCCAAGGCTCTGCCTGATCTGCGGCATGTCCTCCAGTGTATCCTTTCCCTGAATCCGCACGCTGCCGGCATCTTGCCGCAGCTGTCCGCACAGCATGGAAATGGTCGTGCTTTTTCCTGCCCCGTTGATGCCCAGAAACGCAAACAATTCCCCCTGTTTCACTTGCAGGGACAAGTCGTTCACTGCGTGCACAGTTCCGAAGCTTTTTTGTAAATGTTGTATCTCGATGCAGTTTTCCATCTTCACCGCCGCCTTCCTTTGAGATTTGTTTCAGCTGGTTGTCTTGATTCAGTGTTTCCTTTATTATACTGTTTTTATAAAACAATTGCAAGAAAAAAACCGTAAGCGGCTTCGCAGGCGAGGTAACATGCAAAAAGAGAGCACTGTGATCTCTCACGATGCTCTCTTTCTTGAGGCAATACCGCACAAAGATTGTGCGAC
>NZ_KI260336.1:0-3403 GCF_000468015.1 Ruminococcus callidus ATCC 27760 | reverse complement strand
TCGCCAGACGCTCTTTGTGCGGTATTGCCTTAAAAGGCTATTGTTGATTCTGCACAGATCTTGCCGACGGTTTCCTTATTTCTCCGACAGCGATTTCTGCTGGGATTTCACCTTTTCATCTTTCAGAATATACTGCGGTCTGCCCTTGACTTCAGAGTATGTCTTGGAAACATACAAACCGATCACGCCGTTGCAGAACATGGAGATGCCTGCGGTAAAGCAGAGAATGCATGCCAGCGACGGCCAGCCTGCAACCTTGTCCCCGAACGCCAGTGTTTTCCAGATGATCACAAAGATCATGATAATGGCAATGGCACAGAACGCCAGTCCCAGAATTGCCGACAGTGCCAGCGGTGCTGTGGAAAATGCCAGTATGCCGTCAATGGCATAGACCAGCAGCCCCCAGAACGACCACTTGGTAGTGCCCGCTTCACGATTACGGTTTTCAAAGGGAATCCACTTGGTATTGAATCCGACCCATGCAAAAATGCCCTTGGAAAACCGGTTGTACTCCCGCAGGGACAGCACCGCATCGGTCATCTGGCGTGTCATCATGCGGAAATCTCTGGCTCCGTCCATGATGTTGACCTTGGAGATCTTCCGAATGACCTTGTAGAACATTCTCGCAAAGAACGACCGGATCTTCGATTCGCCCTTTCGGGAAACACGCCGCGAAGCCACACAGTCATAGTCGGTGGTTTGCAGAGTTTCGTACATCTCGATAATCAGTTCCGGCGGATCCTGCAAATCGGCATCGATAATGACTACATAGTCACCGGAAGCCTTTTCCAGACCGGCAAACATCGCTGCCTCTTTCCCGAAGTTGCGGGAAAAGGACAGGTAGTTCACCCGCGGATTCTCGGCTTCCTGTTCCCGCAGGAACATCAGCGTCCGGTCTGCGGAGCCGTCGTCCACAAACAGATATTCCATTTCGACATTGTGCTTTGCGTGCATTACCTCATAGATCTTTTCAATTTCTTTCAGAAACAGCGGCAGCACTTCTTCTTCATTATGACACGGCACAATGATCGAAATCTTGTCTTGTTTTTGCATATATACACCTTCTTTTTCGGGTTCAGTACGTTTTCTCTGCCAGCTGTAAATCCGGGTGCTCTGCCAGATATTCCGGACTGACGTAAATATCCATCATATCCTGACAGCCGTCATAGTATACATAGCCTTCGGTTTGCAGCTTGCTAACTTCCTGATCCTCCCATTCCTCGTTCTGCTCAGTGCGGACAATAACGAAGTCCGTAAAGGAAGGCGGTTCCACATCATTGCTGTCCAGCAGGTAAATCTCATCCCGCTGGGCAAGGTGAGGCAGATAGAACGAATCACATGCCACAGAGGCATCTTCCGGAATCGAATCGATCAGTTCGTCCTTGACGTCATATCGTTCCCGATTGTTGTCGTACAGTTCCTTGGAACCCACATTGCCGCCCACCAGCGAAGAAAAGAACAGCAGGGCGGAGATGCTCATGAAGATCGGCAGGAATTCCTTATGCTTGCCCTTGAGTTCGGCATAGTTGATCATTGCCGCATAGATCAGGCAGGTGGTGGTACCGAACACATACTGGAAGCCGTAGTCATTGGCATAGCCATAGCCCGGTGCCAGATTCATCAGAATAAACGGAGCCAGCAGGAAATAGTGCGAGAAGTGCTTCGTCACGAACGGCAGGAAGAACAGCGGGATCATGATGATCAGCATCAGCTTGAAATCCTTTTCGTCCACGCACTGGGTGATAAAGTACATCGGGTCAGTGATAACAGTCTTAATGATATTGCCGAAGCTTGCACTCTTGTCAGTCATCAGATTGCCGTAGGTACGGGAGGTGAACACGCCTTCTCCGTATTTTTCCATCAGTCGGGTCACCACAACGAAGTACACACCGGAGAAGCCGGCGACAACGGCGCCATGATACCGCTTTTCCAGACGGAAAATGCAGAACAGTCCCAGAAGAACCATGTAGATCGACACGTCTTCCTTGACGATCAGAAGGAGTGCCGTCATGATGTACATCAGAACATACTTTTTCTTTTCCACCGCATAGAAGAACCACATCAGCAGCATGGGCAGGAATGCGTTTTCGTGGAAGTCATAGAAGCACGGAGCGATCAGTTCCACGCAGAACAGATAGACCACAGAGAAGCCGATCGTTGCCATGTTGGAGAACTTGAACTTCCGGCAAATGCCAACCAGCGGAATGACACCGGTTGCCACCAGAACTGCCTGTCCGATGAGCAGGGTATACGGGGTCGGGAAAATGTAGTAGAACGGCAGCAGCGTATAATAGATCGGCGAGAAGTGGACTGCAAAGTGAGAAAGCAGCTTGTCCCGTTCGCAGGTAGTGACCGGTGCGAAGCTCTCTGCCATGTTATGATACATCTGTACAAAGATGCCGAAGTCAAATGCCATGGAGCCGTAGACCTTATGCCGGTAAATGGTGAACACGGCAATGAATACTCCCATCAGGCACATCAACACGCCAATGGTAATATAGATCGCTGCTTTCGGCAGCTTTTCCACGATCTTGAACGAGCCGTAGCGATAGGCGAACCATGCAATAATGGTGCACACCACGATAAACGCCAGTGCATAATAATAGTTGTTGGTTCTCCAGATCGTCTGGAACGCCATTGCCACAACACCGACAACCATCACAAGCCCGTCGGGTTCGCAGCGGCTTTTCCAGATGCGTTTCAGCAGAAGCCGCAGCAATGTCAAAACGACGAATCCGGCAAGCACACAGAGCAATACCGGCAGCAGCGGCAGCTTGTCCACAAATTCTTCCCATTTCTCCACAGGGTTCAGGCTGCCGCCCCGAATCTCTTTCCGGTTGATCAGCAGGAACGCTGCCATTACCATGAAATAGCAGCCAACGATCCGCATAATCAGATAGGGATAGGGCAGCTTCAGCACCACTTTTTTTGCCGTCTGCAACACCTTTTTCCACTTCGGCGGTTCCGGCGGCACATCACCTTCCGCAGGCTCTGCCGCCGTTGTTTTCTCCGGAATGGAACCGGTTTCTTCTACCGGCACTGCGGCATCAGATTCTTTCGCTTCCGGCTCCGGCGGTGTATCTCCCGCTGCGGACTGGTGCAGTTCATCTTCCAACATAGTTGCTCCTTTCTCAAGACCTCATACTGCGGACGATGCCGCCTGTATTCGGGAAACACCGCACAAGCTTTGTGCGGTATTGTCCTTGTCTTTTCTTTCACAAAAATTCTCCGCTATGAACGATCACATACAACCATCAAAACCAATGCGGATTATTTCCTATTATAGCATTTTCTCTGTAAGCTGTCAATACTCTATGAAATTTGCACTGCTTTTTTTGTGTAAAACGACAATAACTACGTTATGGAAACACTGGGCAATACCGCACAAAGATTGTGCGACAGA
>NZ_KI260335.1:7218-8635 GCF_000468015.1 Ruminococcus callidus ATCC 27760 | reverse complement strand
GAACCCCTCCACCGCCTAACGGCGGTTCCCCTCCCCTTTCAGGGGAGGCTATATGCAAGCTTGCAAACGCCGTATGAAATAAAGTCGCCCACTTGCATAAGAAAAACAATCGAATATCAACATTACCGATACAGGCAAAGGCAACAACCGGCGTTGGCAAGCCCCAGGCGGACAGCGAGGGCAACGAGCGAATTCCGCCGGACGGTTTCGACATGGCAGCACTAGAAGTTGCATTTCACGGAGAAATCCCTCCACCAGCTTCGCTGGTCCCCCTCCCTTTTCAAGGGAGGCTTATTTGTACCTAGGCTTCCCTGAAAGGGGAGCTGGCAAGCCGCAGGCTTGACTGAGGGGTTTCTTCTGTGAAACTTGAAACAAGAGTAAAAGCTATACTTCACACCAACTCCAACGCCCACGTAAACAGCTTCACCACCGCGGGCATGGTCAGCATGGACACCAGCGTGGTGACGGCGAAGATGTGGGAAGCGTAGGCATCGTTCATGTCGTGTTTCTGGCACTGGAGCGTGCACATTGCCGCCGAGGGGGCTGCCATCAGCACCAGCACCACAATACGGACAGACTCCGGAATGAAGCCCAGCGGCAGAAACAGTGCCGCCAGAATCACCGGCACGATCAGCAGCTTCACGGCACTGACATAATACACCCGCGGATTCTTCAGGGCATGGAACAGATCTGCCTGTGCCACGCTGATACCCGAAGCCACCATTGCCATAGGCGTATTCAGCCCTGCCACATAGCCGAAAGTCTTTCCCAGCAGATCCGGCAGCGGAATCCGGAAGAAGAACAGCAGCAGCCCGATCACGATACCGATCATGGTGGGAGAGCACAGCTTCTTCACCAGTGCTTTCCGGTCGTGCTGCCCTGTCAGCAGCATGATGCCGTGTGTCCACGCGAAGCAGAAGAACACCGACAGAAATGCCGTGGTATAAAACACGCCCTCGTTCCCCAGAATCGCACTCGCCAGCGGAATCCCCATGAAGCCGCAGTTGCTGTAAATGGCGGAAAAGCGTTCGATTTCCGTTTCCCGCCCCGGCTTCTGCCGCACCAGCAGATACACTGCCGCAATAAACACCACGTAGGACACCGCCGCCAGCAGAAACGTCCAGAGCATATTCACCACAAGACGGGACTCATACTCCACGTCGGCGTAGGCGTTCACCACCAGCACCGGCGTGACAATTTCCAATACAAAGTTGGAAAACTGCCTGCCGCCGTTTTTGTCCACGACTTTTGTCCGATAGGCAATGATGCCCACCACGTTCAGCAGCAGCATGAGAATTGCCTGCTTCAAAATGATCCATGCCAAATCCATACACCTCAATCCCAGAACAACGCGTGTACTCTAAGGAAACACTGAATAAAGCCCGCCTGACAGCTTTGCACGCAATCTGCTTGCAGA
>NZ_KI260335.1:0-7118 GCF_000468015.1 Ruminococcus callidus ATCC 27760 | reverse complement strand
CTTACGCACAAGCTTTATTCAGTGTTTCCCTAAAAATGGGCGAAATCCGGAACGTCCGAACTTCGCCCATTTTCTAGTATATCACATGACATTGAAAAAAATATGGCGGCAATATGGCGTACCGCAGAATTTTTGCAGCAGTTTCGCTTACCCGAAAATCGGCTGGATCTGTTTGCCGTCCCGTGCAAGAGCCACCGTTTCCGGCAGCTTCGTGAAATCCGCCACCATAGAAGCCGGCTTTTCCGCCGGTGCGTCCTGCCGCAGGGGCACAAAGTAATAGTGCTTCGTGTTCAGCAACAGCCCGATATTTTTCGCCGATGCCCGCAGTGCATCATTGGTGGCGATTGCCAGCACAATGGGTTTCTGCCGCCGGAGCATGGACTTTACCGCCATGGTCGCTGTGGTATCCGTGATGCCGTTCGCCAGCTTTGCGGCGGTATTGGCAGTACAGGGTGCCACCACCAGCAGATCCAGCAGGTTCCTGGGGCCCAGCGGCTCTGCCTGTGCAATGCTGCGAATCGCCGGTTTGCCACAGATCTCCTCCAATTCGGCAACCCGTTCTGCCGCTGTGCCGAAACGGGTATCTATGGCGGCGGCATGCTCCGAGAAAATCGGTGTCAGTTCCGCACCGGCTTTTCGCAGCAGCTTCGCCTGTGCGAACGCGGCGGAAAAGGTACAGAACGAACCGGTCACCACAAAGCCGATTCGCTCACCTGTCAGGTCGTTCATGGGCAACGCTCCTCTCCTCGAGAATATTGCAAATGGTGTCTGCGATGATCTCTCCCGCGGTCATGGGTGCAACTTTCCCCGGAACGGCGGTGCGGCGTTGTCACCGGCAATTTTGCACGAAAAGCCGCATACCCTGTACGGGAGGGGATACCATGATCGCGATTTACGCACGACAATCCGTGGAACGTCCGGATTCCATTTCCATTGCAATGCAGGTGGAGCACTGCCGCCGCATCTGCCCCCGGTCGGTGCCTCAGCAGGTCTACACCGACCGCGGCTTCTCCGGCACCAACACCCGCCGACCGGCATTGCAGCAGATGCTGGAGGCGGTGGAACAGGGACAGATCGAAAGCGTCTATGTCTATAAGCTGGACAGAATTTCCCGTTCCCTGTGCGATTTTGCGGCAATGATGCAGGAATTCCGCCGCCGCGGCGTGACTCTGCACTCCGTGCGGGAAAGCTTCGACACCCAGACGGAAATCGGCGGCATGCTGCTGAATCTGCTGATGATGTTCGCGGAACTGGAGCAGAAAACCATTGCCGGACGGGTGCGGGACAATTACTACGCCCGAGCCGTCCAGCAGCTGGCACTGGGCGGTGTGCCGCCTTACGGTTACACGGCAAAGCCGGTGACACACGGAGGGCACCCCACCACCATGCTGGAAGTGCAGCCGGAAGAGGCTCAGCAGGTACAGGCATTTTACACCGGATACGGCGTGGCAGGGCAGAACGTGGAACAGCTGGTACAGGCTGCCAACCAAGCCGGCAGCCGTACCCGACAGGGGGCGAGGTGGTCCAACAGTGCGGTGCTCCGGCTGCTGCGGAATCCGGTCTATGTGCAGGGAGATCTGTCCTGTGCGGTATTTTTGCAGCGGCAGGGGGCAGTGCTGACACATGCGTTGGAGGCGTACTGCTGCGGAAACGGCTATCTGGTCTACGGCAGCCCCAGCCGGCGGCAGGGTTCCAAGCTGGTGCATCTGAAGGGCGAGCATGTTGCCGCCGGACTGCACCGGGGCTTCATCGACGGCACGCTCTGGCGGAGCGTACAGGAACGGCTGAATGCACGCGGCGGCAGCACCAACCGCGGCACAGGACACACCTCGTGGCTACAGGGGCTGGCAGTCTGCGGGCTGTGCGGCACACGCTGCTATGCCCGCAGCAACGGCAAAGGGGCAGCCTACACCTATTTTGTCTGCCGCGGCAAACGGCAGGGCATCTGCACCGGCATTGCCGGACTGCGGACAGAAACGGTGGAACAGGCAGTGGCTCCGGTGCTGGCGGAACAGGCGGCGGCAGTGCTGCCCTATGCACAAGCGGCAGAGCCGGAACCCTCTGCCGCGGCGGTGGCTCTGGAAAAGCTGGAACAGCGAATGCGGCGGCTGGCGGCTGAACTGGGGGAACCGCATGCGGCAGCGGTATTTCTGCGGGAGGAACTCCAGCGGCTGGGGACGGAGCACCAGCAGCTGGAACAGGAACTGCGTCAGAACGCCTCTGAACCGCCGTTACAGCCCGCAGAAAATTGGGAAGCATGGTGGACAGATGCCAGCTTGGAACAGCGTAGGCATGCCGCCGGACTGCTCCTGCGGGAGGTACGATTGTTTCCGACATACGGGGAAGTATATTTGCAATAAAACAAAGAGGGCACCTCCCGAAGGAGATGCCCTCTCGATGCACTTACGTGCATGTAGATTCAGTTACACATGTTGCTGCTATCGCAGCGAATGCTTACTTTCTCTTCTTAGCAACCAGTGCTACGCCACCGATTACAGCTACAGCTACAGCTACGCCAGCTACCGGCAGAGCGTCGCCAGTCTTCGGAGAAGAAGTGGACTTAGCCGGCTTGGTCGGGGTAGCAACCTTAGCAGTGGTAGTAGTAGCAGCTACCGGTGTAGCAGTCGGAGCTGCTGTGGTAGCTTCGGTGGTCGGCTCAGTCGGATCTTCAACGATGGTGATAGTACCAGCACCGCCGCCCGGAACGCCGCTGTCACCAGTTTCGCCGTTCTTGTAAGAGGTTTCTACGCCGTCGGAATCCTTACCGTCGATAGACAGGGTGTAGGTGTCGCCAGCCTTAGCATCCTTGCTAACTTCAACGGTGATTGCAGCGATCTGACCGCTAACAGCCTTCAGCGGAACAGTTGCATATGCAAACGGAGCGAATACAAAGTTGCCAGCATCGTTAGTAGCTGCCAGGCAGGTAGCCTTCTTTACAGAAGCTTCCAGGTCAACATAAGTCAGACCTTCGCCCAGAGTTACACCGAAGCCAACACTGTTGATGCTATCGGTAACGCCGATCGGCAGAGTTACCTGATAGTTAGCAGCCTTCAGTTCAGCCAGAGTCAGGGTCTTGCTGCCCATAGTCAGGCTTACGCCAGCAGCACTTGTCGGAACAGCCATAACAGCTGCAGATGCAGCTACAACAGCAGCAGCAGAGAGAGCTGCCATTGTCTTTTTCAATGTAGTCTTCATTGTTTCTATTTCCTTTCAAAAATAAAATTATATGTGATATACCAGCGATGCGATATGCACCTCACACCGCTAATATATACAAGCAAATGGATAAAAGTTGAATCTTAGAAAAGCTTACTTACCGCCGTTAGCCATCTTGATAGCTTCTGCCCAGTCAATGTGGTTACCAGCACCGTTGTATGCCTGATATACTGCAGTGTACAGCATGTCGGTAGCATCCAGCTTTCCATCTTCTGTATTTTCGCCTGCCTTGGATTCCGTATCAATATCAGATGCCAGATAAGCCAGCTTGCTCTCCAGAGCAGTGCCGTTCTTTACGGTATCAAAGATCGGAGTCTTACCGGCACCCTGCAGGGCAACATAGTAAGCAGTTTCGAACAGGTCAGTTGCATCAACCTTGCCGTCCAGTGTAGTGTCGCCCTTCAGAGCAACTGCTACCTTTACGGTATCTGTGATCTCAACATCTTCTTCGCCCTTGTACTTCAGACCAACTTCGCCGTCAAAGTAAACCTTGCCAGCAGTCTTTTCTGTTACAGTTTCGTAAGCTTCCGCCGGAGTCATTTCGAAGTCAATTGCAGTTGCCGGATCTACGGTAACATCTTCGCCATTTTCCAGATGCAGAGTTACGGATTCGATCAGACCAGCCACGTTGAAGGATTCTTCATCGGACAGGTAGATGTTTTCAGCAGTTTCAGCGTCAACAGTCTTTACTTCTACAGAAGAAACGCCGGTCGGCAGAGTTTCTGTAGTAGTGCCGCTACCGTCGGTAGTGGTTGTATTGCTGTCGTCAGTCGTGGTATCGCCGCTGACATCAGTGGTATCGCTGCTTACAGTAGTGGTTTCGCTGCTGACATCAGTGGTATCGCCGCTGACATCAGTGGTTGCACCGCTGACATCGGTAGTTGCACCGCTTGCAACGGTAGTAGTTGTGCCGCTGTCACCAGTGGTAGTTGTTGTAGTAGTTGTAGTATCCTTGTCCTTCAGAACAACGGTTACGTCACGAGTTACATCGAAAGCAGCAACGCCGTCAGCTGCACCGGAAACCGTTACGGTCTTTACGGTGTCAACAGAAACAACGGTCTTTTCCGGCAGCTTTTCTGCAACCTGTTCTTCTACGTACTTTTCTACTTCAGCCTTTTCAGCATCGGTGATTTCCAGTTCAGCAGTGTAAGTGCCAGCTGCTGCACCAATGGTTACCTTTGTTGCACTCTTCAGCAGAGCAGCAACATCAGCAGAGGAAACAGCGATCTCTACGTTTACGCCAGCGTCCTTCAGGCTGCTGTTTACAGATGCAACGCCGTTATCGAAGTTTGCACCATACTTTGCAACCATGCCGTCAACTGTCTTCGGCTGATTTGCAGCAGCTGCAACGTTCTTTGACAGATAATTTACAGCAGCAGCCAGAGCAGCGTCTGCGGAATCATAGCTCTTTGCAGCCTTTGTCAGATTCTTGAAAGAATCGTACTTCTTCTGTGCCTTTGCAATGTCAGCAGACAGCTTGTCAGTTTCTGCCTTCAGAGCAGCAACATCACCGGCGATGTCGAAGTCAGCATTTGCACGAACTTCATCTTCGGTCATGTTGTATTCAGCAGCCAGTTCCTTGACCTTCTGGTCTACAGCAGCAGTTACCTGACCAGCCAGATTGGTGCATACATCGTTTGCATACTCAGTTGCTGTGCTTACGCCATAGGTCTTGCCGTTTGCGGTGAAGCTCAGATCAGCGTCAACGCTCTTGCTGTTTGCGAAATCTGTCTTGATGGTTGCAGTGTAAGCAACACCAGTCAGAATGGAAGTATCCAGAGTGAAATTTTCATAGCCGCCCAGAGTGTCCAGCTTTTCAGCCAACTTGTCTGTTGCAGCACTGAAATCAGCAGTACCGGAAATGGTAACCACGCCATCCTTTACCGTAGCGGTCGGATTTTCAGATGCGTTTACTGCCTTCTTCAGGAGTTCTACATAGTAGTTTGCGGAATTGATGCCTGCGACAAACTTCTTTGCGTCCACAGTCACAGTCTTGTTGGAAGTTTCTGTGTTCAGCTGCTTTGCCAGAGTAGTGTTCCAATCGGACTCTACAGTGTAAGTAATAGTGTCTGCATCTGCACTAACAGTTTCCGGGAAACCAGTAGCCGGTTCCACCTTCAGCAGCTTGTCAGCTGTAACTTTCAGTGCTGCAGGAGCTTCCGCAGCGTTTGCAGAAATTGCAAGAACCTGACCCAGTGCAACCGGAATTGCGACAGTTGCAGCAAGAAGTCTGTTAAATGTCTTCTTCATTTCTTATTACCTCTCTTTTTAATTAAATTGATTGCCGTCCGCACAGGTGGTGTTCCACCGCCCGCATCAGATGCATTTGCTTCCGGTAATCCCGCTTCATCTGCCGGAAACACACGCTGCGGCAATTGTTCTTATGTCTACAAGGTCCTATAAAAAAGCCCTCGTAAACAATTTACATACGTATTTTAACATATTATTGTGCCCGTGTCAAGCCCAAAGCCTGATTTTTTTTAAAATTCTTTGCTGGATATTATCCCCGTTTTTGTCGCTTTTTCACAATTTCGAAGCCGTTTTTCTGAATTCAACACACTTTCCACCGACTTTTCAACATTTTTTCTATGGAATTCCGCAGAAATCGCCTTTTCCGGAATGTGGCAACGCCGCACTTCCGGCGGCAGGGCCAATGCCCACACCACGCGGATGCCCAGACGTTTTGCCGCATCGAAGTCGGTCCCGCCGGGGCGGGAAGCGAGGTCGATCACCAGCGTTTCCGGCGGCAGGGCTTTCAACACCGTTTCAGACAGCAGCAGCACCGGCACCGTGTTGAAGATCACGTCCGCCGCCGCTGCCCTTTGGGCGAGAGCGGACACCGGCACAGCGGAAAAGCCCTGCATCTGTGCCAGTGCACGGGTTTCACAGCGACGGGCACAGATCTTCGTCTGCATGCCCAACGCCCGCAGCCGCGGAGCCAGTGCCATGCCGATCCTGCCATAGCCCACCACCAGTGCCGATGCCCCGTGCAGGGTGCGGGCAGTTTCTTCTATGGCGATCCGGATCGCCCCCTCCGCAGTGGGGACGGCATTGGCGAGGCACAGTTCCTCCCGCCGGAGGTAGTCGGTCACAGTCATGCCGGCAGCCTCGAACCAATGTGCCACGCCGGAGCAACCGCCGCCGGCGACCAGTGCCGCCGGTTTTCCCTGTGCCGCCAGTTCGGGCAGCGACAGGGGAGATGTTCCGAATGGAGCCGGCACGGTTTCCCCGCTGCTGCCCGCAAGGACAGGCAGCACCAGCACGTCGTATGCCGGAACCTCTGCCGGTGTTTCGGCGAAGTGCAGGTTCGGCTGTGCCGGCAGTCCCACCGTCCAGACCGCCGCACCGGTTTTCTGCCGGAGCCGCTGTGCCGCATACTGCTGCCGCAGATCACCGCCTGCGACAAGAATGACTTTGTCGGATTTCATACACGTTTCCTCCGCTTGCTGAAAATCAGGGTTTTCCACAGGGGAAATCGACTTAGTTTTCAACAGATTTTCAACTTATCAACTTCTTTCCCTGTGGAAAACCTGTGGAAAGCACTGTCTGCCGGCGAATTGCACGTCAAAGGCAGGCAGTGCATCATCACAGCACCAAATGTCAGAAAGTTGTGCAAATACACAAACTCCTGTTCTTAACGTATGCAAAAAGCGAAAAAGAAGTGCGGCGAGCGGCGAGTCGCTGCTGACCCTACGCCCGCGGCGAGTCGCCGCTGACCCTACGCCCCAATTTCAACTGTAAAAAGGGTAATGTTACGGCGGACAAGCCGCCTGTATGCCCCGCCGGGGGAGTTTTGTTGGTGAGAATCTGTGGGAATATATTGCACGTGTCCTCAATCTTTCGTGTAATCTTCGGGTGATACTTGACTTTGTAGTACAAGTGGAACGCGAACTCTTTTCTTT
>NZ_KI260334.1:1997-2747 GCF_000468015.1 Ruminococcus callidus ATCC 27760 | reverse complement strand
GAGGTATTACCATTACCTCTGTCTTGCAGAATTTACCAAATAACAAATAGTAATCATCAATCAATAAACTTTAGTCTAGTAATCAATCATAGTAGATATATAGTAGTATACATATATATTATTATGATATATAACATAATAGAGTATACAGTATATATCACTATTACATAATTGTATTATATATAATCAGAAGGAGGAGTTATCATGAGAAGTAAAGAAGAAAAGAAATCCATTACGAAGAGTATTAAGCTCTCCCCGTTACAAGTACAACAAATTGAAGAAAAAGCAAAGGAAAAGAATCTGACGTTTAGCAGCTATATGGTAGATTGTGCCGTACATGGAAACAATAGCATTACACCACAAATGGCAGTTCGGATGCAGGAGCTTGTGAATATGGTGTTAGAGATTGCAGATAGTATTGACAGTGCGGAATATATTCGAAAAGAGGAACTGCGGCAGAAAGCACATGATCTGGATGGCTTATTTACTTCTGTATCGCCGCAAGAAAAGTATGAAAACTTGGAGCAAAAGATGGGCTTGTTTGTAGAGGGAGGATTAGATTTATGGGAATCTTTAAAGTAATCAGAAACACCAATGACGAGCTGGACTACTTATATAACGTTCTGAATTATACGATGGGCATACATACAGATTACGATAAACGCTACAGCCCAAACGTAGACATCTATAACGCTTATGATCAATTTTTATCGGTAAAGAAATATTTCGGTAAGACCAGTGGAAATCCGG
>NZ_KI260334.1:859-1897 GCF_000468015.1 Ruminococcus callidus ATCC 27760 | reverse complement strand
TAAGACCAGTGGAAATCCGGCATTTCATTTTATTGTCGTATACAGTGCGAGATCGACTTGGGGTGATAATTATGAGCGGGCGGAATCTATGAGCCGGAGCATTGCCTCTTATTTTTCGGACAAGTATCAGATCGTTTACGCAATACATCGAAAGCCCTGCTCTAAGATATATGGCGGTTGTTCGTCGGTATATCACGCTCATTTTGTTATGAACTCGGTCAGCTATATAGACGGGACAATGTTTTCAGGGAACAGATCAGAGCTATATGCTTTTCTGGACTACATCAAGCAAGTCACAGGAGATAAGTCCTGGGTGACGCAATATGGCTCTGAGAAAGGAAATGGGTGTCAAGGCGTTTCTGATGTTATGGCAGTGTGATTGAGCCTGTTTGGGTTTTGGCTGCATTGTGGCGAAATGGCTTGTTCTCAGTGCAGGTGTGGAGTAGGTTGTGGGAGACTTAACTTTTGTTGTGGTGTTCCAGTTCTCTGAAAATGCTGTTGTGTAAATGAAAGCATTCTGGTATAATAGAGATAGAACGATTTCTGATATTACAGAGAAAGGGACAGCAATGACAACAAGAGAAATTGACCGAGAAAGTTTTGAGAAAGCCAAGCAGTTATTTATAAGCGGTGAGATTGACAGAATAGAAGTTGGCACAGTAAAAGGTTTGCAAGAAATACACAAGGCACTTTTTGACGGGCTGTACGACTTTGCCGGAAAAATCAGAACCTTGAATATTGCAAAGGGCAATTTCCGTTTTGCAAACAGCTTGTACTTAGATGCAGTTCTTTCGGCAGTCGAGAAGATGCCTGAAAATACGTTTGAGGAAATTATCGCAAAATATGTGGAAATGAATGTGGCACACCCGTTCATGGAGGGCAATGGCAGAAGCACAAGAATCTGGCTGGACATGATCCTCAAAAAGCGTCTGGGGAAAGTAACGGACTGGGCGAAAATTGATAAGGTACAGTATTTGCAGGCGATGGAGAGAAGTACAGTAAATGACCTGGAACTGCGGTTTCTGATACAACCGAATC
>NZ_KI260334.1:0-759 GCF_000468015.1 Ruminococcus callidus ATCC 27760 | reverse complement strand
AACCGAATCTGACGGATAAGGTTGATGACAGAGAGGTGATTTTCAAGGGAATCGAGCAATCGTATTATTACGAAGGGTATGAAAAATAGAGCAGCCAAATGACTGAATTGTATTGGATTATTTTGATCTTCAAATTCCGAGCGGTTCAGTCATTTTTTCTTTTCGTGGAAAACTGGGATAACTTGTGGAAATCAGATAAAACTTGAAACCACACATAACATCTCATGAAAAAGTCAGTGTGTCCAAGCAAGCCGTATGAAAAATCACCAAATGCTCTAAAAAAATACGAACATATTAGTAAAGAGCAGGAGGTGATAATTATGGTAGCTCTACAGTACACAGAAACAAAATACTTGCTGAAAGTTAGCGAGGCAGCAAATATGCTGGGATTGAGTGTGCATACCGTTTACAGACTGATCGAACAGGGTGAATTGCAGTGCAAGAGATTAAGTGTCAGAAAAACGCTGATCCCTGCGTCAGAAATTGAGCGATATGTCAACGAGCATTAACGGAAATAGGAGGTCGCATATGCTTACAACAAAGGAGATTCTCACACGGGAAGAAGTCATGGAGATTTTGAAAATCGGCAGAAGTACGTTTTATAAGCTTTTGCAGACGGGACAGTTAAAAGGGTTCAAAGAGGGTAACCGGTATAAGGTGCCAGTTGAGTCGGTGGAAAAGTATGTAGAGATGAGAATGAGAACATGAAAAAACGGTATGTCCTTTTGAAATGCTCCCCTTTTGTTAGACAATATGGTA
>NZ_KI260333.1 GCF_000468015.1 Ruminococcus callidus ATCC 27760 | reverse complement strand
GCGGCATCACCGGAGCATTTCACTTTCCCTTTCCAGAGAGCGATGCTCCGTTTCCTTTGGGCGTGTATGCCACCAACGATACCTTTTCCATTGTCAATGACGGCGATGAAACCGGATTCACGCTGCGAATTGAGGCATTGCCCAGCGACATTCCGCAGGAAGTGGTGGCAGTGACACCGACCATCTACAATGAAAACGACGAATATCTGCAAATCAAAGGCGATATTCTGACCGGTGATGTCATTACGATTACCACGAAAACCGGAAACAAGACCGTCACCTTGACCAGAAACGGCGTGGACAGCAACATCCTGAACCGGCTGGTTTCCGGTTCGACTTGGCTGACACTAAAAGAAGGAACAAACACCTTTCGGGTCGAGGCAGTACGTGGTGTGAAAAAGCTGCGTGTGACTTTGATGCACCGCAATTCCTATCTGGGGGTTTGAGAAATGCAGTTGGAAATTTACAGCTTGACGGCTCTGAAAGATCAGATTTCTGTGTCACTGGAAGCCATCTGCGACAGTTATTCTTCACTCTTATGGGACATTGAATTTTACCAGTGCGGCTGTTTTGAGGTGTATATCGCTGCCAGTCCGCAGAATGTATCCATCTTTCAGCGTGGCAGAATTGTGGCAAGGAGCGATGATGCACAGCACTTCGGCATTATTGAATCTCTGCAATTGGAGACCGATGCCGAAAAGGGCGATTATCTGACGGTCACCGGACGGTTTCTTGCCTGCCTGCTGGAACGAAGAATCATCTATCCCACCATCACCGCAAACGGCAGCTATGAGGACATCGTCCGCAAGGTGCTGTCCCGCAATGTCATCTCTGCCGGAATCCGCAATCTGCCCGGTTTTTCCATGGGAATAGTGTCCGGCGATTGCTGGCAGAAAACCGCACGAATGCAGGTCAGCTATGATAACATCTTAGAATGGCTGTACAGCCTTTGTGAAACCATCGGTG
>NZ_KI260332.1:6624-11207 GCF_000468015.1 Ruminococcus callidus ATCC 27760 | reverse complement strand
TCGCCAGACGCTCTTTGTGCGGTATTGCCTTAGCAAAAAAGGCACCGCAGCCATGCAGCCGCAGTGCCTTTTTTATTTGTGAAACTCGTTTAAAGCAACGATTTCATTATGCGTTCATGCTGGAGTTTTCCGGCAGGCCCTTCAGAATGTGAACGAGGAACTTCAGCAGAGCTGTTGCGTCGTTGCCGTCGATTTCACCGTTCTGATCGTAGCAGTCACCATTCAGCATCTGCTGTGCGTTGAAGGTTACAACATTTGCAGCCTTCTTGTTCAGCAGAACTGCGTCTGTAACGTCTACAGCGCCGTCCAGATTGGTATCACCAAGCAGCAGCTGACCCGGAGTGATGGATGCAGCAGTTACGCTGGTGGTGGTAGCATTGCTGTCAGTTGTGGAAGCGTTGCTTGCATCTGTAGTAGCATCGCTTGCATCAGTGGAAGCTGCGGTAGTAGCAGCGGTTGTTGTAGTTGTATCCTTTGTGTCGGTAGAAGAAGTAGCTGTAGTAGTAGAAGATGGATCACGTTCGATGTACGGAGCTTCGTCATCCAGGAAGGAAGCAACCCAGCACAGCGGAGAGTTCCAGTTGATGGTGCACTCGTTTACAGACCATGCTTCTACGTTATCCAGATAGCACCTCATCGGAGCGATAGAACCTACCTTGTAGCCCTGACCCTGAACCATCGGGTCTTCCATGTTGGAGTTCGGACCACCGGACAGAACGCCGTACGGAGCATACGGGAAGTCGTCGCTGTTCAACTGACCAGACCACCATCTGTGGTGCGGGTAAGTGGTAGAGTGTTCACCGTAACCGGTTACATAACCCTGTTCCAGCGGGTTGCGACCCATCAGGTAGTCCATTGAAGTGGTAACACCGTCAATGTACTTTACTTCCTTAGATGCGTCATATGCCAGAGCCAGTGCCATAGAGTTGTTGATTACCATGGAGTTGGAACCCCATTCGTAACCGCCACTCAGAGTCTTGGTTTCAGAATCGCCTGTACCGGAAGCAGCATTGTACTTCCATACAGTGGTATCATAGTCATGACCTACATACGGGATACCATATGCAGATTTGTCCTGTACTTCCAGAATGGAGTCAGCTGCCTTCAGAACTTCTGCCTTCAGGGTGTTTACTTCATCCTGAGTCAGCAGGCCCTTATCCAGCATAGCCTGAGAATTTACATACAGGGAGATAGAACCAACGGAGTTCAGAGTACCCCATGTGAACAGGGAGAATGAACCGTTGTTTTCACCACCAACCAGAGTTGTGGAGATTTCCAGAGCCTTTGCGTTGTCAGTACCATAAGCGTTGGTACCATACTTCATCAGTTCATCATAATAGGTCTTGTCGCCTGTTGTGATGTACAGTTCGCAAGCTGCCCAGTAGAATTCGTCGCTGACTTCGGTGTCACCGTACGGGCCACCGCCCTTGTTCTGATCCAGCGGAGCATACATGAGGTCAGCAGAGATACCGCCTTCACCCTTGGTGTCGCCACCCCAGCCAGAGAACTTCTTGAAGTTCTTCTGTGCTGCTGCATAGGTCTTGATTGCTGCATCTTCCATGGTCTTTGCATAAGCTGCATCGTAATCCTTGAACAGACGAGCTGCCTGTGCAAATGTTGCAGAAGCGTTCAGAGTTGCTGCATAGGTAACCGGCTTAACGATTCGCATCGGAGCCTTGTTTTCCTTGTCGCCTTCGTTCTTGTCATACGGAGCAACAGCCAGACCGGTCCACTTGTAGTCGTGAGCCTTGTGGTATACCATACCATCGTCACGCATCATTTCGAGGAAGAAGTCCAGTTCTACCTTGCACTCGTCCAGAATATCCGGAGTACCGTTTCCTGCTTCCGGAATAGACATAACGGTGGAGTTATCGCCGAACTTATCAGCCTTGCCTACCATGAGGGATCTCTCATACATGTTCATCAGAGTCCACAGAGAGATACCGCCGTTTACAACGTACTTACCATAGTCACCAGCGTCGAACCAACCGCCAGCTACGTTAATGGACTGGCTGTAGGACGGCTTGGAGGTGTAGATGTAAACCCACTTGTCTGCGATGTAAGCGTTATCAGTCGGCCAGTGCTGAGAATCCTTACGAGCCAGAGTCTTCTTGCTGCCTTCCTGGCTCTGCGGAGACGGAATGTACTTGTCTTCAGTATCCATTGCACGGTTCTGATAGAAGTAGTTCAGTGCATAGGTCAGCATGCTCTTGTCGTGGTGCTTTTCATACAGGTTCTTGTCGATGTCAAAACTCTTAGAAGTCTTGCCGGCAACAGTCAGGGTGTAGCCCTTGCCTTCTGTAGTGAAATCTGTGAAGTCGATCTGCTGGGTGTAATCCCAGGCACCAGACTCATCATACTTGGTGTTGCCGTCGGTAGTGCCGCTGTAAACAACGCTGCCGCTTGCGTCCTTGATCTCGTAGTCATACTTGGTAGTATCACCTTCGGACAGAACAACAGTTGCAACCTTCTTACCATTCGGATAGTAACCAACCTGGTTTACTTCAACGCCGGTCGGCACATAAGCAGCTTCTGCCTGATAGTCAGATGCATCATCGGTCATATCGATGAGTGCCAGGTTGTCGAACCGGATGATGGTATCCTTCGGGAAGCAGTCCATCTTCGCGTAGTTACCCTGACCGCCCATGTGGAAGGTCCATTCTGCGGTACCCTTAACGGTTTCAGTAGCCTGGAATTCATAAGCAACTGTGGTCCACTGGTTTGCCGGATATTCCTTGTTGTACCAAGCATCCCAGCCCTGACCGTAGTCTACCTTGTTACCGGTCTTGGAAGCACTCTTCAGCTTTTCTTCCAGCTGTTCCTGTGTCAGACCTTCTTCGTAAGACAGGGACAGTTCGTCACCGTTGCTGTGCCACAGTTCCTGATCATCTTTGGACATGTTGCCCAGCTTTGGGTACATGTGACCGCTGTTAGACGGGTTTACGCTGTAGGTAATACGATAGGTGTGACCGCTTTCAATGGTCAGATTTCTGTGACGGAACTGGCAGTCCCAACGGCTTTCACCGCCGTTTGCAGTACCACCGATGTTTTCCAGCTTGATCGCATAGATACCGTCGGTGATGTCGAACTTCATGACAGCAGTTGCATTTTCACAAATGTGCCAAGGCAAGCCCTTTCCGTTTTCGAAGGTACCTTCGCCCAGCTCCTCGCCTGCGAACGCTGTCATAGACAGTGCAGTCAGACCTGTAGCGGTAGCAGAAACTGCCATCACTGCAGCAGAAGCGAAGGCAAGTGCCTTCTTGCCGAGTTTTTTCTTCAGCATAAATATCCTCCTTGAAAATTAGAGATTTTTTGATGTTGGAACAAGGGTACGCATGTTCCACTTTCAACGATTGTTTTCGCCGAACACGCCGGCAGATATACGCCGCACCGGATAGGATTCAGACGCAACTATCCCTTACAGGGCATATCTTTCTCGTTTCATTTATTATAGCACATGAAAAATTCATTGTAAAGTAGATTTTCAAATTTCAGTAAAACATGCTAAACAGTTTCCATGCTTTTTGTGCAACTTGCCATATGTAACGACAGGTTTTTCGGAAAAAACAGAAAAGAAAAAGGATACAGGCAAAATTTGCCCGTATCCTTTTTGTGAAAATTGCCGATTTTTGACAGAGATTAGCCCTCAGCCGGCAGAGTCCTTACGATCGAAACGAGGAACTGGAGCAGTACCGTCGAATCTGCCTGACCAACACCGTCATCGGTGCAGCAGTCAGCATTTGCATACTGCTGGTCGTTCAGGATTACCACGCCGGCAACCTTCTTGTTCAGCAGAACTGCGTCTGTGATGTCCACACGGCCGTCCAGATTTACGTCACCGTACAGGCTTGCCTTTACGCTCGGCTTCGGGCCGTTGGTAGCGGTGGTTGTCTGCTTGGTGGTAGTTGTGGTGGAAGCGGTGGTCTTGTTGGTAGTTGCCTTGGTTGTAGATACAGTGGTAGTGATCTGACCGCTGCCGTTGTAAGCGTCTGTGTAAACTGTAATAGAATCGATAGTGAACTTGTTGCAGTCGATCCACCATACGCCGAACTTCAGTTCGCCGCCGTACTGGGTCTGAATGATCGCAGAAGTTGCAGAATCCACATCCCATACGATGCTGCCGGTCTTTCCGCTGATGGTCTGTTCCATATCCTCAGACTGTGTCCAGTAATCCGGAGCCACGCTGGTAGAAGAACCGAATGCACCCTGCCACTTGCCGATCTGCTTCTTGCTGGTGGAGAGGTTGATCTCAACCTTGGTGACCTTTTCGCCTGCCGGAACGCCCAGATCGGACCACTTCCAGCCCAACATCTTATCGCCTGCCGGCAGTTCATCATAAACAATTGCCTTATTAATATCCTTGGTATACTTACCGCCGCTGGAAGGCTTTGCAGTAGTAGTGCCCGGTGTTACGTTGCCGTAGTGCAGAACGACCTTGTCGATCTTGACACTGCTTGCATCCGGATAGAAGACCATTGCCTTGACAGTCTGACCCACGTTGGACGGGATCACATAGTCTGCGGTGCACTGACCGTTCGAACCAACATTGACCTCAAAGTCAGTCTGTTCCCAGGAACCAGTCC
>NZ_KI260332.1:5726-6524 GCF_000468015.1 Ruminococcus callidus ATCC 27760 | reverse complement strand
GCTTGTCGCCTGCGGTACCAGTCTGTGTGCCGGTTGTAATGTTTGCAGTCTTGTCATCGCCGCTTGCCGCAGCAGTAGTAGCAGTTGTAGTCGGGTTATGCTTGGTAGTAGTTGCATTGGTTGTCGGGTTGCTGCTGCTTCCCTCGTCCAGAACGACCTTGTCGATCTTGACGCTGCTTGCGTCCGGATAGAAGACCATTGCCTTGACAGTCTGACCTACATTGGACGGAATGTTATAAGTTGCCTTGCACTGACCATTTGCACCAACGCTAACCTCAAAGTCAGTCTGTTCCCAGGAACCAGTCCATGTGCCGAATGCACCGCTGGAGTTGGTGTCCTTGGTAGAAATGGTGTAGTACAGCGTTGCAGACTTTGCACCGTTGGGAGCAAACTCTGCGTACAGCTGCTTGTCGCCTGCGGTACCAGTCTGTGTGCCGGTGGTGATATTGGCATTCTTGCCGCCGCCGGAAGTATTTCCACTGGTAGCAACAGTTGTGGTGACCGGTGTGCTGCTTTCGTCCAGAACGACCTTTTCGATCTCAACGCTGCTTGCGTCCGGATAAAAGACCATTGCCTTGACAGTTGCACCAACGTTGGACGGAATGTTGTAGGACACCTTGCACTCACCGTTTGCACCAACGGTAACCTCAAAGTCTTCCTGCACCCAGGAGCCTGTCCATGTGCCGAATGCACCGCTGGAGTTGGTGTCCTTGGTGGAAATGGTGTAATACAGAGTTGCAGTCTTTGCACCATTGGGAGCAAATTCTGCGTACAGCTGCTTGTCGCCTGCGGTACCAG
>NZ_KI260332.1:2764-5626 GCF_000468015.1 Ruminococcus callidus ATCC 27760 | reverse complement strand
TCCATGTGCCGAATGCACCGCTGGAGTTGGTGTCGCTGGTCTTGACCTTGTAGTACAGAGTCGCAGTCTTTGCACCGTTGGGAGCAAATTCTGCATACATCTGCTTGTCACCGTCAGTACCAACCTGTGTACCGGTGGTGATGTTTGCAGTCTTACCGCCGGACGGAGCGGCAGTGGCAATTGTAGTGGTTGTGATATTCCGCTTGGTAGTAGCCTGTGTTGTGGTTGTAGTCACCGGCTTATTGGTGGTGGTAGTTGTTGCCTTGGTGGTGATAGTTGTTGCCTTGGTGGTGGTAACAATGCTGCCGCTGACACCTTCAATGCTGGAGTCTACAGAACCGGTTTTGTAAATAGAATACAGACCTGCTGCTGCACCGACCAGACCTGCGTTATAGTCCAGGGCAACTTCGTTTGCCTGATAGTCGTTTACAGAGTCAGTATAAGTGAAGTTGGAGTCTGCCGGACCGCCGACCAGAGCACCGACCAGCGTGTGGCCATTGCTGCTGTAGTCGGTTCTGCCCTTCATTTCGTCAAAGCTCTGATAGCCGGATGCAGCTCTGTGGTGCGGATACTTTGCAGAATTGCTGTCCATGCCGACAACGAAATTCACATTCTTCGGGTTGTTGCCCAGGATCATGCCCATCTGTGCCTTGCACCAGCTGGAATAATCCATGCCGCTCTTTGCGGAATATTTCGTGGTAGCCAGTGCTGCCATCTGCAGTGCGGTGTTATAACGTGCACTGCCCCAGTCGCTTTCGCAGTAATATGTGCTTTCGCTGGTGCACTTGCCGTTCAGATATGTGGTGACCTTTGCCCAGTCCATTGCATCGCCGGTGATCTCACTCTGGAGGATCGCAGCACCGAGGCTGACATTATTCCAGCACATGGTGGAGTATACGCCCCACTTGCAGCCAGACTGACCGGACTTACCGGCATTGGTGTCGTTCATGAACTTGTCCAGGAACGAGCTGTAGGTGCTGTCCTTGGTTGCCAGATACAGCCAGCCAGCTGCCCATGCCTGATCGTCATAGTAATCGTAAGATCTGTAGAAGTTTTCAGCCTCCGGACAATTTGCCTTATTGGTCTTGATAGAATAATTGTACAGTGCCTTTGCATACTTCAGGTCTTCTGCGTTGCCGAAGTTGATGTAGTTGACAGCCAGTGCTGCTGCATATTCTGCGGCAATGTCACTGGCATCATCAGAAGTCCAGTAAGCAGTACGCAGACTCTGGTCATTCTGGGACTCCGGAGAGCACCAGACATCGTGGTCAGCCTGTCCTACGCCTACCTGATAGCAGAAGCTGGTTACGGTATCGCCGCTCAGCTTTGTGCTTGCCTTGAAGAAGTCACAGAAGCGATCGGTCAGTGCCTGCAAATGAGCCGTCTGTCCCAGTGCATCATAGCTGTCCTTGAATTCATAATAGCCCCAGCCCAGAGTAGAAGCGGTGTAGCCAGCCGGCAGACCAAACTTTACGTGGTCGCCTGCATCGTGGAAGCCGCCGTCCACTTCATCGCTGCCGTGGCAGTTATCTCTCCAGTCAAACTGGGAGGCACTTCCCACATCAGAGCCGCACATATTGCCGTCGTAAAAATACATGGAGTACTGCAGCAGCTTTGCGTAGTTGTCATAAGACGCAGCAGATGCTGCCATACTTCCCAGCGTTGTCAGTCCGGACAACGCTGTAGTTCCGGTCAGTAACGTCGCAGCACTGGCAGCACATGCCAATACCCGCTTACCGAGCCCAAGTTTCTTCATAAAAAAACTCCTTTCGTAGTTCGCATTTTTCTGCACCGTTCTGCCCCAACTTCAGGACAATTCTCAAAAAGTGCAGACATGCCCGAAATTTATTCTATCATACCTCACAAAAAAAATCAACAGTTTTTTCCTTTCATACGAGAAATCTATGAAAACTGCCCAAACGGCATCTGGATTTTTTAGCCATAATGTCAATTTACTGCCGAAATCATGCTGATTTTGCAAATACATACACGCCCCAAAAGTGCTGCATCGGTCAGATCCGCGTTTCCACATCACGCAGCTGTTCCTGTAACTGTTTCCAGTCCGGCAGTTCTGCGGCGATCTCCGCATAAAATGCCGGCGAATGATCCGGATGGAGAAAATGGGAAAACTCATGCATCACCACGTACTCCATGCACCGCACCGGTGCCGCCAGCAGCCGCAGATTAAACGTCAGCACGCCGCGGGTAGGGCGGCAGTTGCCCCACTGGGAAACCATATGCCGGAACCGGATCTCAGGAAATACCACGCCTTTCGCTTCAAACACGGGATAAACTGCACGGCAGAGATTCCGCACTGCCTTTTCGCAGGCGTTTTCCCACCAGCTGTCGAATACCTGTTTCCGAACCTGTTCGTTTTCCGGCTGTTTCACCAGCAGCCGGAGCGTTTCCCCCTGCACCAGCACGCTTTCCCGACTGCCGCGTTCCACCGCCAGCCGACAGGATTTCCCCAGATACAGTACTGATTCTCCGGCGGTATAGTGCACCGGATACTGTTTCGGCTTTTCTGCGGCAGCGGCGTATTGGTGCAGGGTCTGGAGAATTTTCGCGGCATGCTGCTGTAAGATCTGTTCCACCCGTTCTGACGGTACATGCATCGGTGCAGAAACCAGCAGACCAGTTTCCGGACGAAGCCGCATGTTGATATTTTTGACGGCTTTCCGTTCCAGCGTGTAGGAAATGGTTTCGCCGGCAAGAGTGATGTTCCGCTGTTCTTTCATGGGTCGGTGTCCTCGCTTTCGGTGAGATGCATTTTTGCAGCACTTGACAGATCCTGCAATCCGATGTATAATAGTATCACAAAATAATTGAGGAAACACTGAATAAAGCTTGTGCGTAAGATGC
>NZ_KI260332.1:0-2664 GCF_000468015.1 Ruminococcus callidus ATCC 27760 | reverse complement strand
CGTCAGGCGGGCTTTATGCAGTGTTTCCTTAGGGAATGATGTTCTCCCTTGGGATTCCAAAACCGCTTGAGTGCTGATGACGTCTGCTTTTTAGGGTCTGTTCCATATTTTTTTATCTGCCGAAAAGACGTGCAGAAAAAGATATGAAACAGGTTCCTAAGCAGATATTGTCAGCTTTTTCTTTTTTCGGAGGTATTGTCTATGCAAAAAATCAAACTGCAACTTATTTTCCCCACTCTGCTGCTCTGTGTGCTGGCGGCAGCTGCCGGCTGTATCACCGGTGCACTCACCGCCGGATTCGGGCGTGTGCTGCTGTGGATCGGTACATTCCGGACAGAGCACCTGATCTCGTGTGTTCCCTTTCTGCCCATTGCCGGTGTCTGCATGGTATGGATATACCAGAAATACGGCAGAGAAAGCAGTCAGGGCATGAGCCTGATCTTTGATGCTGCGGACGGCACTGCAAAACGCATTCCCTTCCGGCTGATCCCGCTTCTGATCGGCAGCACGTGGCTGACACATCTCTGCGGCGGCAGTGCCGGACGAGAGGGTGTCGCTGTACAGCTGGGAGCCGCGGTTTCCCACAACATCGGCAGCCGGATTCCGTGGTTCCGGAGCATTCCCGATGCCGTTCCCATTCTGACCATTGCCGGAATGGCTGCCGGTTTCAGCGGGCTGTTTCACGCACCGCTGGCGGCAGTCTGCTTTGCACTGGAAGTGCTGGCAATCGGGAAACTGGAATATCGTGCCCTGCTGCCTGCCGCCATTGCCGCAGTGACAGCAAACGGGATCTCCGTCGCACTGGGGCTGGAAACCTTTCAGGTGGCACTTCCCGAAGCCGGCTTCGCACCGCTTTCCGTGCCGGTTCTGCTGCTGGGGATTTCCTCCGGCATTGTGGGCGGCATCTTCACCCTGCTGCTGAAACAAGGAAAAATCTATGCCGCCAAGCTGCTCCCCAACCCTGTGATTCGCATTGCCCTCTGCGGTTCGGTACTGGCAATGTTTCTCCTGCTCTCCGGACACGGCAGATACGCCGGACTGGGCACCGATCTGATCGCCCTCGCCTGTGACGGCGGAACCATTTACTGGTTCGACTTTCTGTGCAAGCTGCTGTTCACCGTCTGCACCCTTGCCATTGGATTTCAGGGCGGCGAAGTCACACCGCTGTTTGCAATCGGTGCCTGCCTTGGTGCAGCACTTGCCCCGCTGTTCGGTATCTCTCCGGTATTCGCCGCCGCACTCTGCTATGCCGCCGTTTTCGGCAGTGCTTCCAATACATGGCTCGCTCCGATCTGCATCGGAACCGAAGTGTTCGGATTCGCGTACCTGCCCTATTTCGCCGTTGTCTGCACCGTTTCCCGCCTTTGCAACGGCAACCGTTCCATGTACGGCAGACAGAAACCGGCTCCGCTGTTTTTGCAGGGGCAAAAATAAGACACGTTTTCAAAAAGCCGTACATGATCGCTCATGTACGGCTTTTGTTTAGAGCCTGTTCAAATCAGTTCTATCAAAGAGGATTGCGGGAGAGCCGCTTCAGCAGCGGAATGCACACACCACCGCACAGATTTCCCAGAATTGCCACCGGGAAATAACACAGTGCACGAAGCGGGTTCGGACAGCCAGCCATGCAGTAATAGAACGCATCTGCCACACAGTGGTTGAAGCCGGACAGAATGAATACCATGATCGGCATTACCACAATGAACACGCCGCCGATGAAGTTCTTCTTTTCGTTGCAGCGGCGGGAGCCTTCTACAGCGGAGAACATCAGAATGCCGCAGAAGAACGCCAGCACAAAAGAGCTAAGCAAGCTGTCGTCCAACTTGGCGGACATGGTTGCCTGTGCACGATCCATCAGTGTCACGTCCATGCCGTTTACCTTGGTTTCCGTTGCGAACCGTGTCAGGTGCACGATGCCGGCGGTCAGGCCGGCACCGATCGCATTCGCCAAAAAGGTGAAGAACGTTTCGCCCAGATACGCCTTGTCACGGTCGAAAATGTATCCCACCTTGCCGGTGTACAGTCCATACTGGAACTGCACAATGCAGAACAGTCCCAGCGAGAACAGAAATGCCCCCAGATAGCGGTTTTCACAGGACATGCTGACGACACAGCCGATGCCGATCATCAGACCGGACAGCATACCGTCCGCCAGAAAGGACAGCCACTTATTTTTTTGCTTCTTTTCCATTTTTTATTTCCTACACTTTCTATACTTTTATGCAGTGTTTCCTTTATGCGAAAAACTCCGCCGGATCACCGCCATTCACTGCCAGAATGTGCAGCGGTGCCTGCAAGTCCGGCAGCAGAAAGCCGCCCTCAATGCATGCCGAGCTGCAAAATGCAAACATGGACGGATAGGTTTCATCGTCCATATAAAACGGTTCTCTGGCATTTTCCGGATCAACACCCACACGATAAATGCCGTCCGCATAGTGGAACAGCACGTCCAGTTTGTCATTCCGGTGTTTCCGCATCAGAGCGATCACTTCGCCGGAATTTACAGAAACACTGCTCCAGTCAAAAGAAAGCATCGATTCCATTTTTCTTCCTCCTCACAAAAAACAGCACACTCTGAGAGCATGCCGTTTTCCAGTTCATCAAAATTCAGCTTCATTCAGTATTTGGCTTAAGGCAACACCGCACAAAGCTTGTGCGTAAGGT
>NZ_KI260331.1 GCF_000468015.1 Ruminococcus callidus ATCC 27760 | reverse complement strand
TCATGAGCGTGATCGAAACAGCCAAGCGAAACGGACTGAATGTGTTTGGTTATCTCTCGTATCTGATGCTGGATCTTCCTTCATGGGGCAAAACGCCCTCAGACGAACAGCTTGACAGCATCATGCCGTGGAGTGCTACTCTGCCTGAAACCTGCCACAGAACATATCATCAGATCGTTGAAAACGAGGCTGTTGTTGAGTAACAGCTTCTCATCCACAGTAATTCACAGTAACTCACTGCAATTTATTGTGATGAACCGAATACGGGATTTGAGCCGAGGTTGATCTCGGCTCATTTTGTTTTTTGGTGGGGCTGGGTTTGGTTGGCGGTTACCGTCGATCCTGCGTCGGGCAAAGAAAAGCGGCGGCCTTGATTTATCAAAGCCGCCGTTGGATATATGGGCGTGTCAAAGTGCTACTGTACGACGGCTTTTTTTCTTTGCCGTCGTCCGGCAGAAATAATCAATATAGATCTGGTACTTTCTTTTTGAAGATAAACAAAGCAGCCACAAGAGTAACAATAGCGACTAAAAGAATTTGCAATATGGACTCCTGATAGGTTGCATTTTTACTGATAATAACTTGCCGAAACACAATGACAATCAGAGAAGTAACGATTGTTGTAGGAACAGATTTTCGGATCATGCCAATGATGAACGGCCATAGCGATAGCACCGTGCATACAATCACAGTAGTTATTGCCATTGGTATCCATGTCTGAAGCATTGAGGGTTGGAATGTTCCCTCCAACATATCAAAAAATCTATCCACAAACACAATATAACCGCTACAACAGACATATCCAATCGCCATTGAAATTGCTGTATAAATCATAATGATAGTCAATTTGCTGGCAATCAATTTTGCTCGGTTCAAAGGATAGGAAAACATAATCGTAATTGTTCGCTGATTATATTCTCTGATAACCAACCTTGCAGTTAAAACCGACGAGTACACAAGAAAAATAAATGACATCAGCAGTCCAATAACAAGGTATGTGCTTTCAAAAGTGTCTTTGGTCTGTTCCGGGTCTGTCGTGCTATCCCATAAAGATATTGTGATGAAAAGTATGCTGAACAGGATTGCGGCAATCATAAAGATAACATTTCGTGCAATTCCAAATTTTTTTAACTCCAATTTAATCAGGTGCGCCATCTTATTTTCCCCCCTCTGTAAGCTGGAAAAAGAAATCTTCCAGTGTGTCTTGTTTACGGCCGATGCTCTCCAAACCAACACCATTCTCAATGAGGGCTTTTGACAGGGATTTGCCTGAAACATCAGAATCATAAATACGGATAAATTCTTTATCCAACACACTAAAATTCTTTATCCCCATGCCTTCGAGTAATGCGGCAGCACTGGTTACATCGTCAACCTGCAAGCTGATATAATCCGTTTGATGCTTGTGAATTTCTTCGATAGGCAATTCTGTTAGGAGTTTTCCATCTCGAATAATCCCAATCGTATCAGCAAGAAGATCCACTTCGGACAGAATGTGGCTGGAAATAAAAATTGTTGTTCCATCTTCCCGGTTTAACCGCTGAAAGAGGTTTCGCATTTCACGAATACCCTCGGGGTCTAACGCATTGATTGGTTCGTCTAAAATCAAAAACTCTGGTCTTGCCAGAATAGCCCTTGCAATAGCAAGTCGTTGTTTCATGCCTAATGAGTAATGACGGACTTGTTTTCCCTCGACATTCTGCAAGTCCACCAAATGCAAAACCTCGTCAATCCGTTCCTTGTTGGGGAATCCCATGTACTCACAATGCAGCTCTAAGTTTTGCCGAGCTGTCATTTTATCGTAAAAGTATGGGTTTTCAATGATAGAGCCAACCTTTTTGAAGATTTCGTAGCTGTGATCGGTAACTTTTTCGCCTAAAAGCTGAACCTCTCCGGCGTCTGGCTGGATAAGATTCAAAATCATTTTCATAACCGTGCTTTTTCCTGCACCGTTTGGGCCGACAAAGCCATAGATTGCCCCTTTAGGTATGTGGATATTTACATCGTCTACAACGACATTTCCCTTGTAAGCCTTTCGCAAGCCTACGGTTTCCATAATATAATCCATTTTGTGTGCCTCCTATATGGCTACTACTATTATACAAAATGGACTTCGCTTTTCTCTGCCGCAAATCTAACAATTTTCTAACTTTTCAAGATGATAGAGAAAGTGGTTTGCTCATTTTGTACGCTATGAACTTCTAATTCTGCCCCAATTTGTTCAGCAAGACGCTTTGAAATTGCAAGGCCCAAACCGCTGCCGGAAGATTTTCGGGTTGTTGTATAATTCCTTGCGAAAATCTGTTTTTGCTGCTGTGGTGACATTCCGTTTCCGTGATCTTCTATTTCAATTATGCTATTTCCGTTTGATGTGGTGAGCCTTAGAGAAAGATACTTGCCATCACCACCATGTCGGATCGCATTGTCTATCAGATTTTTCAAAATGCGCTGTAATGCCTCATTATCTGTGTAGGCAAAAATCGGTGTATCTGGTATCTGAATATCGACTTCAAATTGTTTCTGTTCAAGCAGATCATAATAGTCCAAAATGGTGTCTTGGCAAAGTCTTGAAACATTTTCCTTTTTCAGTTTAATGGGAAGATCGCCAGAAGCTATTTTGGACATTGTAAAATAGTCATTGATTGTCGAGATTAAATCATCAGCCTTTCGGTCTATTTTAGCGGCCATAGCATGAACATTTTCAGGCATAGAGGGGTCGTTTGTTATATTGGAAAGCATTTCGCTATTTCCTTTTAGGACAGTGAGCGGGGTACGGATGTCGTGAGAGATATTTGTTAGATCCTGCGCCATTGCCTGTTTGCTCTGCTCAAACTCTGATTTTTTTGTATAAAAATCTTGAAGTAAGGTATTAAGCACTGCACCTAATTTTTTGATACTATCATTATCCGTGGGTATAAGCACAAAGCCATTTTCAGAAGTAATTGAAAGAGAAGCAAGTCTGTCGGTGATATAGTTGATCTCTCGTTCTAACTCTTTGTGCTGTATCTGTTGACAAATTAGGATAAGCAACAGAACAAATGAAAGAATTGCAAACAGAAGCCACATCTATTTGTCCTCCATCTTGTAGCCGATACCCCATAAGGTTTTAATGTAAGCCGTAGTATCTTCCGCATTATTCTTCAATTTCAAACGCAGGCGATTGATATGGGTATTCAACACATTTTCATTCCCAAAATACGGCTCTTTCCAAATGAGTTCATATAGCCGTTCTTTTGAATATGCCTGTCCCGGATGGCTGGCCAAAAGGTACAAAAGTTCAAATTCGATTGGTGTTAAATCTATAGATGTTCCTTTCCGCGTAACCATATGACTTTGGGGGTCAATTTCTATGTCTTTGATTTTGACAATCGAATTACTCGGTAATACTTGGTAGGTTCTGGCTCGTCTGATATTAGCCTTTATCCTTGCAGCAAGTTCAATTAAAGAAAAAGGCTTTACCACATAATCGTCAGCGCCCAAATTCAATCCTAATGATTTATCAGTATCATTATCTTTTGCAGTAATGATGATGATAGGAATATTGCTGACCTGTCGGATGGCCTTGATAATCTCCATGCCACTCATGTCCGGCAGCATAAGATCAATAAGGGCAAGTGAATATTCATCATAACTTGTGTTCGTCCGTATGGCTGTTGTGCCATCATTAAAGGACAACACTTCAAATTCTCCTGATAAATAGTCCGTTATCATTCCTCTGATTTCTTCATCATCTTCAATCAATATTATCTTGTTTTCCATCACGATTGCTCCTTGCTATTTTTGTTCTTCCGTCAATAGGCTTTTCGGCGTTCTTCGGGATTAACCATACTGTCCCCATTTTTATGGCTCCGGGAATACGGGATGCAGCACAGTAATAATTTATCCATCGAGGAGTCACGCCCCATTTTTCACTTGCTTCTTTCAAAGTCATATAGTCCATAATACACCTCCAACTTATTCATTATAATTCGTTTGCTCGAAGAATACAAGGAACAGAATATGAATTATAGAGTGTAGCAGCGCCACAAACGATATACTGAACACGAGAGCTGGAAAGCCCCTCCTGTCTACGCATTTAGAGTGCCAAAAGCCCACGGAAATCAAGGCTTTTCGGCGGTGGTCGGTGGGGTGGCAGAATGATTTATCAAATACCCGCCGAAACGGGCTTTGAAATGCGTAGGAAAATCTTTCCGCCGCTGGTTTTCCTGCCGGTTCTGTGGTATGCTAGAATAAGACAAAAAACGACAGGAGTTGACACGATGGCCAAACAGGAAATGTTACTGGACACAGCTACCATCAAGGCCGCCGTCGCCGGTGAGAAGTGGGCCAAACAAAAGGTGATTGAGCACTACACCCCCATGATCGACGAGCTGGCCGTTGACGAAGATATGAAGCAGCACTTGATTTTGAAGCTGCTGGAAGAACTGCCACACTTCCCGATGGGACAGGCATAAGAAAAAAGCGCCGGACGCAGAGGCACACCCACCGCTGTGAAAGGGAGCTTACCGACTTGAACACACTTCTTTTCTGTACTTAAGAGCCTGATACATACGTACTCTTCCGTAATCCGCAT
>NZ_KI260330.1:18032-21300 GCF_000468015.1 Ruminococcus callidus ATCC 27760 | reverse complement strand
CTTACGCACAAGCTTTATTCAGTGTTTCCCTAAGAATGATATGGAGGAAGAAAAATGAAATTGTGGAAAAAAGGGTTGGCGGCATTGACTGCTGGTTTGCTTTGTCTGGGCAGTGTGGGACTGTCTGGCGTGGAATTGCCGGCGAGTGCAGATGTGCCATATTTTTACGACGGTACCTATGGAGATTTGTATTATGACGTGATCGATGCAGTCGAAATTCGAATTACTGGTTGTGAAAAAGAAGTTACGGCTGTAGAGATTCCAGCGAAGATCGCTGGAAAACCGGTGACGAGTGTTGGAAGAAGTGCTTTTTCTGGCTGTAACAGTCTGGCTGCGGTCACGATACCGGACAGCGTGACGAGAATTGGCTTAGATGCCTTTTATAAGTGCAGCAGTCTGACCACGATCACGATGCCGGACGGTGTGACGATTCTTGGAGCGAACGCTTTTTCTTTCTGTACCAGTCTGACCGAAGTCACGATGCCGAACAGCTTGACAAGTATTGGAAGTAATGTCTTTTCCGGCTGTAGCAGCCTGACTGAAATCGAGATACCAGACAGCGTGACCAGCATAGGAGAGAGTGCTTTTTCCGACTGTAAAAAGCTGACCTCGATCACGATACCGGACAGCGTGACAAGCATTGAAAAATCTGCCTTTTCCGGCTGCCACAACCTCACTATTTATGGTTACGCCCGCTCTTACGCCCAGAAATACGCAGCCGAAAACAACATCAGATTTGCTCTGATCGGCGGATTGCCCAGGGGTGACGTAGACGGCAGCGGCGGCATTGACTCCACCGACATCTTTTACACCATGCTCTACATCGCCAACGTTGCCGTAGGCAATGACGGCGGGCTGACGGCTGAACAGATCGCTGCCGCCGATGTAGACGGCAATGGTACAGTGGATTCCACCGACAGCTTCTATATCATGTACTACGTGGCTCTCCGCGGAGCAGGGATCCACCAGACTTGGGAGGAAGTTCTCGCAAAGTAGTCCCTCAAAACTTGCCTGACATTTATACGGCATTACGAAAAAACAGCACTTTTGCCCGCGGGTCTGCGGCTGCAAAAGTGCTGTTTCTATTTATGAAAGTGAGAGCCATAAACCGGCACAAAATGTTATGCCGTCAGTCCTCGTCGCCGGAAGAAATCGGAATCGTCTTTTCAGCATTATCTGCGGAATCGTCCTGTTCCGGCTTTGCATCGTCGGCAGGTTCTTCTTCCGGCATGTGCACGGTTGTCGGCTGGTCTGCTTCGTCGTCCTCGGAATCGATAGAGCAAATACCATCTGCACAGCAGCAGCCTGCTGCTTCGGCAGTGTTTTCGGTATCTTCTTTGTTTTCCGGTTCGTCACAGCAGGAGCACTCGTCGTCATTTGTGCAGCCGCCCTCCGGCAGGTCGTCACAATTGCATGCGGCTTCCAGTCGCTTGTCGTGTGCCTTTTTCAGTGCGTAAATAGTTGCAGCGGAAGCTGCGGCAGCTGCTGCAACCATTGCAGCGATAATCGTTCCTTTCATATCGATACCTCTTTTCTCCGACACCATGTCCTGTGCAGGCGTGTGCGAAAGTGTACACGCTGTGGTTCTTCTGCGGGTCGGCGACAGAAAACACAGACGTTTCCAGATTACAGCTTTCGTTTCGCTGTAATATTTCTACATCTATAGTATACCATATTTTCAAAGAAAATACAAGCCCCGACATGCAGATATTTGCAGATTATCCGACAAATTTTTCAGAGGTGACTAGGAAAATATCTTTAGGCAATACCGCACAAAGATTGTGCAGTGCTGCTTTATACACGCTCCAGTGCCTGCTGCAAGTCGGCGAGAATATCCTCGATATTTTCCAGACCTACAGAAATGCGGATCAGTCCGCCGTCAATGCCTGCCGCTTTCAGCTGTTCTTCGGTCAGCTGGCGGTGGGTGGCTGATGCAGGGTGCAGCACACAGGTGCGAATATCTGCCACGTGTACCTCGATGGAAGCCAGCTGCAATGCGTCCATAAAGCGGACAGCAGCTTCTCTGCCGCCCTTGATCGAGATCGAAATGACACCGCAGGTGCCGTTGGGCAGATACTTCTTTGCCATTTCGTGATAGGGATCGTCCGGCAGGTTGGGGTAGGTGACAGAGGCGATTTTGTCAGACTGCTTCAGCATTTTTGCCACTGCCATAGCGTTTTCGCAGTACTGCTTCATACGTACCGGCAGAGTTTCCAGTCCCAGATTCAGCAGGAACGCGGAGTGTGCTGCCGGATAACAGCCAAAGTCCCGCATCAGCTGCATTCTCGCCTTGATGATGTATGCCATTTTGCCGAACTCTCTGGTGTAGACTACACCGTGATAGCTTTCGTCCGGCTCTGTGAAGTCGGGGAATTTGCCGCTTTTTTCCCAGTCAAATGTGCCGCCGTCCACAATAACGCCGCCGCACTGGAGAGCGTGGCCGTCCATGTACTTGGTGGTGGAGTGGATCACAATATCTGCTCCGAATTCAATGGGACGGCAGAGGATCGGCGTGGCAAAGGTGTTGTCCACGATCAGCGGGATCTGGTGGGCATGGGCGATCTTGGCGAACTTTTCAATGTCGAATACTGTCAGTGCCGGATTGGCAATGGTTTCGCCGAAGATCAGCTTGGTGTTGGGCTTTATCGCCTGCGAAATGGTTTCCTCATCTGCCAGCGGGTCTACCCAGATGCACTCGATGCCGAACCGCTTCAGCGTTACGCCGAACAGGTTCACAGTGCCGCCGTAAATGGTGGAAACGGAAACAATGCTGTCGCCGGCACTGCACAGATTCAGCACCGACAGCAGGGAAGCTGCCTGTCCGCTGGAAGTGAGCATTGCCCCGACGCCGCCCTCCAGTGCAGCGATCTTCTGTTCTACTGCATCGCAGGTGGGATTGGCGAAACGGGAGTACATCGGTTCCGTGGGCATGTCAAACAGTTCCGCCACCTTTTCGGTGGAGTCGAAACGATAAGTGGTGCTTTGTACAATGGGTACTGTGCCGGGGCCGCCGTTTTTCGGGGTATAACCGGCGTGCAGGCATTTGGTTTCCAGTTTTGCATTCGGATTGCAGGGCTGCATAAAAATTCCTCCAGAGTGTCGGCAGTACACGGGCAGGATTGCCCGAAATCATGTACTGCAAGTTGTATTTTTATAATAAAAAAGATGATACTATTATAGCACATTTTATTCGTTTTGCATAGACGGAATTTTCAAATCTAAACCCATAGAAAAAATCTATGGCAATACCGCACAAAGATTGTGCGAC
>NZ_KI260330.1:17283-17932 GCF_000468015.1 Ruminococcus callidus ATCC 27760 | reverse complement strand
CGCCAGACGCTCTTTGTGCGGTATTGCCCTATGGCAACATCACATAGGAAAGGTGCCGGATTTGCTGAAATTCCGTCGAAAGCCTTCTGCAGAATTGGCAAAAATGCAAATTTTCCAAAAATCCCATTGACATTCTCTTGTAAAAATCGTATAATAAAACTATGTATTGTTGTGCGTGAAGAAGGAATCTGACCAACGGCAGATTCCCGACAAATCAGAATGTCTGGGCAACCACAGAGATTCTGCATGAAATACTCGGGGCGGTTTTTGACCAGTGCACCCAAAGTGCGGGAAAGCTGGAACCATTTTACAACATGCCCTGCTGCCTGTCCGACGGACGTGAATTGCCGGCAGGCTGTATCTATTTAAAGTTTTTCCAACTCTTGAGAAACCCAGAAAAACCACACGGCGAAAAAGGTGGCTTTTCGGGGACAGCCAGAAAATGTACGCGGCGGAGAATCCGAAGTTCTCCGCAGAGATCGCAGGAAAGCAATCCTTTTTTTGTTTTGGAAAATATTCCTCCGAACTTGTGAAAAAGCAGTTTGGGCAGGCATGGTGTGAAATCTGGGGCAGCGTTGCCCTTGTACTGTGCTGCCCTTGCACCAACGTGAATCAGGGGCGATACCGCACAAAGAGCGTCTGGCGACTT
>NZ_KI260330.1:12456-17183 GCF_000468015.1 Ruminococcus callidus ATCC 27760 | reverse complement strand
ATCTGTCGCACAATCTTTGTGCGGTATTGCCCAGGGTGTCCTTTTTCCATGCAGCCCGTTTTTTCTGAAAAGGCGGTTTGCAGAACAGGCGGAGGAGAATTCTGCCGTCATGCGGCGGCAATGTGCCTGCTGAACAGGCGGCAGTCTGTGCGAGTGCCGATTCGGCAGGCAGACTGACAGTGATTTCGGAAAAGAGAACATTTGTGCTGTCCCCACGTGAGAAAGTGAGGATATTTATTTGGCAAACGAAAAAGAACAGGTAAGAGAAGTACGAAACAATCCCCAGCCCCGCAAGAGAAGCTATGGGGCAAGACCGCGGCAGCAGGGTGCCGGCGAGCGTCCCTCCGGCGGCAATCGCCGTCACAACAACAATCCACGCCCCAGAAACAACAACAATGCACAGCCGACACGGCAGAACCGCCAGAAGCGGACACCGGTACGTATCATTCCGCTGGGTGGTCTGAACGAGATCGGAAAGAACATGACCGTGTTTGAGTGCTGCAATGACATGTTCATTCTGGACTGTGGTCTGGCATTTCCGGATATGGATATGCCTGGTGTGGATATTGTCATTCCGGATTTCACCTATGTGGAGGGCAACAAGGACAAGATTCGCGGCATCGTCATTACCCACGGTCACGAGGACCATATCGGCGGTCTGGCATATCTGCTGAAAAAGATCAATGTGCCGATTTATGGCACCCGCATGACACTGGGACTGATCGAGGGCAAGCTGGAAGAACACGGGCTGCTCAAGCAGGCGAAGCTGATCGAAGTGGAACCCCGCACCACCGTGAGAATGGGCTGCATGGCAGTGGAATTCATCAAGGTGAACCACTCTATCCCCGGTGCAGTCGGCATGGCGATCCATACACCGGCTGGCATCATTGTTCACACCGGTGACTTTAAGGTGGACTTCTCGCCGATCGACGATGAGATCATCGATCTTGCACGGTTCGGCGAGCTGGGCAGCCGCGGCGTACTGGCACTGATGGCAGACTCCACCAATGCAGAGCGTACCGGATTTACATGCTCGGAACGCACCGTTGGCGGCAGCTTTGAAAAGCTGTTCAAGCGGGCGGAGGGAAAGCGAATCATTATCGCTACATTCTCCTCCAATGTGCACCGTGTACAGCAGATCATCGATCAGGCAAAGAATTACAATCGAAAAGTGGCGGTGTTCGGCCGCAGCATGGTGCATGTCATCGAAAAGGCGACGGAACTGGGCTATCTGAAAGTGCCCAAGGGCATTATGATCGATATTGATGAAATGAACCGTTATCCGGACGACCAGATCGTACTGGTGACTACCGGCAGTCAGGGCGAACCGCTGTCGGCTCTGACACGTATGGCAATGAACAGCCATAAAAAGGTGACGATCACACCGAATGACTTTATCATCATTTCCGCGAAGCCGATTCCGGGCAACGAAAAATATGTCACACGGGTAGTCAATGAACTGATGAAATCCGGTGCGGAAGTTATCTACGAATCCATGTATGAAGTGCATGTTTCCGGTCACGCGTGTCAGGAGGAGCTGAAGCTGATCCAGGCTCTGACGAAGCCGAAGTTCTTCATTCCGGTGCACGGCGAATATAAGCATCTGGTCAAGCATGCGGAAATTGCAAAGTCTATGGGCATGCCCAGCGATCATATCATCATTTCCAAGATCGGTGATGTCATCGAAACCGACGGCAACTCCATGCGTATCGTTTCACAGGTGCCTGCCGGTCGGGTTATGGTAGACGGTCTGGGTGTCGGCGATGTCGGTTCTATCGTGCTGCGGGACAGAAAGCATCTGTCACAGGACGGTCTGATCATTGTAGTGATCGGCATCGAACGGGCAGCCAATGCCGTAGTGGCAGGACCGGACATTATCTCCCGCGGTTTTGTCTATGTGCGGGAGTCGGAAGAACTCATGGACGAGGCACGCAATGTCATGACGACTGTGCTGGACAACTGCAACGCACGGGACCTCAAGGAATGGGGAACGCTGAAAACCAAGCTGCGTGATGTCCTGTCCGACTTCATCTATGCCAAGACCAAACGCAGCCCGATGATCCTGCCGATCATCATGGAGGTATAAATGCCTGTTACAGGCTCTTGAAGATAGCTGTTGCTGAAAAGCGGCTGTCTGCAAAGGAGAATGCAGCATGAAACGAAAATATGGGGTGATGATCGCCACATGGATCTTGTGGTTTATCAGCGTCCTTGTACCGCTGTTTTGTATGGTGCTCCAGCGAGTGCCCCAGCGGTTTTTGACCATACAATTTCTGGTGATCTTGCTGTTGGGGATTCTGCTCTGTGTCCAGTGGATCTGGCTGCGGCGTGCAGAACGGATACAGAATACCGCTGTCCGCGGCGAGATCGAGGGTGCCGGCATGGCTGCCCTCCAGAGCATGACTGTGCCGATGATTCTGGCGGAACGGGACGGAAAGATCCTCTGGAGCAATGAGATATTCCAGAACCGCTTCGTGTCGGGACGCTCTGTGCTGGGGCGTTCTGTGCAGGACGTGATTCATCTGAATCTGGCGGCTCTGGATCAAAACCGTGACCTGTTAATGGAGCACAACGGGCTGAGCTATCGGGTGCATGCTGTTTCCAGTGCCCAGAACCAGCAGGAAATCATTGCGGTGCAGTTTCTGGAAATCACAGATATTCTGCGGTTGCAGCACGAGCAGACCAACTCCCGTCCCTGCGTAATGCTGCTGGTGATCGACAGCTATGACGATCTGCTGCAATACGCCAGAGAAAGCGAAAAGGCACAGGTTTCCGCCGAGGTGGAACGGGTGCTGGAAAACTTTATGCAGGGGACAGAGGGCATTATCCGCAAGGTAGAAAACGACCTGTTCTATGCGGTAATGGAATCCCGCTATCTGCACGAGATCATGAACAACCGGTTCCATGTGCTGGACGAGGCACGGCAGATTCGTGTCAACGACCGCATGCACATCACCTTTTCCATTGGCGTGGGTGACGGCGGTTCTACATTGGCGGAGAGCGAGAAGTTTGCCCGCCAGTCGCTGGATATGGCACTGGGACGGGGCGGCGATCAGGCGGCAGTGAAAACGGAAAACGGGTTCTGCTTTTTCGGCGGTGCCTCCAAGGGCATCGAGAAGAAGTCCAAAACCAAGATTCGCTCCATTGCCCTTGCCATGCAGGAACTGATCGAAAATTCCGATCAGGTGTTCCTTATGGGACACCGCTTCGGCGATCTGGATTCCGTAGGTTCTGCCTGCGGTCTGGCGGGAGCCGTGCGGCTGATGCAGAAGCCGGCGTATGTGGTGGTGAACCAGCAAAGCTGTCTTGCCACCCAGCTGATCGACCGCATGCAGCAGTGTCCGGACGGTCCGAAGTTTATGGAACCGGTGGACGCACTGGCACAGGTGACGGACAACAGCCTGCTGATCGTCGTGGATACCCACAACAAGGACATTCTGGAAAGCGTGGATCTGTACCATGCGGCACGGTATGTCATTGTCATCGACCACCACCGGAAAAATGTGAATTTCATTGAAAATGCGGTGATTTTCCACCACGAACCCTATGCATCGTCCGCTTCGGAAATGGTGACGGAGATCATACAGTATTTCCGGCTGGATACCGAGGTTTCCTCGGCATATGCTGATGCCCTGCTGGCGGGAATCATGCTGGATACCAAGAATTTTGTCATGCGTACCGGTGTGCGAACCTTTGAAGCGGCGGCGTATCTGCGGAAGATCGGGGCGGATACGGTACAGGTCAAGTCCCTGTTCTCCAATACGATTTCCATGTACTCCATGCGTGCCCAGATCGTGGCACATGCGGAATTGTACCGGAACAACGCCATTTCTGCCGTGAAGCTACAGGACAAAAATGCCCGTGTGCTGGCGGCACAGGCGGCAGATGAACTGCTGAGCATTCAGGGCGTGGAAGCTTCCTTTGTGCTGTATCTGGAAGAAACCGGCGTGGGAATCTCCGCACGTTCTATGGGTAATGTCAATGTACAGGTCATCATGGAACAGCTGGGCGGCGGCGGTCACCAGACAATGGCGGCAACGCAGCTGAAAGGCTGTACCATTCAGGAGGCAAAGGAACAGCTGCTGCTGATTCTGGAAGCACAGGAAAATGAAACATAAGGAAACACTGCATAAAGCCCGTCTGACGGCTTTGCACGCAATCTGACGATGCATCTTATGCACAAGCTTTATTCCGTGTTTCCATAATCGGATAAGCATTTCCTTAAAGTAAAGAAAAGGAGAGAGAACCATGAAAGTAATTTTTATGCAGGACGTAAAAGGCTCTGGAAAAAAGGGCGAAGTGAAAAACGTTTCTGACGGCTATGCCCGCAACATGCTGCTGAAAAAGGGGCTGGCAGTAGAAGCAACACCGCAGAACCTGTCGGAACTTTCCGGAAAGCAGTCCTCCGCAGCCCACAAGATCGACGTGGAAAAGCAGAATGCACAGGCAATCGCTGACAAGCTGAAAGGACAGACTGTTCACGCCGGAGCAAAGGCTGGCAACGGCGGCAGACTGTTCGGGGCAGTTACTGCGGCACAGATCGCGGAGTGCATTGAAAAACAGTTCGGCTGCAAAATCGACAAGAAGAAGATCGGTCTGAAATCGGACATCAAAAATTTCGGCAGCTATGAGGCAGATATTCGCCTGTACACCGGCATTTCTGTCAAGGTGACTGTAGAAGTTGTCGAGGAATAAAGGCAACACCGCACAAAGAGCGTCTGGCGACT
>NZ_KI260330.1:7473-12356 GCF_000468015.1 Ruminococcus callidus ATCC 27760 | reverse complement strand
ATCTGTCGCACAATCTTTGTGCGGTATTGCCCAGAATCATCAGCAACAGAGCAATGCGGGTACGGTTTTCGTCCCGCATTATTTTTCCAAGGAGGGATTTTCATGGCAGATACAGTGTATTCTTCCAACGAAGCCGCAGAACTGCCCTTTAGTCTGGAAGCAGAACAGACCGTGCTGGGTGCCATTCTGCAAGACCCGAATGTACTGCCGGTAGTATTGGAAACCGTTCGTCCGGAATGCTTTTTCAATCCCCAGCATCAGGAACTGTTCCAGATCATTCTGCAAATGTTCACTTCCGGTGAAAGAGCAGACGTGGTGACGGTGCTCAATGTGGCAGTGCAACGCAAGGTGTTCGAAACCGCCGCAGAGGGCAGAAACTATCTGGCGGCGTTAATCAACAGTGTGCCGTCTACCTCGAATATCGAGAGCTACTGTGCCATTGTCACGGAAAAATATTATATCCGTTGTCTGGCATATGCGGCACGGGGCATTTTGCAGGACATTCAGTCCGGCGAGGGCAGTGCCCAGATGCTCATGGACGCGGCAGAACAGCGGATTTATGACATTCGGCAGGGCAAGGACGTGCAGGGGCTGACCAAGATCGGCGATGCCATTTGTGAAGCCTATGACCATGTGGGCAAAATTGCAGGGCCGGACAAAGAAAAATATGTAGGTGCCAGAACAGGATTTTCCTATCTGGATACGGTGACTTCCGGTCTGAACAAGTCGGATCTGCTGCTGATCGCTGCCCGCCCCGGTATGGGTAAAACTTCTTTCGCCCTGAACATTGCCACCAACGTGGCACGGCACAGCGGCAAGGAAGTGGCGATCTTTTCGCTGGAAATGTCCAAGGAGCAGCTTGCCACCCGTATGCTTTCTTCGGAAGCACTGGTAGATTCCCAGAAGCTTCGCAACGGCTTTCTCACCAACGAGGACTGGGTGCGGCTTGCCACCAGTGCCGGCGTTCTTAGCGGACTGCCCATGTACATTGACGATACTGCCAGCATCAACGTGCAGCAGATCAAGGCGAAGCTGCGGCGTATGAAGAATCTGGGACTGGTGGTCATTGACTATCTCCAGCTGATGGGTTCTACCCTGAAAACCGACAACCGTGTACTGGTGGTTTCGGAACTGACGCGTCAGCTGAAAATCATGGCGAAAGAACTGGATATTCCCATTATTGTTCTGTCCCAGCTGTCCCGTGGTCCGGAAGGACGTAACGACAAGCGGCCGATGCTGTCCGACCTCCGTGAATCCGGTTCTATCGAGCAGGACGCGGACATTGTAATGTTTCTCTATCGGGATGCTTACTATAATAAGGACAGCCCCACGCCGAACATTTCCGAGTGCATCGTGGCAAAGAACCGTCACGGCGAAACCGGTACCGTTAAGCTGATGTGGGACGGTCAGTTCACTCGCTTCTCCAATGCGGAAATGCGTGATGAGGGCTGATGCTGTTTCCCGTGCAGTACTGGAGCAACTGCGGGAGCTGCACTGTCTGGAACCGGAACAAACTGTCTGCTGTGCCCTTTCCGGCGGGGCGGACAGCGTGTGTCTGCTCCGCTGCCTGCTGGAACTGCGTCCGGTACTGGGTATTACAATTACAGCGGTGCATGTCAATCACCATCTCCGCGGAGCCGAAAGCGAACGGGACAGAACATTCTGTCAGCAGCTTTGTGCGGGGCTGGGCGTGCGGCTGGCGGTCTATGATGTGAATCCGGCAGCAAGGGCAGCACAGGAGCACTGCTCCGAGGAACTGGCGGCAAGGGAATGCCGGTATGCTGCCTTTGCACAGGTGCAGGCGGACTGGATCGCCACGGCACACACTGCCTCGGACAATCTGGAAACGGCAGTGCACCGGCTGGTGCGGGGAGCAAGCCTGCATGGACTGACGGCAATTCCGCCGAAAAACGGGCGGTTTCTCCGTCCACTGCTGCGGGTGACACGGCGGCAGGTGGAACAGTATCTGGAATCACTGGGGCAGACCTATGTTACCGACAGCACCAACCTCACCGATGCCTACACCCGCAACCGGATCCGGCATCAGGTGATTCCGGCACTGGAACAGCTGAACCCTTCTGTAGAACGCACGGTTTCCTATACCCTGCGGAGCCTGCGGCGGGAGGACGATTTCCTGCACCAGCAGGCACAGGCAGCCTATGCCAAATGCCATACCGGAAAGAATACCCTTTCCGGCTTGGAAACGCTTCACGAGGCGTTGCAGTTCCGGTGTATTGCCATGCTGCTGGAGGAGGCGGGGATCTCCTGTGAAGCTCCGCTGCTGGAACGGCTGGCGGCACTGGCACGGCAGGGCGGCAGGTGGAATTTGTCTGGTGCTGTTTATGCTGTGGGAAAGTCGGGCACACTGACCATAGAAACGGTGCAGCTGCCGGAGCCTTTGCCGGAAGCGATCCCTCTGCAAATGGGGGAAAACCGGCTTTTTTCAGGTTTTGTGTTGCATGCCCGACTGGAAACAGTGTCGCCTGCGGAAAATGTTGCAAATATTCATAAAAAATTTGCAAATGCGTGTCTGGATTATGATAAAATAAAAGGTGAAATCTTCCTGCGTCCCAGACAGTCCGGCGACCGCATGCAGCTTTCCGGCAGAGGGTTCACCTCTGCTCTGAAAAAACTGATACAGGCGAATCTTCCGCCGGAACGCCGCCGCACGGCTCATGTGCTGGCAGATGCAGACGGAGTAATTTTCGCCGAGGGCGTGGGCTGTGCCGCAAGAGTTTGTCCGGACGGAGAAACCAGACGGCTGCTGGTGCTGGAAATTCTCGGGAAATGCTGAAGCTTGTGCGTAAACCTGATGCAGCAGTTCCCTCGCAATGATATAGAGAGAACTGGCGGCAATGCTGCCTGCCGGTTTTCTTTTCAACAGAATGGAGTGAATGTAATTTGACACCAAAGAAAGGCCGTGGGATCGGAGCGTATCTGCTCGTTGTCGTGGTATTGATCGTGGCACTGGTTTTCCTGCTGAACGGGCTGAAAACCGGCGGCAAAGAAACCAAATATTCCGACATTATGAAGTACTTCGATAATTATGAAGTTACTGCGTACACCTTGGATCTGGGCTCCGGCGAACTGAAGCTGACGCTGGACGACGGGGATAAGCTGACCTATGATGTGCCCAATGTATCGGTATTCCGTGATGATACGAAGGACTATCGCACCAGCTATAACCAGAAGCACCCCGATGCTCCGCTGCAGGTGGACTATTATAAGATTCGGGATACTTCGTGGCTGCTGACGCTGATTCCCACACTGGTGCTGCTGGGGCTGATGATCTTCCTGTTCGTGTTCATGATGCGGCAGGCAAACGGCGGCGGCAAGTACACCACCTTCGGCAAGGCAAACATCAAGAATCAGGCGAACACCCGCAAGGCAACCTTTGCCGATGTGGCAGGTGCCGATGAGGAAAAGCATGAACTGGAAGAAATTGTAGACTTCCTGAAAAATCCGCGGAAGTATGCGGAACTGGGTGCCCGTATCCCCAAGGGCGTACTGCTCATGGGACCTCCCGGAACCGGTAAGACTCTGCTGGCGAGAGCTGTTGCAGGAGAAGCCGGCTGCCCGTTCTTCTCCATTTCCGGTTCGGATTTCGTGGAAATGTTTGTGGGTGTCGGTGCGTCCCGTGTCCGTGACCTGTTCGATCAGGCGAAGAAAAACGCTCCGTCTATTATCTTTATCGATGAAATTGACGCAGTCGGCCGCCACCGCGGCACCGGCATCGGCGGCGGACACGACGAACGGGAACAGACCCTGAACCAGCTGCTGGTGGAAATGGACGGCTTTACCGGCAAGGACAACGTCATTGTCATTGCTGCCACCAACCGGCGGGATATTCTGGATCCGGCTCTGCTGCGTCCGGGACGGTTTGACCGTCAGATCGTAGTTGGCTATCCGGACGTTAAGGGTCGGGAACAGATCCTGAAAGTACACACCAAGAGCAAGAGCATCGGACCGGACGTAGACCTGACTACCATTGCCAAGTCTACCGTGGGATTTACCGGTGCTGATCTGGAAAATCTGGTGAATGAAGCCTGCCTGCTTGCTGCACGGAAAAATAAAAAGGCAATCACCATGGACGAAATTCAGGAGGCGACCATTAAGGTGATCGCCGGACCGGAAAAGAAGTCCCATAAGGTAACGCCCAAGGAAAAGCGGCTGACCGCATTCCACGAGGCAGGGCATGCAGTCTGCACCTATTACTGCGATCATCAGGATAAGGTGCATCAGGTGTCCATTATCCCCAGAGGTATGGCTGGCGGCTATACCATGTCCCTGCCGGAGCAGGACAAAAGCTTCGTTTCCAAAAAGGAAATGGAAGAAAACATCATCACGCTGCTGGGCGGACGTGTGGCAGAACAGCTGGTGCTGGACGACATCTCCACCGGTGCCTCCAACGACCTGGAACGTGCCACTTCTACCGCACGGAGCATGGTGACTCGTTACGGCTTCAGCGAAAAGCTGGGACCGATCGTCTATGGCAATGACCAGAACGAGGTTTTCCTCGGCAGAGATCTGGGCTCGTCCCGCGATTACTCCGACCGCGTTGCCGGTGAAATCGATGACGAAGTACGGAACATCGTGGAAAAGGCATACGACAAGGCAACGGCGATCCTGCAAATGCACATGGATCAGCTGGAACTGCTGGCAAAGTATCTGATGATCCACGAGAAGATCGAAAAGGATGACTTCGAAACCCTGATGCAGGGCAAAATGGATCCCTCCCAGTTTGAGGAAACACCGGCAGAACCGGAAACCTCTGCAACAGAAGCAGAACCGACAGAAGAAAAGCCCACGGAAAATGGAGATTCTTCTGCACCTACAGAAGCGTAAACAATTGTTGTTATGGCAATACCGCACAAAGATTGTGC
>NZ_KI260330.1:516-7373 GCF_000468015.1 Ruminococcus callidus ATCC 27760 | reverse complement strand
CCAGACGCTCTTTGTGCGGTATTGCCTTATAAAAAGGCTGTCACATGCAAAGAATCATGTGACAGCTTTTTTGCGTATGAGTTGACTTTAGCCGTTTCACTGGACAGCATGGCAAAGAAAAATGCCGACTGTGATGGAGAAGTAGGCAGCAATGATGCCGTTTCTCTGATGCGGTTTCTGGTACATCTGATTAACATACTGCCGGAGCCAGACCTTTCTTAAAGGCAACAAATAAAGGCAACAAAAACGCCCTGCAACAGTTCAATTGTTGCAGGGCGTTTGCTTTTCGGAAATTTTCAGTTACTGTTGTTCGATCATCGGGCGGTTGAGAATCTGCATGAATTCTTCGCCGGTGATCGTTTCGTGTTCATACAGATACTTCGCGATCTCGTGCAGCTTCGGCTGGTTTGTCTGTAACAGCTGCATTGCCTTGTCGTACTGTGTCTGAATGATCTCTGTGACCTTCTTGTCGATCTTGGTCTGGGTTTCCATGGAGCAGGTCAGGCTGGCATCACCGCCGAGGTACTGGCTCTGGACGGTTTCCATTGCCACCATGCCAAACTCGCTGCTCATACCGAACCGGCTCACCATAGAGCGTGCCAGCTTGGTTGCCTGTTCAATATCGTTGGAAGCACCGGTGGTGATCTCGTGGAAGATCAGTTCCTCTGCGGCACGTCCGCCGGTAAGCGTTGCGATCTTGTTTTCCATTTCGGTTTTGGTCATGAGGTAATGTTCGCCCTCGTCCACCTGCATGGTGTATCCCAGTGCACCGGAAGTGCGGGGGATAATGGTGATCTTCTGCACCGGAGCAGACTGGGACTGGAGGGCAGCCACCAGAGCGTGTCCCACTTCGTGATAGGAAACCGTTAGCTTTTCTTTATTGGACAGCACACGGTTTTTCTTCTGATAGCCGGCGATGACGACTTCCACGCTCTCCATGAGATCTTCCTGTGTGGCACAGGAGCGTCCCAGACGAACGGCACGGAGTGCAGCCTCGTTGATGATGTTCGCCAACTCTGCACCGGAAGCACCAGCAGCTGTGCGGGCAATGGCGGAGAAATCCACGTTTCCTGCCAGCTTGATTTTCTGGGCGTGGACCTTCAGAATGTCGATACGTCCCTGTAGATCCGGCAGTTCCACCGGAATCCGGCGGTCGAACCGTCCCGGACGGAGCAGGGCAGGATCAAGGGATTCCGGACGGTTGGTCGCCGCCAGAATGACAACGCCCTTGGAACCGTCGAAGCCGTCCATTTCGGTCAGCAGCTGGTTCAGGGTCTGTTCCCGTTCGTCGTTGCCGCCGTACTGTCCGCCGTCACGCTTTTTACCAATGGTATCGATTTCATCGATAAAGACGATACAGGGAGCCTTTTCGTTTGCCTGCTTGAACAGGTCACGCACCTTTGCGGCACCCATGCCCACGAACATTTCCACGAATTCCGAACCGGAAATGGAGAAGAACGGGACGTTGGCTTCGCCGGCAACGGCTTTCGCCAGCAGGGTTTTACCAGTTCCGGGAGGTCCCACCAACAGGGCACCCTTGGGCATGGAAGCACCGATCTCCTTGTAACGCTCCGGCTTGTGGAGATAGTCCACGATCTCCGCCAGCAGTTCCTTGGCTTCTTCCTCGCCGGCAACGTCCTTGAACTTGATACCGGTGGTGGACTTGACGTAGACCTTGGCATTGCTCTTGCCCATGCCGAACATCATGGAGCCATCGCCGCCGCCCATACGCTGTGCCATTTTCTTGTTGAAGAAGTGGAACACCAGCAGCATCAGGGCAATGGGCAGCACGTAGCTGATCAGGATGTACAGCAGAGGACTGGTGCCGCTGTCGATCTCCGATTCAAATTTTGCACCGGAGGCGTACAGCCGGTCGATGAGTTCCGGATCGTTCAGGGTGCCGGTCTGGTATACCTGCTTTTCGTCCTTGTCAGTAAATGTGATCTGACTGCTTTCGATCTTGACAGAGCCGATTTCCTTGTTCTCTGTCATGCTGATGAATGTGTCGTAGCCGACTTCCTTGACGCGTCCCTTGAACAGATTCGGGAACACAAACGCCTGAAGCAGCATGAACACACATAACGCGATCAGCCAGTATGAGATCCATGATTTTTTGGGCTTTTTGGATTCTTCCATATACATACTCCTCTCTGTGCCGTATGCTGAAAGACACGGCGGGGAATCTGCCGAAACCTTGGGAAACAGATTCCGGCTGTCTTTTCATGATGACAATAGCATACCACATCTTTTTGTAAAATGCGGGCACACTTTGTGATAATTTCATGAGAATTGGGGAATGCTGTGGAACAAGCTTTATTCAGTATTGCCTTAGAAAATATTTTTTGCAAACACCAGTACCTGATATGTTGTGCCGTTGCTGTCTGTCAGGACAAATGAACGTTCTGCCTGATTCAGCAGCGGATCTTTTCTTTCGTCAAGTTTCTGATATTCGGCGTTGTTCAGCAGCAGGAAATAGTTTTTCTGTTCCGGCTGATCTTCATACCACCTAGAATCAGTCTGATAGGTCGCCTTTTGTACGCCATTCTCATTTACACTGACATTGCGTACTTTTAGTTTTTCGCCGGAGATCACTGTGATTGCATTGGCATGCCAGAAGGTGGCATATCCATAGGTCAGTCCTTGTTTCTCCAGCATATTGGTCAGCTGGTACTGTACGTTGACTTCCTCCGCATTGGTGGGCAGCAACAGGACATTGCAGGCACTTAACAGGCAGAAACATGCCAGCGGCACGCAGAGAACGCCCGCCGCACGCTGCATAGTTTTCTGTTTGGTAATTGCCCAGCGTAGGAATGCCATAGATACAATGAAAGCCGTGCAGACGATCGGACTGAGCCGCCAGTTTGCCACAGAAAGTGCACCGCAGAGATAGCCCACGAGAATCAATCCGGTGACTGTCCAGTGTGCCCAGAGTAAAATACGCATCTGTCTGCCGGACTGTCCCCGATACTTGGCGTAACAGCAGGTCGCTGCAACAGGCAGCACTGCCAGAATCAGTGCGGTGATGATACGGATCAGGTTCATGATACTTTCTCCGGACATTAGTTTTTTGTCGGGAATGTCCTCCAGTCCCAGCAGTGTCATCCATGCCAAGGGCAGTTTTTGAAAGTGCTCTGTCCAAGTTTCCTGAGCAGTCCAGTTGGAATAATTATCTGCATATGCACCTGCAACGCCGTTTGCCCAGAGATTTCCCAATTTCATGCCGGCAATGATTGCGATTCCCAGAGAAAGCAACAGCAGCAGTACACGAGTATTCTTTTGGTACAGCAGTGGTGTTTTTCGATCCAGCACCCGTTCCAGAAACAGACCAGCCAGAACAGGCAGTGCAAAGATCGTGATCGCCGTGATCTGGTCGGTGCAGCAAAGTATGAAAAACAGGAACAGTGCGATAAAGGTCAGGATCGTATGCATGCGGACCTCTCGCGTCTGACGTATTGCCGACAGATTTTGCAGCCGGAACAGCAGTGCCAGTCCGAAGAACAGGAATAAGATTCCTAAACTATAATAAATGGTATGCCCCCAGAAGATTTCCCGCAGTTTTTTGCTGGCACTGAGAAGCATGAGGAATGCCGCCGCTGTGATACAGTTCCATCGGGAATCCCAGTGCATTTGCCGAAGCATCCAACACAATGATGTTGTGAACAGAAGGAAAAAGACCAGCATTCCCATCATATTGGTTGTCATGGAAAAACCGAAAAGCGGCAGGAACAACAACATCAACAGGCTGCCGCCAAATGGCAGCAGACAAGCATAGGAAAAGTCTGGGTTGATCAGTTTTCCGCTGTCATAAGTCGCTTTTGCCCAGTAGAGCGTATCAGTGCAGTCTGCATGAAATTCGCCTTTTGACGGACAGAGAATATAGTATGCCACCACGCCTACCGCAGTCAGTAGCAGCACTGGCGGAAGTATGATGCAGAAGCTTTCCCAGAGCAGTTTCCCCAAAGGTTTTTGGGGCTTGTTCTCTGGCGTTTATTCAGCAGTGACCACGGGCGGTTTTGGCTCAGATAAGGAAGAACTGTTGGATTCTGTCGGCTCGTTCGGCGACAGGGTTGTATTTGATGCGGTATCCTGTTCTGCTGCGTTTTTTTGCAGATATTTTGATGTGGTCATAGATAACCCCTCCTTTTCAGACGGAAGCTGTTCCTGTAAGCACCTCTGCGGGATAATTCAGCTGCTGCGGAGTCCAGTTTGTCAGAATGGGCTGATACTCCCGAGCCATTGCCTTGGCACCCTCCAGATCGTGAGCCAGATAGTTGCCGCATTCCTGCCGCTTGCCGCCGGGGATCTCGCCGGTGAAGTCCAGTACATACTGTAAAGTTTCCTGCACCAGCCGAATGGCATCGGCACCGGAAACGGTATTGCGGGTGAGGAAATAGAAGCCGGTGCGGCAGCCCATGGGTCCCACATAGACCACGCCGTCAGACAGCGGGGTGTTCCGGACATAGGTAGCGAACAGGTGCTCAAATGTGTGCAGGGCGTTGTCCTCCAGATAGTCGCCTGCCGGATTGTTGGGGAGCTTCATTCGCAGATCATAGGTGATGACATCGCCGTCCACGCGGGAAATGTACATACCGGGCTTCAAATAGTCGTGATTGATCGTAAAACTGGTGATTTGTTTCATTGTTTATGCCTCCAAAAAATTACGGCAACACCGCACAAAGCCCGCCTGACGGCTTTGCACGCAATCTGACGATGCAGCTTACGCACAAGCTTTGTGCGGTGTTGCTTTGCGAAATTTTTTCGCATTGGTTTCATTATAGCAAACAATGCCGGGGATTGTCAAGTGAAAGCCACGAAAAAACACCCGCCGGCATGCCGACGGGTGCTGTCTTACAGTACCACTTTTACCTGATATTTTTCCAGCCAGTAGTTCATCTGGACGAAGTACGCCATAATTTGCGGACGTGTCATCAGCTGTCCGTACCACTGCACGGATTCCTCGCTTTCCAGCAGTCGTTCCAGCATTTCCTTCCGCACGATTTGCAGCACCGGCGAAAGCGGATCTGCCACCACATGCCGGAGCATTTCTGAAACCGCCTGCAAATAGCTGGGGTTGTGGGTCTTGGGATAGGGACTCTTTTTCCGCCAGAGCACTTCCGGCGGCAGAACGTCCTGCATTGCCGTCCGCAGCAGTCCCTTTTCGTAGCCGTTCCAGTCCTTGTACTCCCACGGAACATTGTAGAGATACTCCGCAATGCGGTAATCGCAGAACGGCACACGGACTTCCAGAGCGTTGTACATGCTCATGCGGTCTTTCCGGTCTAACAGCGTCTGCATGAACCAATCCAGATTCAGCTTCATCATTTCCCGCATGCGGGATTCCAGCGGGGAATCGTCCGGCAGCTGTTCCGCGGCAGCCACCGTGCGGGCATAGGCACTCTGCACGTATGCCTGTGCATCGATCTCCGCCGCAATTTCCGGCAGGAGAAACTGTGTCCGGTAGGCAGTACTCTGTGCCCACGGGAACCCATTGATGCGGCGAATGTCTGCGTCCCGATACCACGGGTATCCGCCGAACAATTCGTCGGCACATTCACCGGACAGAGCCACTGTGACTTCCTGCCGGATCTCCCGACAGAACAGCAGCAGGGAACTGTCCACGTCTACCATGCCGGGGAGGTCGCGGGCATCTACGGCGGCATAGAGTGCTTCCGCCAGAGCCGGTGTGTCCAGCACCGTCCAGTGATGCCGGCAGCCCAGATAGCGTTCCATAGCACGGATATAGGTGGGATCGCTGGTGGGCTGGAAGTGGCTTTTCTGAAAGTAGCGGTCGTTGTCCCGATAGTCCACGGAAAAGGTGTGGAGTTCCCTGCCCTGTTCCTGCATGACCTGATTTGCCAGCGAGGAGAGCAGGCTGGAATCCAGCCCGCCGGACAGGAATGTTCCAATGGGCACATCGGAGATCATCTGCCGCCGGACGGCATCCGTCACCAGTTCCCGCACATGGGCGGCGGTGTCGGCAAAGTTCTCCGTATGTTCTGCGGCGTGCAGTTCCCAGTAGGGGTGGAGATGCAGCTGCCCCTGCATGTAGTAGCCGCAGTGTGCCGGCTTCACCTCCCGTATGGTGCGGAACACGCCGCCGCCGGCAGTCCGCCCCGGCCCCATGAGAAGCAGTTCTGCAATGCCGGTCTTGTCGATCTCGTGGGGCACATCGGGGTGCTGGAGCAGTGCCTTGATCTCGGAGCCAAAGACAAAGCCGTTGGGGATCTCCGCGTAAAACAGCGGCTTTACGCCGATGCGGTCCCGTGCCAGAAACAGTCGGCGGGCACTGTGCTCCCAGACGGCAAAGGCAAAAATGCCGTTGCACTGTTCCACACAGCGAGGACCCCAGTGCACATAGGATTGCAGAAGCACTTCCGTGTCGCAGTGTGTCTGAAATACTGTGCCCTCCTGTTCCAGCTGTGTCCGCAGTTCGGCGGTGTTGTACAGCTCGCCATTGTAGACAATGGTATAGGTTTCTCCGCCGGCAGTGACTTCCATAGGCTGCCTGCCCTTTTCCACGTCAATGACCGCCAGCCGCGTGTGTGCCATAGCACACTGGGGCGAGAGAAAAATGCCCTCTTGGTCGGGGCCGCGGCGTTGCAGTGTTCGCTGCATTTTCCGCAGCAGCAGTTCCTGCTGCCGCAGGTCTTGTTCCAGATGTACCATGCCGGTAATTCCGCACATAGAAAAAACCTCCGTTTCGATTACTTTCTGCGTACCTCTATACTCTATGCGGGAATGCGGAAAATCTTGCAAAAAAGACAACCCGCCTCCGGAAAAATCCGGAAACGGGTTGATCCTTTTGTTCAAGGCAACACCGCACGCAGATTGCGTGCAAAGTCGCCAGACGCTCTTTG
>NZ_KI260330.1:0-416 GCF_000468015.1 Ruminococcus callidus ATCC 27760 | reverse complement strand
TCGCCAGACGCTCTTTGTGCGGTATTGCCTTAAACTATCGCCGTTTACTGCGGCAGGTTAGTGACAATATGGACTAAGAACTGCATCAGTACTACAGCATCATCGCTTGTAAGTTCGCCGTCCTGCCTGCAGTCGCTGTTCTGGCGGGCAGCACTGGACAGTGTAACTGCATTGGCGACTGCCTTGTTCAGCAGTACTGCATCAGTGATGTCCACTCTGCCGTCCAGATTGGTGTCACCGTACAGAACCGTGGAACTCGGTACTTCTGAAGTCTTTTTCGTGGTGGTTGCCTTGGTAGTTGCCTTTGTGGCTGCCGTTGTGACTGTGGTTGCCGGAGCCGCAGTAGTAGTTTCTGCGGGTGCTTCGGTAGTCATTACCGGAACCGCGGTAGTAGTTTCTGTGGGTGCTTCGGTAGT
>NZ_KI260329.1:48146-58718 GCF_000468015.1 Ruminococcus callidus ATCC 27760 | reverse complement strand
TCTTTTTTTGGCTCACCTCATTTTAACACATACAGAAAAAGAAATATTTTTTGAAAAAAAGGCTTGACAAGTCTTTCGTTCTATGATATAATAAGAAACTGTGGCGGCTATGCCGCAAAAAATCAGAGATTCACAGGACTACTGTCGGCACAATGGCCGATGGGCTGCTGTTGATACAAACAACAGATACAGGAGGTGAAACCCCATGAGAGAAGGCATTCATCCGAATTTTGAAAAGACCACCATCACCTGCCACTGCGGCAACGTAATGGAAACCATGTCCACCAAGAAGGACATCAAGGTCGAAATCTGCTCGAAGTGCCACCCGTTCTTCACCGGCAAGCAGAAGCTGGTTGACACAGGCGGACGCGTAGATCGTTTCAAGAAGCGTTTCAATCTGGACTAATTCAGATTACATTTTTCGAACACGACAATGGAAAAGGGACGGTATTTTGTTTACCGTCCTTTTTTGTCTACGTGGAGGTAGATACAAGAATGGAATATCGTACCATTGCCGCACCGGTATCGGCTTCGTTTGTGGAGAAAAAATCGGAATTTATTGCCCAGCTTTTTCCGGTACGCACGCAGGAAGATGCTGTGGAAGCCATTGAAAATGTCCGCAAACAGCACCGCAGAGCGAGGCACAATGTCTACGCTTATCTGCTGCGGGAAGGCAACGCTTCCCGCTATTCTGACGACGGCGAACCGCAGGGCACTGCCGGCATGCCGATTCTGGACGTGCTGCAAAAAAACGGACTGACGGATATTTGCTGTGTGGTCACCCGATATTTCGGCGGCGTGCTGCTGGGAGCGAACGGGTTGGTGCGGGCATACTCTCACAGCACTGCCCTCGCCATTGAAAATGCACAGGTCAAAGTCATGCTCCCCTGCTATCCGGTTTCCATTCAGACGGACTATGCCCTGTACGGGAAAATCGCGTACCACCTGCCGCAGGAAGATATTCTCCAGCTGGACACGATCTTTGAAGATCAGGTAGAGCTGAAACTGCTGGTGCGGGATACCCTGTGGGAACCCCTGAAAAAGGAACTGATCGACCTGACCAGCGGACAGGTGGAGATCGTTTCCGGCGGGCTGCAATACGCAGACTTTTCCAAGGCGAAAAAATAATTTTCGAAAAAAGAGGAGTTTTGCAATTTCCTGCGTATATATAAAGGAAGCATTGAGGCGGCACGGCACTGACTTGCCTGTTTCGCCTTGAATAACCCCTGCCCTTTTCGGAGGTGATGTGCCATGACCATTCGTGAACAACTGGAACAACAGGAACTGGAATACCTTTCACCGGACGCATGCCCAAACATCGGACACGCCCGCCGGCTTCGTCCGGAACCGCCCTGTCCCTATCGGACGGAGTTCCAACGGGACCGCGATCGTATCCTGCACTGTAACTCGTTCCGGCGGCTCAAGCGGAAAACACAGGTTTTCCTTTCCCCTGCCGGAGATCACTACCGCACTCGTCTTACCCATACGCTGGAAGTCGCACAAGTTGCCCGTACCATTTCCCGTGCTCTGCGGCTCAACGAGGATTTGACCGAAGCCATTGCACTGGGGCACGATCTGGGACATTCGCCTTTCGGGCACAGCGGAGAATCTATTCTCAACAGCATCTGCCCCCACGGGTACCGGCACTATGAGCAGAGCCTTCGTGTAGTTGACCTGATTGAGAAGCACGGGCAGGGACTGAATCTGACGGCAGAAGTCCGCAACGGCATTCTCTGCCATACCAATCGGGTGGCAGATACCAAAGAGGGCAACGTTGTCCGTGTGGCAGACCGCATTGCCTACATGAACCACGACATTGAGGACGCGATTCGTGCCGGCATTTTGCAAAAAGAAGAACTTCCCAAAGATGTATTGGAAGTATTGGGTGACACCAAGACCAAACGCATCACCTGTCTGGTGGGAGCCGTGGTGGAGCACGGTTCGGAAACCATTGGCATGGCTCCGGAGATTCAGGCAATGCACGACAAGCTGCATGCTTTCCTGTTTGAACGGGTATACTATAATCCCATCGCCAAGCAGGAGGAAAACAAGGCAAAGCTGCTGCTGGAAACGCTGTATACCTACTTTATTTCCCACGCTTCCCTGATGCCGCCGGAATATCTGGCAATTGCAGAAAAGGAAGATGTGCACCGTGCGGTATGCGACTATATTTCCGGCATGAGCGATGGCTATGCCGTGGATCTGTATCAGGAATTATTCATTCCGAAAAGTTGGAAATCATGATCTTGTTCCAAAAAGGCGGTGACAAACAATGACATACAGCAATGACTTTTTGGAACAGATTCGGGCAGCATGCCCCATGGAAACGATTGCCGGCAACTACGTCAATCTGATCCGGCGGGGCAGACACTATGTTTGCAACTGTCCGTTTCACTCTGAAAAATCACCGTCCTGTACCATTTTTCCGGAAACCCAGAGCTTCTACTGCTTCGGCTGCGGGGCTGGCGGCGATGTCATTACGTGGGTTCGCCGCATGGACAATCTGGAATTTACCGATGCAGTCAAGCAGCTGGCGGAACGATGCGGTCTGCAAGTGCCTACCGATCGGGAGGCAGACCGCCGTGCATATCTCCGCACCCGCATGTTCGCAGTCAATCGGGAAACTGCAAATTTCTATTTCCGGAATCTCATTTCCGGCAGCGACAAACGCGGGCTGCAATATTTCATTTCCCGCCAGCTGAAACCGGAAACGATAAAAAAATACGGACTGGGCTACGCTTCAGACAGCTGGAATGCCCTGACCGACTACCTGCTGCAAAAGGGGTTCACAGAGGAAGAACTGCTTCTGGCAAATGTGGCACACCGTTCTAACAAAGGAAATCTGTATGATGCCTTTCGCGGACGTGTGATGTTCCCCATTGTGGATACGCGGGGAGCTGTGATCGGCTTCGGCGGCAGAGTGCTGGACGACAGCCAGCCAAAGTATCTGAACACGGCAAAAACACCGGTGTTCGACAAGGGCAGCAATCTGTTCTCCCTCAATTTCGCCAAGGACAGTTCTTCCACGATCATGATTCTGGCGGAAGGATATATGGACGTGATTGCGATCAACCAAGCCGGCTTTTCCAATGTGGTGGCGACGCTGGGAACGGCGATCACGCCGGAACACGCCCGAAAGCTCTCCAGATTTGCCAAGGAAGTGGTCATCGCCTACGACAGCGACGGCCCCGGACAGCAGGCAACCCAGAAGGCGATCAACCGGCTCAGTGAGGTGGGAATTGCCACCCGCATTCTCCACATGACCGGTGCAAAAGATCCGGACGAATACATCAAAAAATACGGCTCAGAGCGTTTCCGGCTGCTGCTGGAAAGCGCTGGTGATGCCATCAATTTCCGGCTGGACCGGTGCAAAGAGGGATTAGACCCCGACACGGAAGCCGGAAAAGTACAGCTTCTGAAACGGGTGGTATCTGTACTGGCGGAAATTCAGAACCCGCTGGAACGGGAGGTATACCTCTCCCGCACGGCGAATAAGTGGGAGATCTCCGCAGAAGTTCTGCATCAGCAGGTGGAACGCACCATACGCAGCAAAAAGAAGTTGGCTTCTACGCAGGCGTGGAAAGATATTATTGAACACACCGTCCGACCGGAACCGCAGCAGCCGCAGTCTGCAATTCCGCTGCGGGAGTACAAGGCGGAGGAACGCATTCTTTGCTACGTGCTGAACCGACCGGACGAGTCGGCATGGATCATAGAACAGATCCAGCCGGACGCGTTCCCTACACCGCTGTACCGGCAGGTGCTTGAGGCATTTGCTGACAGCGTAAAGCGGCAAACCGGCTTTTCCCTTTCAGCAATGGGCGATGTGCTCTCCGACAGTGAAATGGGAAAGCTCAGCGGCATTTCTGCCCGCAATCAGGAGATCCCTGTGACAGCAGAAGAAGTCAAGGACTGCATTCGTACTCTGAAAAACGATATGCCGTCTGCAATCGAAACTGATGAAGACTTATTAAAACTGATTCAGAAAAAGCAGCACCCTGACGGGTAAACAGGAGGAACAATACTATGGAACAGAAAAAGATGACTATTGATGCACTGATGGAACAGGGCAAAGCAACCGGAAAACTGACCACCAAGGAAATCACCGATGTATTGGACGAACTGGACTTCGACACCGATCAGCTCGCCTCCATTATCAGCAGCTGTGAACAGCTGAATATTGAGATTGTAGACGACTCTGTTGCTGATGACGTGTTGAACGACAATGATCTCAACATGTCCGACGATCTGGAGATGACCCTTTCTACAGAGGGCATCGCCATTGACGACCCTGTTAAAATTTATCTGAAAGAAATCGGCCGTGTGCCGCTGCTCTCTCCGGACGAAGAAACCGAGTTGGCAAAGCGTATGGCAGAGGGCGACAGCTATGCGAAAAAGCGGCTGTCCGAAGCAAACCTGCGTCTGGTTGTCAGCATCGCCAAGAAGTATGTGGGCAGAGGTATGCAGTTTCTGGATCTGATTCAGGAGGGCAATCTGGGTCTGCTGAAGGCGGTAGAAAAGTTCGACTACACCAAGGGCTTTAAGTTCTCCACCTATGCGACATGGTGGATCCGGCAGGCGATCACCCGTGCCATTGCCGATCAGGCAAGAACCATTCGTATTCCGGTACACATGGTGGAAACCATTACCAAGGTCAAAAAGGTTTCCAGCCAGCTGCTGCACGAAACCGGTCACGATCCGTCTGCGGAAGAAATCGCAGACAAGCTGGAAATGCCGGCAGAACGTGTACGGGAGATCATGCGAATTGCACAGGATCCGGTTTCTCTGGAAACCCCGATTGGTGAGGAAGAAGACAGCCATCTGGGCGACTTTATTCCGGACGACGACGCTCCTGCTCCGGCAGATGCCGCTTCTCTGATGCTGCTGAAAGAGCAGTTGAATGAAGTGCTCTCCACGCTGACAGACCGTGAGGCGAAAGTTCTGCGGCTGCGTTTCGGTCTGGAGGACGGTCGTTCCCGCACACTGGAAGAAGTGGGCAAGGAATTCGATGTCACCCGCGAGCGTATTCGCCAGATCGAAGCAAAGGCTCTGCGGAAACTGCGTCACCCCAGCCGCAGCAAGAAGGTCAAGGATTTCTTGGACTAAAGGAAACACTGCATAAAGCCTGCCTGACGGCTTTACGCAGTGCTCACTTAAGGCAATACCGCACAAAGATTGTGCGGTATTGCCTTAATGTAAGTATAATTCCTGCTGCACACCGATCTCGCCTTGCAGCGTATAAATAACTGTATATGTAACGCCGTCCTCGGTTTCGAGGACGGTTGTTTTTTTCTCCAGAATCTCCGTCTGTGCAAGAAAATTGTCCTCATATCGCTGAATCTGCTCCTCCACATTTTGTGCGGCTTCTGCCGGTGTCAAGGTCAGCAGACGGGTGCGGTATTCGTGAAAACTCTCCTGATAGATTCCCAGCGGCAATTCCCTGCCGAACAGAGAAAACCAGTGATAGCCGGAAGTCCGGATACTGTCTGCATAGGGCGAATCTGTACTGCCCAGCGGCAGATGCCATGTGAACAAGTCCAGATACTTCCGCGTGGTCACCGCACCGGTGGGACGGCGGAGTTCTTGGGTGTAGGGACAGGAGAATTGCTCCGTCTGTTCATACTGCCCGATAATGCTGCCCATGGCATGACGAATTCCCACGTGTCCGGTTTCGTCTGTGTACAGCCCACTGACCAGCAAGTCCCCTTTCCGCACCGGTTCCCCTACCAGCTTCATCAGCTGTCCCCGATAAATCGACACCGAAACAATATGCCCGTCCTGTGCGGCAATGATGTTGGACGGCTTGCGGGTCATCTGCATTTCCGGTTCCGGTGTCCGTTCCAGAATTTCCACTACCAGCCGATTTCCTGTGTGCCGCATGCCCACCCATGCCGCTTCCTCTACGGAAGTGCAGAGCCTGTTTTCACAGTGCCCGAAATCGATCGACGGAATCCAGCTGCCCCGCTGTACGCCGCATTCTTCCAGAATTGCTGTGACCTCCGATGTGGAAATGGTGTCGTCGGCAATCACCTCGATCTGCATGACGATGTTGGAACCGTAGAACAGCAGTCCCGCTGCAAGCAGAATTCCCAGCGGCACCCCGAACCGGAAACGGTTTCGGTACAGAAAGCTTTGCAGAGTGCGGCAGGGTGTCAGTTCCAGCTGTACCCCGTTTGCCTGTGCCAGTTCCTGTACAGTTTTGCAATGCTTTGCGTAAAAGCGAAACTGATATGTGTTTCCCTGACAATGCTGTTTCCGGCAGCACACCCCCGCTTTCTGCATGGCGTTGATAAATGCATACAATTTTCCGCCGGCTGCCGCCGCCTTATACTCTCCCCGCAGATGCTGTTCCATTGCGTGCCCCCTTTGGTGTCAGTGTGATCGACTGGATCTTTCCGTGAATCCGCAGGCTTTCCGGTGAACGGCTGTCCGTCTGCAATTCGCTCCCCCAGATCTCCAGCACCAGATCTGTGGTTTGCAGGACAATTCGAATGTCATTGTATTCCAGTATCCTGCGGCAATTCTCAATGAAAATTTCCCGATCGCTGTGCATTTCCAGATGTGTTTCCAGCTGCAACACACGTCGTCCTGCCTGAATCAGCCGGTTCTCCATGAACATCACCTCGACAAAGTCTATGCGAATCCATAACATATTATGTGTGCCGCTATACATACCATGGAACAGGAGGGATCGTTTATGACTGCACATCTTTTTCGCCTGCGGTGGTATACCGTTTTTTTCTTATTGGGACTGTTGGTGCTCTGCACCTGTTTCGCCGGACAGATACAGGCAGAACTGCAAACTGCGGTGAACCGCTGTCTGACAGTCATTATCCCGTCGTTGTATGCCATGATGATTCTGTCCCAGCTGTTTCTGGAAAGCGGTGCCTGGCAGGCGTTGGCACGGCCGCTTCGCCGGTTCAGCACCGCCTTGTTCGGGCTGCCGGAATCTTATTTTGCCCTGTTCCTGCTCAGCCAGTTCGCCGGTTATCCGGTGGGAGCAAGCATGCTCTGTACACTGACAAAACAGGGTGTCCTATCCAAGGAAGATGCGTCCAGACTGCTCTGTGTCTGCTACGGCGGCGGACCGGCGTTTTTGTTGGGACTGCTGGGAACGGTTTCCTGCCGGAGAACCTGCTTTCTGCTGATATTTTCTGCCAATCTGTTCGCCAATCTCCTGCTCTGCTTTCTGTTATTTCACCGGAAGCCGATTTCGCCGCCGGTGAATGGGAACAATGCAATAGCCCCGTTTTCCACACAAATGCTGACGTTTGCCGTCACCTCCGCCGGACGGACACTGTTAAAACTCTGCGGCATGATCCTGTGTTTTGCGGCACTGACTGGCATATTCCAGGCGGCAGGACTGTTCCGTTGCTGCACTGCCCTGATGCAGCAACTGGGAGTGTCATTTCCGCTAGCAGATCTGGTGCGGAGCATACTGGAGATCTCCAACTGCGTGGAACTGCCGCTGCCGATTCCCCTGCGGATTCCGGTGCTGGCAGGACTGCTGTCGTTTGGCGGTGTCTGCGTGCTGCTGCAAATTTGTGCCGTCACAGGGAAAACCATTTCCGTCGGAAAGCTGGTCTGGGCACGGGGCTTTACCGGACTGCTCTCCGGCGGCATCTGTGCTGCTGTACTGCATTTTTCCCCGATTGCTGTATCGGAGCAGGTGCTGACAACATCAGCAGCCCCGCAAACGGCTGCTCACCCAGTTTTTCCGATTCTGATGCTGCTGTGCATGATGCTGCTGGTCTTTCGGGAGGAGCAGAAGCTGCAGCAATCTCCGTGCAGAAAAAAGAATGCCTCATAAATATGCGGTGTTGCCCAAAGAAACACTGCATAAAAATTTTCTAGAAATCACTTGACTTTTTGGACAGAACATACTATAATAAAAGAGTATGAATGTGCTCGCTTTCAGAGCATTGCACAAAATTTCTGCACAGTTACAGAAAGGGGATATTGATCCATGAAACTCAAAAAGAAACTTGCTGCAGCTGCCGTTTCCGGCATGATGCTGGCAACGTGTCTGTCTTCCGCTGCTCCGGTGGTACAGACAAGCCTGTCCGCTGCTGCCGCAGATGATAATAACGACGACTGGCTGCACGCAGAGGGCAGCAAGCTTTACGATGCAAACGGCAATCAGGTCTGGCTGACTGGTGCAAACTGGTTCGGCTTCAACTGCACGGAAAACTGTGCACACGGTCTGTACGCAACTGACATTGATGCATTCCTGAAAACCGTCGGCGACCACGGTATCAACCTGATTCGTATGCCGATCTCCACGGAACTTCTGGTTTCGTGGATGCGTGGCACACCGGATCCTGTCAGCTCCGTTAATGCCGGCTATGAGCCGCCGACCGATCAGGTGGGCGAGGACGGCACTGTCACCAAGGCTGGTACTTATGTCAACACCAACAAGGACTTTGTCAAGGAAGACGGCAAGACGCTGAAAAACAGTATGGAGATCTTCGACGTCATCATGCAGAAGATGAAGGACTACGGTCTGAAAGTCATGATCGACGTGCACAGCCCCGCAGAGCACAACTCCGGTCACAACTACAACCTGTGGTATTATACTTCTGCCGCTTCTGACGGTGACACCATGGCTATTGGTGCGGCTTCCGGTGAAAAGATCACATGGGATATGTGGAAGGATTCTGTCACATGGCTGGCTGAAAAGTACAGCAATGACGATACCATCATCGGCTACGACCTGAAAAATGAACCGCACGGCAAACGCGGCTACAGCGGAAACAAGTGCCCTGAAGATATTGCCAAGTGGGACAATTCTACCGACCAGAACAACTGGGCATATTCTGCGACAGAATGCGGCAACTCTATTCTGGATGTGAACCCCAACGCTTTGATCTTTATTGAGGGTGTGGAACAGTATCCGAAAACAGAAAAGGGCTACACCTATGATACTGCGGACATCTGGCAGGCTCCGGCAGACCAGTCCCCGTGGTATGGTGCATGGTGGGGCGGCAACCTCCGCGGTGTCAAGGATTATCCGATCGACTTCGGCTCCGGTTCCAGAAACAGCCAGATCGTATATTCTCCCCACGACTACGGTCCGTCGGTTTATAACCAGACATGGTTTGACAAGGACTTCACCACGCAGACCCTGCTGGACGACTACTGGTATGACACATGGGCATACATCAACGATCAGAACATCGCTCCCCTGCTGATCGGCGAATGGGGCGGTCACATGGACGGCGGCAAAAACCAGAAGTGGATGGAACTGCTCCGTGATTATATGATCAACAACCACATCAACCACACTTTCTGGTGCCTGAACCCGAACTCCGGCGACACCGGCGGTCTGCTGGGCTATGACTTCTCCACATGGGACGATGACAAGTATAGTCTGTTTGAACCGTCCCTCTGGCAGACACAGGAAAGCGGCAAGTACATCAGTCTTGACCACAAGCGTGCACTGGGTACCGGCTCCACCAGTATTTCCCTGAGTGATTATTACAGCTCTTATGATGCTTCGGAGGGCAGCAATATTGACGGCGGCAGCAAGGGCAGCCACGGCGATACCAAGCCGATACAGTCGGGCACGACCAGTGCCGGCACAACGACCACTACAACTACCACACCGGAAACGGTTGTCGGCGATATTACGCTGGACGGTACAGTGAACGTCAAGGACATGATCCTGCTGATCCAGTATCTGTCCGGAGAAAAGGTAGACAGCAAGGGCAAGGACTTCAAGGCTGGCGATGTGAACGGCGACGGCACACTGAACGGTCTGGATCTGGCTCTGTACCGGCAGGTACTGTCAAAGGCAATCAGCGGATTCCCGAGCTAAGGCGGTGGACTGATGAAACGTGACGATTATTTGTCGTGGGACGAATATTTCATGGGCATTGCCCTGCTCTCGGCACAGCGAAGCAAAGACAGCAACACACAGGTAGGTGCCTGCATTGTCAATCAGGAACACAAAATCGTTTCTGTGGGCTACAACGGCATGCCTACCGGCTGCAACGATGACGACATGCCGTGGGAACGGGAGGGTGATTTCCTCAACACGAAATATCCCTTTGTCTGCCATGCGGAACTGAACGCCATTCTGAACCGCAGTGCCGGCAGTCTACAGGGGTGCAGTTTGTATGTTACCCTGTTCCCCTGCAATGAATGTGCCAAGGCGATCATTCAAAGCGGCATTCGGGAAATCATCTACTACGACAACAAGTATGCGGATTCTGATGCCACGAAAGCCTCCCAGAGAATGTTTCTGCTGACTGGTGTGACCTGCCGACCGTATCACCACACGGAACGACAGATGACATTGGTGCTCTAAGGAAACGCTACATAAAACAAAGATTTCCAGACACCCTCTCCTTCCGGTATTTCTGAAGTGAGAGGGTGTCTTTTTCTGTCCATGTGCAGCAACATTTTTTCTTGCAAAAGCAGGTTCTTAACAATATTTTTTGTGAAATATGCCTAATTTCAAAATTTTCTGGTTTTTTTCAATTTTCCTTTGTGTTTTGTCGGAAAATATGCTATAATAAAATAGATCATAAACTTAGGAAAACACTGCATAAAGCCCGCCTGACGGCTTTG
>NZ_KI260329.1:39761-48046 GCF_000468015.1 Ruminococcus callidus ATCC 27760 | reverse complement strand
CGCATCTTACGCACAAGCTTTATTCAGTGCTTCCCTAGAAACCGAAAGGATTGACACTTTTTCATGCGAATTCGCTGTAAACCTTGGGCAAAGCCGGAACTGGAAGCATGCCCGTTTTATATCTCTGATCCCAAAGCCTGCAAAGGACAATGGCAGGCACAATTTCCAAAGACACAGCCGCTGCGGCTGGAACTGGGCTGCGGCAAGGGCGGCTTTATTGCACAGGAGGCTCCTGCCAATCCGGAATACAATTACATCGCCATTGACATCAAAAATGAAATGCTGGTACTGGCAAAGCGAAAGCTGGAAGCCGCCTATGCCGAACAGCAGCTGCCGCTGGACAACGTCCGCATTATGATCGATAATATTATGTACCTGCGGGAATGTTTTGCTGAAACAGACCGGCTGGATCGAATCTACATCAATTTCTGCAATCCGTGGCCGCGGGGCAAGCACAAGAAACGCCGGCTGACACACCCGCGGCAGCTGGTGCAGTACCGCATGCTGCTGGACGGGGAAATCTGGTTCAAAACTGACGATGACGAATTATTTGAGGAGTCGCTGGAATATTTTCCGGAAGCGGGATTCCGCATTACGACAATGACCCGTGATCTCCATAGCGAACCGACTTTGCGGTACTTCGAAACTGAACACGAACACATGTTCGACGAAATGGGAAAAAAGATCAAGTTTCTCATTGCAGAACCGGATCCCAGTGTTCCGGAAGAATCTCTGCGGGAACTGCTGCAATACAGTGAAAAATATAGCGAAAGGAAACGATGACAATGGACTTTTCCATGAAAAACAACAAGATTGTCAACCATTTTTCAAACTTCAAAGAACGCTCAACCATTACACCGATGGAAGTCCTTGCAGACGGCACACAGGCAAATGAAAACCCTGCCGCTTGTTATCGTGGACTGGGCTGTGTCAGCGGCAACAATTCCTCCCGCTTGCTGCTGGACTATAAAGTAGAACACCCTCATGCCTATGAGGAGATCATGCGACTGCTGTTTCAGAAGGATTATGGTGCAGGTCTGACACACATCAAGCTGGAACTGGGAGCAGATGTCAATTCCTCCTCCGGCACAGAGCCCTGCACCAAGCGTTCCCTGAATGAACCGGCAGACGTGACACGCGGTGCCGGATTCCAGTTTGCCGCAGATGCCAAGGCAATCAATCCGGATATTACCATCGACATGCTCCGCTGGGGCGAGCCGAAGTGGGTCACAGATGCGTTTGTCATCAGTCAGGAACACGGACTGCGTGCCAGATACCGCTGGTACAAGGAAACACTGGACGCAGCTTATGCGGTGTACGGGCTGAAATTCGACTATATCAGTGCAGACCAGAACGAAACGGATACACCGGACGAGGCGTGGATCCTCTACCTGCGGCACATGCTGGACAACGAAAAAAATGCCCCCTATGACTACAGCAAAATCAAGCTGATCGCCTCTGACGAGGTCGGCACGCGGAACATCGCGGAACAAATGGTGGACAACAGCGTTCTGCGAAATGCGGTCGATGTCATCGGCTTGCACTACACCACATTCGGGGATTCTTATACCAATCTGCTGAACGAAGCATACGGCAAGGAGATCTGGTACAGCGAGGGTATTGCCCCCTGCAATGTACCGGAACTGACAGTACAGGCAGACGAGTCCGGACTGGTAGGCAAAAACGGTCCTATTGATGTGGCAAACCGTATCATCAACAGCTATTACAACGGCAAAATGGTCATGTACGAGTTCCAGCCGGCAGTTGCCGCTTACTATGACGGTGCCTGCTATGCCCCGAAGCAGCTGATTCGGGCCTGGGAGCCGTGGTCCGGACACTTTGTTCTGGATATTGGTTTCTGGCTGGCAATGCATTTCAGCCGCTTTGCCAGAAAGGGCTGGATGTATGTCAACGGTGCCTGCTACGGGGACGGCGAGGAAAATCATGCCATTGCCAACACCACTCACAATTTCATGACGCTGACGGCACCGGACCGCAGCGAAATGTCCATGTTCTTCACCAACGAAAGCGAGGACGTTCGCATTTATACGGTGCAAGTCAAGGATATGGCATTTGAGCCTACCGTATTTTCCAGTGTTATCACCAAGGGACCTTCCGGCAGACAGGCGTATGATGCCAACTGGTTCCGCATCGGCAAGAAAATCCGGCCGATCCGGAATCATCGGGACACATTTACCATTAAGGTGCCGCCACGTTCCATTATGACAGTGACGACTATGGACGTGAGCTGGGTGGACGGCGTGAACACATTTCCGGCAGTACAGCCGCATCTGTCCTCCCGCCTGGCACTTCCCTACACGGAAAATTTACAGTACACCAAAGAAGAAATTGCTGTCCGCGGCTGTGCTCCCAGATACATGACCGATCAGGGCGGTGCGTTCGAGTTGGTAGAAACAGAGGACGGCTTTGCGATCTGCCAGAAGATCACGCCGCAGATCATACCCACCAACTGGCGGTTCCGCGGGACACCGCTGCCGCTGACCTGCTTCGGCGATGACAAGTGGAGAAGCTACAGCATGGAGGCAGAAGTGAAGCTTTCCAATCTAGAGGAACACAACTTCGCCGGAATCGGTATCCGCTATAATGCTACTGTCACCTGTGAGTTCACTTCCATGTGCGGCTACAGCGGCAGGCTTTACGGCGACGGCAGCTGGAAATTAATGGATATGGAAAGTGTTGCGGCAGAGGGCATTACGCAGCACATTGACCCCAAACAGTGGAACAAGCTGAAACTGGTGGTACTGGGCAACGCGATCTTCTTCTTCATCAACGGCAATTTCCTGGCAAAGTATACGCCGCAGTGCATGATCAACAGCGGTCGTGCCAGCCTTTGCAGTGAATACGCATGGAATATGTTCCGGAACATTCACCTGGAGCCGGCTTCGGTACAGCCGCCGTATGTCCGACGTGTGGACTGCTTCGGAAACGGCATCTTGTACAACGAAAACTGGGAAGTACATGCCATGGAAAGCTACCACTTCTACAACCGCACCTCTATGGAAGCGAAAACCGGTGCGGAATTCTCCTGTACCTTTGAGGGCGGCGGCATTGCTATTGTTGGTACTGCGGAGAATGCAGAATTTACGGTATTGATCGACGGACACACCATGTACGAAAATTGCTTTGTTCCCAGCTGTCTGCCCCGTCAGGCTTGTCTGGTCATTGACCAGCTGCCGGAAGGCACACACAGCATGCGTGTCTTTATCACCGGCGGCAAGTTCAAGCTGGACGTACTGGAAATTCCGGAGATGTATCCCCGCATGACAGATACGCTTACCGTTCCTGCAAATATTCGTTCTACGGTTGCGGCTGAACTGCGGCAAAAACGTGCGGCACAGGCTGTACAGAAAGACAGTGCGGACTTCATGGACGCAGACGAAATGCTCTGGCACCTGAAACACCCATTCACAGAGCCGCCGAAGCAGCCGGAACCGACAGAAACACCGGAACAGCCGGAAGAAACCGCAGAAACTCCGGAAACTGAAATTCCGGAAAATACAGATGTACCGGCAGCAGATGATGCAGATTTCACAGAGGCTGCTCCGGAAGCATCTGCGGCAGCAACGGAAACAGAAGATACTGTTGCAGAACCGCAGGCAGAAGAACCGGCTGCTCCGGAACAAAATCCGACAGAACAGCCGGCTACAGAAGATGCTGCAAGTGAACTGTCGGCGGAGGACATCTTCCACGTACTATCCGGCACATCGCCTCATTCGTCGGAATATGATGCACTCACCAATCAGTCTATAGAAGAAATTTCGGAGATCTTTGACGCTTCGGAGGAACAGGCGAAAGCTGCCAAGGCTTCTGATGTAGAAATGGAATGGTCTGCCGACAAGATGCAGCAGTTCCTGAACGGCGAAGGAATCGACCAAGATGCTGACCATTCTGCTGAATCCCAGCAATCCTGAACCACTGTACCAGCAGATCTGCACAGCCATTCGGGAGGATATTGCACAGGGCGTTCTGCACCCTGACGAGAAACTCCCTTCCCGCCGTGCTCTTTCCACACACTTGCAAACCAGCATAGTGACGGTACAGACTGCCTATGAACAGCTGGCGGCAGAGGGGTATCTGTATTCCCGTCCACGTGCCGGTTACTTTGTGGATCCGGATGCACCGCTGCTGGCACATATGCCAAAAGAAACGGCTTTTCCCTCATCACAGCCGGCAAAGACTGACCCGGATGACCGAATTGTTTTTTCCACCAGCGGTGTCGATCTGGAGCAGTTTCCCTTTGCCACATGGGCAAAGCTTTCCAGACAGGTGCTTTCCTCCAAACAGGAAAAGCTGCTGCAATCGCCACCGGCAATGGGCTTGTACGAACTGCGGGCGGCAATTGCGGCTCACCTGCGGGCGTTTCGGGATATTCATGCGGCACCGGAGCAAATTCTGGTGGGTGCCGGTACGGAATATCTGCTGGGGATTCTGGTGCAGCTGTTGGGTGCGTCCCGCCGCTATGCCGTGGAAGAACCCGGCTATTCCAAGGGTAAACGCATTCTACGCAGCAACGGTGCCTCGGTGATCGATGTGCCGATGGATCAAAATGGGCTGCAACTGGCAGCCCTACAGCAATCCGGTGCTTCCGTGGCACATGTGACACCGTCCCACCAGTTCCCCACCGGTATAATCATGCCGGTACGCAGACGGGCAGAGTTGCTGGCATGGGCAAGTGCTCAGACAGACCGCTACCTCATCGAGGACGACTATGACAGCGAACTGCGGTTTCTGGGGAAGCCGCTGCCGTCGCTGTACAGCATGGACACTAGTGGGCACGTTATCTACATGAACACGTTCGCCCGTACCCTTGCACCATCGCTGCGAATCGGTTATGTTGTGCTGCCGCCGCCTTTGGCAAAACAGTTCGAACAGGACTTCTCTTTCTATTCGTCCAGTGTCCCCTGTTTTGAACAGTACACGCTGGTACATTTTTTGCAGGAAGGCTATTTTGAACGCCACCTTAACCGCATGAAAAAGACCTACCGCCAACGGCAAAAGCGGCTGACAGAACTGCTTCGCTCTCACCCGCTGGGAGCGTATCTGCACATCTGCGGAGAAGCTGCCGGACTGCACTTGTTGCTGGAAGTGCAGCTGCCCTGCACGGAACAGGAACTGGTACAAGCTGCCGCAGCAGCACACGTTGTTGTCTACGGGCTTTCCGACTACTATGAAACGCCGCAGGCAGTGCCGCCTACGCCGCAGATCGTACTGGGCTACGCTTGTCTTTCGCCGGAGGAACTGGAACAAGGTACGATGCGACTGCTGGACAGCTGGCTGCCGTTCTTAAGGAAACACTGAATAAAGCCCGCCTGACGGCTTTGCACGCCATCTGCTTGCAGTGTTTCCTTAAGGCAATACTGCACAAAGAGCGTCTGGCGACTTTGCACGCCATCTGCTTGCAAATTTTCTCTCATATTTCACAAAAATGCTCGTGAATACATCAAGTATTCACTCCGCTTTTTGTTTCATCTGACGAAAAATTTGACGACGCATCTGTCGCACAATCTTTGTGCGGTATTGCCTTAAAATAACAAAAAAACAGGTGCAGGGACTTCCCCACACCTGTTTTTTTATCAGCAGATCATTTCAGCGTGTCTGCAATTAGCAGCCACATCCGCAGCCACCATTGTTGCAGCCGCCACCGCAGCCATTGCCGCAGCAGCAGAACAGAATCACGAGCAGAATGATAATCCAGCAGCATCCACCATTATTTTCGAAACACATAATACACGACTCCTTTGTGTCAGTTTTATTTGAAACAAACTGTTTTTTGTCTGTTTCATAGTACATCATATGCCCGTGGAGAAAAAGTGTGACTGCTTCGACAAATCTTGCAGAAAAAATATGCTATACTTGTCCCGTTCAAAAGAAATAAAGTGTGAACACACGGCAGAAAGGAACGGCAATATGCGATATACAGAAGGTTTTACCGGCAAGGCGATCCTTGCCATGAAAGAAGCGATACACGCCGCGGAGGAGTTCGGGCACACGTATATTGGAAGTGAGCACCTGCTTCTGGGGCTGATGGAGGAGGGCGGCAATGCGGCTGCCAGTGCATTGGCGGCACAGCAGCTGAACACGGAACGGCTGCGAAACGGCATTGTCGATCTGGTGGGACGCGGGATTCCTGCACAGGTACAGGAGGATTGTCTGACCCCTTCGCTGGTGGCAATTCTGGAAGATGCCAAGGAACGTGCCAGAGATGCGGGGTGCTGTCTGGCGGGAACGGAACATTTGCTGCTGGCAATTATCCACGCCCCCTGTTCCAGTGCAGTCACCATTCTGAAAAAGTTGGGTGTCAGTCTGAACCAGCTCTGCACGCTTTGCAGCAGCGACACTGCCTATGGGGTGCGAATGGAACGAAACCGTATGGATACCCTTTCCCGCAAAAATTGTCCGGCACTGTTTCAGTACGGAAAGCTGATGACAGATCCGTCAAATCCTTACCGCTATGATCCGCTGATCGGACGGGAAAAAGAATTACAGCAGATGATCCGCATTCTCTCCAGACGCACCAAAAACAACCCCTGTCTGATCGGAGAAGCAGGCGTTGGAAAAACTGCAATCGTGGAGGGCATTGCCAGAAAAATTTTACAGGGTGACGTGCCGGAGTCCTTACAGCAAATGCAGCTGTTTGCACTGGATCTGCCGGCATTGCTGTCCGGTGCAAAGTATCGGGGCGACTTTGAAGAACGGCTCAAGAACTGTCTGGCAGAGGCTTCGGAGCACGGCAATGTCATTTTGTTTATTGATGAGCTGCACACCATTGTGGGAGCCGGTGCCGCAGAAGGGGCAATTGATGCAGCAAACATGCTGAAACCGCAGCTGGCACGGGGAGAGATCCGGCTGATCGGTGCCACCACACCAGAGGAATTCCGAGCAACCATTGGAAAGGACGGTGCCTTGGAACGGCGGTTTCAGCCGGTCACAGTCCACGAACCCTCTGCGGAACAATGCTACGCTATGCTGCAGGGATTGCGGGAAACCTATGCGGAATTTCATCGGGTGCACATTTCAGACACCGTTCTTCGCACGGCAATTCACTATGCAGACCGCTATCTGCACGACCGGTTTCTTCCCGACAAGGCAATCGACTTGTTGGACGAAGCGTGCTCCCGTGCCCGAATCCGATGGGAGGCGGAAAAGGACACCACGGAAATCGCTGATGTGGAGGAGGACGATGTTGCCGCCATTGTGTCTGTGCGAACGGGAATTCCCACGGAAAAAATCACGGAGGCACAACGGCAAAAGCTGCTGACACTGGGCAGCGTACTAAAACAACAGGTGGTCGGGCATGATGATGCAGTGGACACACTGTCGGCGGCTCTCTGCCGTGCAAGCACCGGCTTACAGGACAAGTCCCGTCCCATCGGGGCATTTCTTTTTGCAGGTCCCACCGGCGTGGGAAAAACGGCTCTGGCAAGTGCTCTGGCGGCACACCTCTTTGATGACAAGGAAAGCCTGATTCGTATTGACATGTCGGAATTCATGGAAAAGCATGCCGTTTCCAAGCTGATCGGTGCTCCTCCCGGATATGTGGGATTTGAGGACGGCGGCATGCTCTGCGAACGGGTTCGCCGGCGACCTTATTGCGTAGTGCTGTTCGACGAGATCGAAAAGGCTCACCCGGATGTGTGCAATCTGCTGCTGCAAATCATGGAGGACGGCATTCTGACGGACTCCTGCGGCAGGACGACCAGCTTTCGCCATGCATTGCTGATCATGACCTCCAATCTGGGCGGCGAAGCGTTGCGTACTGGTGAACAGCTGGGATTTCTCCCCGATTCCGGCAAGGGCGGAAATGCTGCTGCCACTGATGCACTCAAGCGGCATTTCTCGCCGGAATTTCTGGGACGGCTGGACGGTGTACTGTGGTTTCAGAAGCTGTCGGAGGAAAGCTTGTCCCAGATCGCAGAACGCATGTTACAGGAATTGCAGCAGCGGCTCTCTCATATGGAAATCGCCATGGAGTATACACCGGACGCGGTGCGGCTTCTGGCAAACGCACCGAAAATCCGCCAGTACGGTGCACGCCCCATGAAGCAGTATCTGGCAACCATGGTGGAGAATCCCATTGCCGACAAGATGCTGCACAATGCGTTACAGGCAGGAGATGAAATTTGTCTGACTGCCAAGGAACAGCAGTTTGTGGTGCTGGACAAGGTGCTGCGGGCATAAAAATACCGGATACTGTATCCGATCGATACGGTATCCGGTATTTTTTTATAGTCCTTAGGCAATACCGCACAAAGATTGTGCGACAG
>NZ_KI260329.1:18134-39661 GCF_000468015.1 Ruminococcus callidus ATCC 27760 | reverse complement strand
AAGTCGCCAGACGCTCTTTGTGCGGTATTGCTCTTAGTTTTCCAAAGCAAACAATTCGTTCAGGTAGTGGATCCCCGTTTCTGTCCGGAAGATCTTATCCCGAAACGACTTGATATTCCGTTTCGGCAAACCATCCTCATAGGCGTTTACCATGAAATCTGCTTCGATCAGAATCTGGAGATCAACCTCGTCGATCTTGTCATAAGAATGATGATGTGCCACCATATCGCAGACACGGTTAATGAGTGCCGGCGAAAAATCCAGTGCCATCAGCATTGCCCGTGCAATGGGTGGTCCTTCGATTTCCTGATATTCTCCCGCGGCAGAACGATATTTTTTTTCTGCCGCGTGAATGCCGATGTCATGCACCAGTGCCGCAGCTTCTACGATCTCCCGCTGTTTGGCTCCCAGCTGTTCTTCTTCGGCAATCATTTTTGCAAAGGCATACACCTTCATAAAATGCTGTATCCGTTTGGGATCCCCGCTATACAATGTGACCATTGCCATTGTCAACTGACTCATTGATGCCATATGACCTCGCTCCTTTCACTTTTCGAGCTGGTTTCCACATTTTTGGAACACGCTCTCATGCAGGAAACAAAGTACAACGCCTGGTACTTTGTCGCCTTAAAGCTGATCTGCAATATCGTAAATCAGGCGTTCGGACTTTTCCCAGCCCAGACAAGGATCCGTGATCGACCGACCATAAACGCCCTCGCCAATCTTCTGTGCTCCGTCTTCGATATAGCTTTCGATCATGAAACCCTTTACCAGAGAAGCAATTTCTTTGCTGTGGCGGCAGCTGTGCAGTACTTCGTTGCAGATGCGGATCTGTTCCAGATATTTCTTGCCGGAATTGGCATGGTTTGCATCTACGATCACAGCCGGATTCTGGTAATTCTTCTTCTGATACAGTTCGTACAGTGCGATCAGATCTTCATAGTGATAGTTGGGAATGGTTCTGCCCAGCGGGTCTACTGCACCGCGGAGAATTGCGTGTGCCAGCGGATTTCCCGCAGACTTGACTTCCCAGCCGCGATACAGGAACACGTGAGAAGCCTGTGCCGCAGTCAGGGAATTCATCATAACAGACAGGTCGCCGCCGGTGGGGTTCTTCATACCCACCGGAATATCCAGACCGCTGGCAGTCAGGCGGTGCTGCTGGTTCTCTACCGAACGTGCACCAATTGCAACATAGGACAGCAGATCAGACAGATACCGGTGGTTTTCCGGATAGAGCATTTCGTCTGCACAAGTCAGACCTGTCTGCTCAATGGCACGGGTGTGCAGTTCGCGAATGGCGATCAGTCCCTGCAGCATATCTTCCTTTTTCTCCGGATCCGGCTGGTGCACCATGCCCTTGTAGCCTTCACCAGTGGTGCGGGGCTTATTGGTGTAGATCCGCGGGATCAGAAGCAGCTTGTCCTGTACCTTTTCCTGTACCTTTGCCAGACGGCTGACATAATCCAGAACAGCGTCTTCCCGATCCGCAGAGCACGGTCCGATAATCAGCAGCTTCTTGTCGGATTCACCGGTAAACACCTTTTTGATCTCCGCATCACGCTTCGCCTTGACATTCACCAGCTTTTCCGACAGAGAGAACTGGGCTTTCAGTTCCTTCGGAATCGGCAGCTTTCTGATAAATTCCATATTCATGTATTCGTCCTTCTTTCTCATTGCATTCGATCCTGCCGGCGTATTCGGCATTTTGCCGCAGCCTGTCCGTTCCGCACAGCAATGTCATTTATAAGTATACTATATTTACCGGAAAATTGCAAGGGGCAACACCGCAAATAGCTTGTGCGGTATTGCCTTAACTTACAGGTGTTGCAACCGGAACAGTTTCGCCGGTGGTTTCTTCTTCCACATGCTCGGTAGAATCCGGCTCCTTGTTTTTCATATCCGGTTCCAACAACTCCAGTGACAAATTGCCCTGAGCCGTGTATGCAGACAAAAGCACTTCCTCGTCCGGCAGCATCATGACACGTTCCAGCTTCGAAAAGTCTACGTGGGCATCGCTCCACCGATAGAGCAGTTCCGGCAGGGCATTTTTTGCCGACATGCGGAACAGACCGGAGGCGTTCCAGATGCCGTACACAAAGTCATCATTTTCCGACTCCGCCAGCATTGTATCTGCGGTCATGCGTTCCGGAACAGCCGTCTGTGTTTTCCAGAGTGCCCCGTCTGTTACAACAACATGGGACAGGTGCTGTACATCTTCGGCATCGCATTCCAACAGCAGCATGCCGTCTGAACTGCACCGAATCCACTGATAATCTGATTCCAGCGGAAGCATATTCTTGTGATTGCCCTGTACCGGACAAAGATTACCATTGCCGTCCAATGCCATCAGGCAGTCAGATTCATCGATCGTTGCCGTCAGGTAAATGTGGTCGGAAGCGTCACTGCGGACACCGGTAAATGCCATCGTCTGTCTGGAGGTTTCATCCAGGTCCAGCAGTGTGGAAAGTCCCAGCTTTTTGCAGATGACACCATTTTTGTCATACCATACCAGCTGATACTGAGTGGCATAGTTTTCGTAATAAGATTCCCAGTCGAAATCGTCGGGGTTGAATGTCGGATCCTCATAGGGCACTGCATCTGCGTTTTCACAGAGCAGCCCGCAGATCGTGCCGTCAGAGAGCACGTCGAAATCTGTCAGTCCCACAAAATCAGAAGCATTGCTGTTTGGGTACAGCGGCGTAAAGACTGGTTCTGCACTTTCCGCATCTTCTGACACACAATAGAGTACGCTTTCCGACTGCTGTGCCGCATTCTGCCGGACACCCAGCAGGTAGACTGTGTTCTGGTATACCCGTACTGCTTGCAGACTGCCCAGTTCCTCCGGCAGTTCCCACGCGGTCATCTTTGCCTGATAAACCGGTTCCGGCAATTCCGCTTCTTCGGTCACCAGTGTGGTTTCTGTGGAAATTTCCGCCGTTGTATCTTCTGTGGAAATCTCTGTTACCAACGGCGGCAGATCTGTCATTTTTTTCGGCTTTTCTGCCGTGGAGTCCTGCTCTGTTGCAGTGCAGCCAGCAGTACAGAACAGCATTCCCAGCAGCAAAAAGCACACAGAATGTTTTCTATGAAACTCCATTGCACTGCCTCCCATCGTCAAAATCTCTGTCTATTATAATACGAATCGCCCAAAATGTCAAGCGGAACATTTTGCAGCGATTGCCGCAGACAGCCGTTCCGGAATTTTTTCGTCACAAATGCCAAGATTGTTGGAAATTCCAGTGCCCAGTGCAATATCCGGTTTGATGACTGGTCCGTGATAGTCAGAGCCGCAGGTGTACAGCAAATCGTACTTTTCTGCCAGATGCAGATAAAACTGTGTCTGCGACGGCGTGTGGCGGCTGTAGTAGGCTTCGATGCCCTGCAAGCCTGCTGCTTTCAGCCGTACCACCATTGCTTCCAATGCATCGTTTTCCAGCTTCAGCTGGTGTGGGTGAGCCAGCACCGCCACGCCTCCGGCATTCTGAATCACACCGATTCCCTCCTCCGGCGTAGGCTTCGGGCGTTCTACTTTGGCATAGAATTCCGGTGTGGTCAGATATTTTTCAAAAGCGTCCTGCACCGAGGAGGCATAGCCCAGTTCCACCAATGTCCGTGCAAAATGCGGTCTGCCAGAAGTCTTTCCGTCATTGCAGCGGCGGACATCGTCCAGTGTGATCTGCACGCCATGCCCGTGCAGATACTCCAGCATTTTTCCGCAGCGTTCCTTGCGGTCGGCAGCATGCCTTTTGCAAAACGCCTGCAATGCCGCATTCTCCGGCTGGATCCCATATCCCAGAATATGCAGTTCCTTTTCTCCCTGTACACTGATTTCGATACCGGAGAAAAAGGTCATGCCGTACTGCTCCGCCGCTGCCCTTGCCCGCGAAATTCCCGATGCGGTATCGTGGTCTGTAACGGCGGCAACTGTCACGCCGGCTTCGTGTGCCATACGCATGGTTTCTTCCGGCGAAAACTGTCCGTCGGAACAAGTGGTGTGCATGTGCAAATCAATCATGTGTTCTTCCCCTCCCGAAAAGCAGATGCTGTCTTGGTGTCCGCAAAAGTGTCTGCATCGCAGAGAATCAGCACCTGTGTGTAATCTGATACATCTGCCAGTTCTGACAGACCATGTTCCATTTGGGTAACATCCAGTATACAGATCTCACTGTAATGCTGTAACAAAAACGGCACCATACAGTCTGCATAATCGTCTTTGAACAGCAGCAGTTTTTTCTGATTGTTCAGGTTTGTCCGGATCACCAGTTTCTCACAGGGTTCCCCCAGATAAAAGGTGTTCAGATCTGCTGTGCCGTCAGGCTGCGTTTGGTACAGTTCCCGCTGTTCCGGTTCGCCGTTTGCCGGATATGCAGTCATATCTGTTACCTTGCTGCCGTCCTCATCGCTGTAGACATCGATCATATCCGGCGTTACGCGGTCGTACAAGCAACTGTCATACAAATTTCCCCGAAATGTGCCGGCGTGCGTAATCACATACTGGTCATAGGAGATCGGAGCGAATCCCATTCGCTGAATGGCGTTGCGGTAGACGCAGTAGGCACCGTAACAGCTCCACTTCTCATCAGTCCGGTAATAGATATAGTCCTCTGTGGCAGTAAACAGTACATGGTACACGTCGATTTTTCGAATGGGCAAATCGATCGCCTGATAGAAGCTTTCGATTGCCGGCATCTGCGACGGGTAAGACATACCGTCCAGCAGGTCGCTCGCGTAGAACTCCCCTGCCGGCGGTACGGCAATCACAGTCGTGGGAATCTGGTACTTCTGATAGAACTGATCAATGGCATCTGCGGAAGCCGTCATTGCCGCCGTGTCCAGCGACTGCGGGCATTCCAGAAGCCGGTTATTTGTCAGGTACACGTCCCCGATACGATTGCCGCCGGTGGCAACAACACCGTTGCTCAACGTTTTCAGAAACAGTTCCCGCACCGGCAGAGCCGCAGTCAGCCTGGCATCTGCCTTTTCCAGAAAAGAAGCAGATGTGTTCCGGCTGCTGGTTTGCGGGGACATGCCGAGGGAAACCAGCCCGCCGATACCGCCCAGCAGCAAAACCGCCCAGAGCAGTCTGCCGGAAAATCGCCGTGCAATGCCTGCCTGCTCCGCCACAGTCTGTTTTTTCCAGCGGCGGACTTGTTTGATTTTCAAGAGCATGCACCTCCCTTAGAGCAACAGCTGCATGGACACTGCACCGCCGGTCTGTATCAGAAAGGCGGTGTTTGCTGCCAGAAGCAGCAACGCAGCAAGCAGCGTCAGCGGTGTTCGCAGCAGGCGGAACCAGGACTGTTCCTCTGCCCGCCGCAGCAGGTATCGCCAATTTCCGGACACGCTGTAGACTGCGGCCAGAAAAATTAGTCCATACGCACGCAGCACGTCTGCATCAGCTTCAGTGGGTGCCAGACTGCCAGTCCCTACCATGATGCGGACATACGACCAGACGGACTGCAAGTCCGGCAGCGACAGCAGCACAGCTCCCAGCGAGAGCAGCACCGCTGTGAGGATATAGCGAATTACAGAGTGATACGAGTTTCTCCAGAGAAGATGCTCCAGCCAGAGTGCCCCGCCGATCAGCAGTCCGAACAGCAGCGACGGCAGCCGGAAGCCATACCAAAGACCGATACAGCCCCATGTTGCCAGCATGGCGAAAAGGTAGAGAAAATGGTTTTTCCCGCGGAAATGCGTTCCCACATAGTGGGAGAACCACTGCACTACGGTGCGGTTCCACTGGTCGGCAAATGCCGCCATGGACGGATAGAACAGCGACTTTCCGAAGCTTTCCGGCAGTCGGACACCATAGCAGAGCCCCAAGCCGATCGCCATATCTGCATAGCCGGACAGTTCCAGATACAAGGTCATCAGCTGGGCAAATGCTCCCAGCCAAACCAGCATCAGAGAATAGGTGCCGGTGTCTGCCTGACAGAGCGTCTGAAACAGCATGCCCAACCAGTTCGCCAGAATCAGCTTTTTTCCCAGCCCTACCAGAAACCGCAGCAAGCCCTGTCCCACACGTGCAATGTCAAACACCGGCGTGCACAGGGACTTCACCGCAACGCTGTAGGACACGACCGGTCCCATAATCAGGCGAGGATAAAACAGCAGATACAGTCCCAGCTGCCGCCAGTTTTTTTCACCGTGTATCTTACCGCGGAACACGTCAATGCAATACCCTACGCTTTGCAGGGTGAAAAATGCCAGTCCCAGCGGGAACAGCGACTTTCCGGAAAACCACCCTGCCTTGAGTGAAAACAGCCAGTCACTTCGCAACAGCAGCAGTGCCCCGAAGTGCAGCAGGATACTGCCGGTCAGAACCAGTCTGGAAAGGTGTTTTCGCTGCCGCAGATGTTCCAGCAGCAAGCCTGCTCCATAGGTCAGGGCTGTCAGCAAAATTTCCACCGCCGCCGCCAGCCAACCGCCGCTACACAAAAACAACAGACTGATGCCCAGCATGACTTCCCGTTTCCAGCGGTTTGGTGTCAGGTAAAAGAGCAGCATGGTAATGGGCAAAAACAGAAATATCAATGTAAATGATGCAAATTGCATAGACCTCTCCCCTGCTTATGCCAGCATTTTCAGCAGTTCTTCCCGTGTCATCATGGTATTCAGCACTTCCAGCAGAGATGCCGCAGAAAGCAGTTCCGGCAGTCCCAGCTTTTTTTGCAGGGCTTTGCGGCGGTTCTTGCTGTCTGCTCCGCCGGAAAGTCCCAGTTCGTACAAGTCCAGCTTGGTGATCGGGTCTGTCTTTTCCGGTGCTTCCTCTGCCAGAATGCCTGCTTTCCCGAACGCTTCCAGCAGCCGCTTTTTGTCGATGCCCTCTACACCCAGCTTTCCCTCGGCTGACGGTTTATCTTTCCGCCGTTCTTTTCCGTAAATGTCCGGAATGTACACATGGTACAGCTTTCCCTCATGCACTGCCCCTTTGAGGTAGTGACGGATCTTGAAACCGGCGGTGTCGGAATCCGTCAGGATAATCACCCCTGTAGTCTTGGCATAGTACCGTATCAGGGACATTTTCTCTGCATCGTGAAAAATGTGAAACCCGTTTGTCACCAGAATCACAGCATCTAAGATTGAGGAAAGCTTGATCTTGTCGTACTTTCCCTCAACGATAATTGCCTGTGCGATATGAATCATATGTACCTCCTGCAATGGCAAGCATTTTCACAATTGCCGCTTCCAGCATGACGCGTTCTTCTCCGGAAGTGGAATTCAAGTCCAGTTCCAGTTCCCGCAGCACCCGAATGCAGGCACGAAGCCGTTCCGGCGGCAGACGGCGGCAGTCCCGAAACGCGTTCTGCACCATAAAATCAAAAGCATATCCGAAATCGGCTTTCACGTCTGCTGCCTGTTTTCCGGCTCGGAGTGCCGCAGCTGCACGATACAAATCCAGAAAGGAAGATGCGATCGCGTGCACAATGAATGTGCGGTTGATTCGCATGGCGTACAGCTTATCCAGTTCCGCCATTGCCGCTTTCGGTTTCTGGGAAACCACGGCTTTTGCCAGCTGAAACGTGGTGGATTCCAACTGGGGTGAGGTCATCTCCCGCACCATTGCCGTGGTGATCGTGCCGCCCTTATCGGCATAGGCACAGAGTTTTTCCAGTTCGCTGCGGAGAATCAGCGTATTGCCCATACAGAGCCGCACCAGTTCTTCCGCACTCTCTCTGGGAAATATACAGCCACGCTTTTCTGCAAGTTCTGACAGTTCCTTTGCCAGCACCTGCGGGGTACGCTGCACTGCCTCACAGACAACACCGTGTTTGGCGATGCCGTCTATCAGCTTTTTGTTTTTCCCCTGCGGCGTTTTTTTGCCGTTTTTCGGGTCAAATCCGGTGACATCAAACACCAGCACTGTGGCACCGCCCACATCAGAAAGCAGTTCCAGCAGTTGTTTCAGCTGATCTTCCCGCAGGGTATTGGCATCAAGGTTATGTACCTGAATGCAGTTATAGGCGGAAAACATGGAAAACTGGCGGGCGGCATCTTCCAATGCCTTGAGTTCCAGCTTCTGCCCGTCAAATCGGGTCAGCGCCATGTCCGGATTGCCGCCGGTGGCTTTCTTCAGCAGGCTGGCAGTCAGCTGTTTCACCTGCACCAGATCGGCACCGTAAATATAGTAAAGATTTTGCAGTTCGCCCTTTCGAATCTGGGCGGAAAGCTGTTTCGGTTCACAAATCGGCATGGACTGCCTCCTTTCTCTGTGATTCAGTATTTCCCCTAAGGAAACACTGCATAAAGCCCGCCTGACGGCTTTGCACGCAATCTGCTTGCAGATTTTCCGCCATATTTCCCAGAAATTCCTTGCCAGACACCAAGTCTGCCTGCGGAATTTCTGACAATCTGCCAAAAAATCTGACTACGCATCTTACGCACAAGCTTTATTCAGTGTTTCCCTAATGTATTCACATTCCAGCTGCCGTCAGGATATACCCGTATCTGCACCGCGTCCTCCTTGGCGTAGGTTTCCTCCGGCATTGCATCTGGTTCACCATTCCACCGGGTACAGATCACCGCATCTGCGGTATCGGGCAGTTCCTGTATGGTCGTGCCCACGCAGAAATGCAGATTCCCGAATGTGATCCAGACGATACCATCAGATTCTGTCAGAGTGTACTGGGTATCCTCCACTGTAAACTTGTCCGTTTGCAGCGGCTTTGTTTCCATAAAATCTGCATCAGCGGGAATCCAGCAGTCTGCCGGCACCGCGGTTTCTGCCACCGGCATTTCCCACAGAGCGTCCGGATAGGCGATTCGCATCTGGTCTGCGTATTTCGTCAGGCACAGCGTATTCAAGCGGGTAATGCCCTGTTCGGCACAGTATGCCTCCACATATTTCGGGTTCCGGTGGTCGCCGGTCAGGTCGATCACATCGGTTTTTCCGGCATAGGTGACGACTACCACTTCCTCCTGCTTCTGCCCCAGAACTGTGACCAGAAAGCAACGCTGTTCGCTTGCCCGATAGACTGCCTGCCCTGCCAGCAGGATTCCAAAGGAAATGACAATCGCCAGCGACACGGCTTTCCGGCTCCGTTTGGTATAGAAAATCAGCAACACGAACAACAGCAGAATGCCGCACAGCATGGGCAGCAACTTCCAGCCGGTGGGAAACAGAAACGGAATGAAATCCCGCAGTCCATACGCCATGAGTTTTAAGAGGTCATACAGCAGCTTCAGCAGAAAGCAAACTGGTTTTGCCACAAATCCCACACCGCCGGTGAGAAAAATCAACAGTGACAATGCCAGCATCACGGAACAAATGGGTACCAAAAACAGGTTCGCAATGGGTGATGCCACAGACACTTCCCGAAAATAGAGGAGCGTCACCGGAAACACGCAGACGGAAACGCTGGTCACTGTGGCAAGCTGCCGGAGCACGCTCCATTCCAGCCCTTTTTTCCGCAGGCGTTTGGTCAGCCACGGAGCAAACACGCCAATGCCAAAGGTTCCGACAAAGGACAGCAGAAAAGATGCGTCCTGTATCAGATATGGGTTCCCGATCGTCATCAGCACGCCGGCAATACACAGCGAATTACAGGTATCACCCCGCCGGAAAAACAGCGGTGCACTCTGCATCAGCAGATACATGAAACCGGCTCGCAGAATGGAGATCGGCGTTCCCACCATGAGGGCATAGAGGATTGTCCAGACTGTGGTTGTGCCGAACACTGCCCAGCGGTGCATGTGGAACCGCCTGCAAAACCAGCCCCAAATGGACAAGATCAATACCAGATGCAGACCGGAAACAGATACCACGTGGCGGATTCCGTGATGTGTCAGCAAGTCGTTCGTTTCATCGGCAAGGGTATCTTTTGTTCCCAGCAGCATAGCACTGACCATACCGCCGGCTTCCGTTCCGGCAAGGGTACAGATCCGCACAGAAATGCGGTCGCGGTATTGCTGCAATGCCCGCACCAGCTTTCCGTTTTCCGTCGGCGTACAGGACACGAACGCGTCATTGTTCGCCTGTAGGAAAATCTCCTTGGCTCGGTAGTAACTCTCCCCGTTCCAGAGGTAGCTGTTCTCCAGTGCGGAGAATCCGCCGGCAACGTCCAGCATGTCCCCGTATCGTGCACCAACATCGTCGGTATATACCAGAATTTTCGCCCGCCTGCCGTCCGCAAACGTGCCTTTTACCTGATAGGACGCACGATCGTTATCGTAGACTTTTGCCGCGAAAACTCTGCCGGAAAATGTAGTTATGGTTCCGGCAGATCGCAGAAGCGGCTGGTACACGGCAGTAGTATACAGCAGCACCGCTCCTGCGGCTGCCGCCGCGGAAAGTCCCACACAGAGCAGCTGCCCCGTGGTGATACGCCGATATAGACGGAATGCTCCCAGCAGCAGAAATGCCGCCAGAAGCAGACTCACCGTCACGGAAGTCTGGCAGGCTGTGGCAAGGAATAACCCCGCCAGCCATGGAATCCCAAACCATACCATTTTCCGTTTCATCTCAACCTTGTCCTCAATCCTTGAAGAACAACGGCAATTGTTCCAGATAAATCAAATCCTTGCGTTCCGCAGCATCACCCTCTGCGAGAGGTGCTGCGTTGCCCACGATCTCTCCGCCGGCGGACTTTACCAGCTGCTGGAGAGCACGGAGGGAATCGCCGGTACTGATGACATCATCGACGATCAGCACACGCTTGCCCTTCATCCATGCCGCCTTTTCGCCGTCCAGATACAAGGTCTGCACGGCTGCGGTGGTAATGGATTTCACCTGTACCGACAGCACGTCAGTCATGTAGCCCTTGACGGACTTTCGTGCTACGATATACGGCACTTTCAGCTGACGGGACATTTCGTATGCCAGCGGAATGCCTTTGGATTCTGCCGTCAGAATGTAGTCACATTCCGGCACACGCTTTGCCAGTTCCCTGGCACACGCTTCTGTCAGTTCCACATCGGAAAATAGAATAAACGCCGCAATATCCAGCTTTTCACTGATCGGGCAGATCTTCAGTTCCCGTGTCAGACCGGCAATGTGCAATGTATAATACGCTGCCACAGACAGCACCTCCTCATTCTTCTACCGGCTGTACTGCGTCAGCACCCCAGCCCATTTTCACACCGGCAAGCATATGGAAATGCAGGTGGAACACGGTCTGACCAGCATTTTCGCCGCAGTTGGTCACAATGCGGTAGCCGTCTGTGATGCCCTCTTTTTCCGCGATCTTGGCAGCCACTTCATAGATGTGCCCTACGACTGCGGAATTTTCCGGCGTGATCTTTGCGGCACAGCAGATGTGCTGCTTCGGGATCAGCAAATAGTGAATGGGAGTGATCGGGTTAATATCTTTGAACACATACACAGTGTCATCTTCATAGACCTTTGTGCTGGGGATCTCTCCCGCAATGATCTTACAAAACAGGCAATCTTCCATGATTAGTCCTCCTTCAGGAATTCCGCAGCAATGCCGTCCAGTGCCAGCAGTGCTTCGTCTACCATATAGGTCTTGCCGATACCAGCCATTGCACTGTCCGGCTTACCGCCGCCCTTGCCGCCGGTAACTGCTGCAACACGCTGTACGATCTTGCCGGCGTGAGCACCCTTATCACGGGCAGCAGCAGAGCATGCACAAACCAGATTACCCTTTTCGCCATTGACGCTTGCGAGAACTGCAACGACCGGTTCCTTCATATCCTTAATGGTGTCGCCCATCTTCCGCAGTACCTGCGGTGTAGTGCCATTGAGCATTGCGGAAACCACCTTGACACCATTGACAGCCTTGGCATTGTCGAAAATAGCAGCCATCTGTGCATCGGAGATCTTCTGGTTCAGGGATTCGATCTGACGATCCTTCTCCTTATTGTCTGCCACCAGTGCTGCACAGTGTTCTGCCAGTCCGGTGGTGTTGCTCAGCTTCATTGCCTTTGCAGCAGAAGCCATGGTCTGCTCATAGGAATCCAGCAGTTCCAGTACGCCGGTGCCGGTAACTGCTTCGATACGGCGGACACCAGAGGCAACGGAACTCTCGGACAGAATGCGGAACAGACCCAGCTTTGCGGTATTATCCACATGCGTACCGCCGCAGAATTCTACAGAATAATCGCCTACAGTAACAACGCGAACAACATCGCCGTACTTTTCGCCGAACAGAGCCATTGCTCCCAGCTTTCTGGCTTCGGCAATGGGCAGTTCCTGTGTCACGACCGGAATTGCTTCCAGAATCTTTTCGTTGACCAGAGCCTCTGCCTGCTTGATCTCCTCATGTGTCATTGCTGCAAAGTGCGAGAAGTCAAAACGGCAGCGGCTGTCGGTTACCAGCTGACCAGCCTGATGTACATGGTCGCCCAGAACGCTCCGCAGAGCAGCTTGCAGCAAGTGTGCCGCAGTGTGGTTCCGCATGGTTCTGCTGCGTTTGTCTGCATCGATCTTTGCAGAAACGGTATCACCTACATGGAGTGCACCCTCTGTCATAGCACCCAGATGCAGATAGTGACCGTTTTCTGTCTTGCTGGTAGTTTCTACGGTGAAAGTGCTGTCCGGTGTGGTAACAGAACCGGAATCGCCGATCTGTCCGCCGCTTTCTGCGTAGAACGGTGTCTTATCCAGAACAACTACAGCCGGTTCACCCTCCGCAGCAGTGTCTACCGATTCGCCGTCACGGAAAATGGCAACGACCTTGGCATCTTCTTCAGCGGTGTGACTATAACCGGTGAAAACCGTTGCCGGAGCATCCATTTGCAGACCGCCTTCTGCCCAAGAAGAACCTGCCTTATTGTGGTAGTCCTCTCTTGCACGATTCCGCTGTTCTTCTACCAGTGCAGCAAAGCGTTCACGGTCTACCGATACGCCCTGCTCCGCAGCGATTTCTTCCGTCAAGTCAATGGGGAAGCCGTAGGTATCCGACAGCTTGAATGCATCTTCGCCGGAAACGGTATCCTTGCCCTCTGCTTTCAGCTGTGTCAGAATGCCGGACAGCATATCGAAGCCCTTGTCCACAGTCTTGGCGAAAGTCTTTTCTTCTTCCTCCACGATCTTGCGGATATAAGCTTTCTTTTCTTCCAGCTCCGGATATGCGGAAGCGTTTTCGTGAATAACAGTTTCTACCACTTCATACAGGAACGGCTTCTTGATGCCGATCAGTCTGCCGTATCTTGCGGCACGGCGGAGCAGGCGGCGAAGCACGTAGCCACGGCCTGCGTTGGACGGCATTACACCGTCACCGATCATGAATGTGGTGCTGCGGATATGGTCGGTGATCACGCGGAGAGCCACATCGGTCTTTTCGTCTGCGTTATAGGTAACACCGGCGATGCGGCAGACGTGCTTCATGATATTCTGCACGGTATCTACTTCGAACAGGTTGTCTACGCCCTGCATGACACATGCCAGACGTTCCAGACCCATACCAGTATCGATGTTCTTGTGTTCCATTTCGGTATAGTGACCGTTGCCGTCACTGTCGAACTGGCTGAATACCAGATTCCATACTTCTACATAGCGGTCGCAGTCGCAGCCAACGTGGCAGTCCGGCTTGCCGCAGCCCTTTTCCGGTCCACGGTCAAAGTAGATCTCCGAACACGGACCGCAGGGGCCGGAACCGTGTTCCCAGAAGTTATCTTCTCTGCCCAGACGAACCATGTGGTCTTCTGCCACGCCGATCTGCTTGGTCCACATGTCATAGGCTTCGTCGTCATTTTCGAAAACAGAAACATACAGCTTATCTGCCGGCATTTCCAGCACCTTGGTGAAAAATTCCCATGCCCATGTGATTGCTTCGATCTTAAAGTAATCGCCGAAAGAGAAGTTACCCAGCATCTCGAAATAGGTGCCGTGACGTGCGGTCTGACCGACACGTTCAATATCCGGTGTACGGATACACTTCTGACAGGTCGTCACACGGGTATTCGGCGGAACTGCCTGTCCCAGAAAATATTTTTTCAGCGGTGCCATACCGGAATTGATCAGCAGCAGGCTCTTATCCCCCTGCGGTACCAGCGAAAAGCTGGGCAGACGGGTATGTCCCTTGCTCTCAAAAAACGACAAATACTTTTCACGTAATTCGTTTACACCTTGCCACTTCATTGGTTTTCAGACTCCTTTTTCCTTGAAAAATACGGTGTTGTCGCATCTCTCCGCAGTCGCAGAGAGCACAAAAAAAGACCGTCGCCGCCAAATGGGACGAAGGCCTTCGTGTTACCACCCAAGTTCGGAAATTTGCATTTCCCTCTTTTCCTCTAACGCAGGAAATACGTTCCGGTTTTCCGGAAAGGCTCGCGGGTAGCACCTGTCCACATACCGGAGCAGTTTCACCAGACCTGCTCTCTCTGTCACGGCTGTTCTGACAGTTATTCCGTTCCTCGCCCATTTTATATCAACATCATTATTAGTATAGCAAATCTCGTGCTGTTTGTCAACTGTTTTTTTCGCAAACAGACAGAAAAAAACTGCCGCACCGGCAAAAACGGCACAGCAGTTTTTCCAGGGCAACACCGCGCAAAGCTTGTGGTAAGATGCGTCGTCAGATTTTTCGGTCGACAGATTGCATAGAAATTCCGCAGGCATACTTTCCGTATGGCAAGGGATTTCTGGGCAATATGACGAAAAATCTGCACGCAGATTGCGTGCAAAGCCGTCAGGCGGGCTTTGTGCGGTGTTGCCCTAGGAGCATGTTCTCCTGTATTTATCAAAACTTATGGCAAAGCCGTCAGGCGGGCTTTGTGCGGAGTTGCCTTATGCGTTTTCCTTGTTTCTGCGTTCCAGCAGTGCCTTGATCTTTGCGTTCGGGTCAATGACATTGCCGATGGAAACATCGTGGTTCAGAGATGCGATGAAGTAGGAAATGTACTTGGAGCAGTCTACTTCGTGGAACCACTCACGGGACAGCAGAGCATCGGTGCGGTAAGTCAGGTTGGTGGAGAATACAGCATCGATATAGCCGTCTTCATTTGCCTTATCGAACTTTTCCAGACCGTTGACGAACAGACCGTAAGTTGCATAGCAGAACACGCGGCGAGCCTTGCGTTCCTTCAGAGCGTAAGCAATATCCAGCATAGATTCGCCGGAGGAAATAATATCGTCGGCAATAAATACGTCCTTGCCTTCTACGGAGTTACCCAGATATTCGTGTGCTACGATCGGGTTATGTCCGTTGATGATCTTGGCATAGTCACGGCGCTTGTAGAACATACCCATCGGTACGCCCAGCATAGAAGCGTAGTACATGTTCCGGTTCAGAGCACCCTCGTCCGGACTGATGACCATAAACTCGTCCGGTGTTGTCTTGAGATGCGGGATCGTCTTGAACATTGCCTTCAGCACCTGATAGGACGGCATCATGTTGTCAAAGCCCATCAGCGGAATGGCATTGTGTACGCGGGGGTCGTGTGCATCTACAGTCAGAATGTTGGACACGCCCATCTGATACAGTTCCTGCAGTGCACAGGCACAGTCCAGAGATTCGCGGTAGTTCCGGCGGTGCTGACGGCCGCCGTACAGGATCGGCATGATCACGTTGATACGGTGTGCCTTACCGCTGGCTGCCTGAATCAGACGCTTCAGATCCTGATAGTGGTCGTCCGGCGACATTGCGTTCATCTGATCGTACATCTGATATTTTACGTTGTAGTTTCCTACGTCCACAATGATGAACAGATCCTTACCGCGGACAGTGGACTTGATCAGTCCCTTGCCGTCACCGGAAGAAAAACGCGGGCATTCCGATTCGATCAGGAATGTGTCTACATCATAACCACCCTTGTGAGCCCAGTTCACCAAGTAGTCATTCAGCTTATTGCCCAGTTCCTCTGCACCTTTCATTGCAATCAGTCCGAGCGGTGCAACGCTGGTTCCGTGATTGAACAAAATGTCTGATGCTGATACCATAACTCAAATACCTCTTTCTATATTTAGGCACACCTAACCGCCGATCTGGACGGAGAAACGCACCATTGATTACTTTTCCCCGTGCCGGTCAAGCCTTACAAAACTTGTCGATATAGTGGTCGATGTCTGCCGCAATGATCTCCTTTGCTGCGTAAACGTCTTCCACTTCGTCCACCGCGGTCGTCTTATGTTCCAGCTCTTTGTACACCTGAAAGAAGTGCACGATCTCCTCAAAAATATGACGGGGCAGATCGTCGATGTTGTGATAGCTGTTGTATGTCGGGTCATTACACGGAATCGCGACAATCTTGTCGTCCCGCTGCCCGTTATCGATCATATGGATCACGCCAATGGGATAGCTCCGCACCAGTGTCATAGGGTGCAGCGTCTGAGAACAGAGCACCAGCACGTCCAGCGGGTCACCGTCATCTGCATAGGTGCGGGGAATAAAGCCATAATTTGCCGGATAATGGGTGGAAGTGTACAGGATCCGGTCCATTTCCAGAATGCCGGTGTCCTTGTTCAGTTCGTATTTGACCTTGCTGTTCTTCGGGATTTCCACCACAGCCACAAACTCGTCCACTGTAATCCGCTTGGGATTTATATCATGCCAGATATTCATCAATCCATGTTTCCTTTCCTCAAGAAATTTTTCGGCGAAGCCGCCGCCAAAAACACGTTCTTTCCGGAGCACGGCAGAAAACTGACGGACAAGCTTTCTGCCATGCCGCTCTTATTCTAGTATAACATTTTTTGTGGTTTTGTCAATATCCTCCCGCTGCTTTTTTTCCGCATTTTTGTTTTTTCGCCGTTTTTACCGAAAGCAAACAAAAAAACACGCGGGGATTTTGCGGAAAAGACAGACAGAACGCTTGCAAAAACCCCAAAAAAATGATATAATAAATCATATATCATGAAAAAGATGTGAAGCCGGCGGCACATACTCGCCGGAACAGGAGAAAATTATGCCAGTTACCACAACCCGTACACTCCCCGCCGCGATCCTGCGGGAGGTGCAAAAAGCTGTTATCGGAAAAGACCTCGTTTTGACGAAAGTACTGCTTGCATTTCTGGCAGGCGGACACGTGCTGATGGAGGACATGCCCGGTGTCGGGAAAACCACCCTTGCCATGGCGTTTTCCAAGGCTCTGGGGCTGAACTGCCGTCGGGTACAGTTTACGCCGGACGTGTTGCCCTCCGACCTGACAGGCTTTTCGGTCTATGAAAAAAATACCGGAACATTCGTGTTCCAGCCGGGAGCACTTTTTTGTCACCTGCTCCTCGCGGACGAGATCAACCGCACCTCCAGCAAGACACAGGCAGCTCTGCTGGAGGCAATGGAAGAGAGCAACGTCACTGTAGAGGGCAAGACCTACGCCCTGCCCCGCCCGCATCTGGTCATTGCCACCCAGAACCCGCTGGGCTGTGTGGGCACGCAGTCCCTGCCGGAATCTCAGCTGGACCGCTTTCTGATGCGGCTGCACATGGGGTATCCGGAGATTCAGGACGAGGTGGCAATTTTAAAAGGACATGCCGCCCGCGATCCGCTGGAAGATGTCCAGCCGGTGTGCACACCGGAGCAGCTGGAGGCATTACAGCAGCAGGCTGCGGCAGTCTATGTGGACGACCGCCTGTATTACTACGCGGCTTCGGTTTCCAGAGCCACACGGGAACACCCGCAGGCTGTCCTCGGTGTCAGCCCCAGAGGAACGCTGGCACTGATCCAGTCGGCAAAGGCAATGGCAATGCTCCGCGGACGGGATTATCTGCTGCCGGACGACATCATGCCCCTGTGTCAGGACGTACTGGCACACCGAATCCTGACCAAAGGCGGCGTGGCAGCGGAGCAAGTGCTGGACGAGGTGCTGCATCAGGTACCGGCTCCCATGCCGGACAGACGGTGAACGCGATGCGGACACTGAAAATTCTCTATCTGCTGCTTGCCGGCGTTTGTTATTTGTTCTTTTGTCTGTATCTGCCCCAGTTCTCGGCGTATTTGCTGCTGTGTATCCTGCTTTTGCCGGCGTTGCTTTTCTTTGCAGCACATTACAGCGGGGCAAAGTTACAGGCAGAACTGGTGCCGCCGAAGCCGCATGCACATATCGGCGAGCCGTTTTCCTGCTGTGTGCGGCTGAAAAATCCCACGATATTTCCTATCAGCACTGTGATTTTCCGCATACATCTGGAAAATGAAACGCTGACAGAACTGGACGATGTTGAATTTCACGAAGCAGTTCCGCCGCGGCAGACTGTCTGTATCCATGTGCCGGTCACGCCGGAGCATGCCGGTGCAGTTCACGTTACCCTGCAATCGGTTCAGGTGCTGGACACCCTGCTGCTGTTCTCTCACCGCAAGCGGTTTTCCGCCGCCTTTTCTGCGACTGCCCTGCCGGAAGTGCCACAGCCGCCGGCAAGTACATCTCCGCTGCAAGCCGGCGAAGATGCAGTGATGCAGCCCACCACGGAGCCGGAGGAATTTCTGGGTGTACGGGAATACCGCAGCGGCGACCGCATGCGTGCCATTCACTGGAAACTGAGCAGCCGCTTTCCGGAACCAGTGGTGCGGGAGTACGGCATTCCTGCACGCACGCCGGTGACGGTGGCATTTCTCTATGCTGTGCAGGCAGATAACCCGCAGGAACGCGGGCAGGAACTGGACGCTATGCTGGAAGCGTTGCAGGCGTGTACTGCCTTTTTCTGTGCCAACCAAGATGGTGTGACGGTGGTGTTCTGCCGTTCTGACTGGCACCGGAGCGAAACCATTACAGAGGAACAGTCCCTGCTGCCGCTGTTGGAAAATCTGCTGGAAACACCGCCGGAAGCCGATGCTGCCGCCTGCCTTTCCCACTGGGAGAGCCTTGGAGAAACGGCGGCGTTCTGTGTGACAGATACGATTCTGGAAAATCCGCCGTTTCAGAAAGTGTTTACTGCGAAAGCTGCCGGCTCGGACAAACACGTTTCCATTGCCGGCAACGGGGCAGAAATCGTCTATCGGACACTGACAGATTCCGAGGGAGGTGCAGCATGAAAAAGACACACGTCCCCTGTTCTCTGAAAATCGAGGAAGAAGCGGTACGATATGATCTGGACAACCCGACCAAGCGGAACACGGCGAAGCTGCTGCAATTGTTCCTGACAGCACTGGGGTATTTCGGCTCTGTGCTGGTCATCTGCGACCTCTACGGGACAAACATTCGAAAAGGAATCTTTCTGCCGCTGGCAGTCGGCGGTTTCCTGCTGGCTTCCCTGCTCCAGTTTTTGCCGAAGCACAGCGGAAAGCTGACACTGGGTTTTGTTCTGGTGCTTCTGGGCATGTCTGCCCTGTTTTCCAAACAGATCGTGCTGGGTTTTCATGCCATTTTCAATGTGGTCTACCAGACGGCTCACAATACAAATATCGCATATTTTCAGATTGCCAAAAGGGCAAACATCACTTTTGCGGCAACGCTGACCGGCACACTTGTGGCGGAACTGCTGGCATTTCTCTTTGCCTTCTTCACCATTCGAAAGCCGCATTTCACACTGCCTACCGCAGTTTCTTTCCTGCTTGCAGAGCCGGGGCTGTATCTGGGAATCCCTGTCAGCGTTCCGGCAATGGGACTGCTTCTGGCATACTGGGGCGGCATGCTGGCACTGCGGTTTCCGGCACTGTGGGGACGGGAGAAGATCCGCTGCACACAGCGTACCTCCGCAATCGGCGGTTCTCTCACAGCATTGCTGATTCTGCTGGTATACGGAACAGTTTCCCTGACAGGCACATGGCAGGGGTACAGCCGTCCGGAATCGGACAAGCTGCGGCGGCAGGAGATCAGTGAAAGTCTGGCGGATTTCGACATTCAGAATCTGCCCCAGAGCATTCGCAAGATCGCTGCGGCAATCGGCATGGGCAACAACCAGACTGTCACCCTCGGAAACACTGCCAAACAGCGGATATACGACCGGACAGATCTGAAGCTGACGCTGGACGATCTGCCGGAAAGCACCATGTATCTGAAAAGCTATACCGGCAGCACCTATGGGAAAAACTGCTGGGACACACTGACTTCAGATACAGAGGCGGTCAACAGCGATATGGTCTTTCCGATACTGGAAAGCTACGACTGCAACCCGCAGAATTTTCCGTTTTTGTTTCAGCAGACCAGTGAGCCGGATTCCGGTACGTATCACTGCACCATTACCCCGCAGCGGCGGGACGGCAGATATTATCAGCCCTATGCGGCATTTTCGTCTGATGTTTCCTATCTGGAAGATGTCGATTTTCGTCCGAAAAGCCGCGACAGCTACGACTGGACAGCGGCACAGCTTCCGCCGGAGATCTTGTCGGTGCTCTCACAGCAGGAACCAGCTTCGATTTCGTTTAATTCCTCGTGGAGCAATGATGCGGTACGGTCTTTTATGGACATTCTGCATGTGCCCAGCAACGGCTCTGATGTGACGATCTCCACGCGGTTTTCGGCAAATCAAATTGCAACGGCTCCTGACGGTGTGCAGGGAAAAGTAATTCCGGCGGCGTTTCTGGAATCTGTCGCCTACCGTGATTTTGCCGCAGATGTTTATACAAGGCTGCCGGAAAGCGAAGCCCTAGATGCGGTATATGCCGCTATGCCGGAATCGCTGCAAAACGCTCACCCGCAGACCACCCAGGAACGCTATGCGGCACTATGTGAGATTCGGGCGTGGCTCTCGGAGCAGGCGGAGTACGACCTTGCTCCCGGAAAAACGCCGCGAAACCGCGACTATGTCAACTTCTTCCTGCTGGAAAATCACAAGGGCTACTGCATGCACTTCGCCACCGCCGGCACCATTCTGGCACGGCACCTGGGAATTCCCGCACGCTATTGCGAAGGGTATCTGGTGGACAGCGAAGTCCTGAACAGTGCTTCTATCCGTGACGGGCGTTATGTCGTCAACGTCCCCAACAAAAAGGCTCACGCATGGTGTGAGTTTTACATTGACGGCTACGGTTGGCTGCCCTTTGAAATGACTCCCGGCTACACCGCAGAGCTACAGCCGGACAGCGACACAGAGGAAGTACCGTCGGAGCCCTCCACGGAAACCACTGTCGATACTACGCCGGAAAACAACACCTCTGCAACGCCGGAGGAGATGACCAGTGCCGCACTGACCTCTACCGAAATTTCCGACAGCATGGCGGCTCCGAAAGACAACACCATTGCCGGCAGCAAACCCGCCGACGGTTCGATACCCGGCTTCGCTGCGGTTGCAGTGCGGCTGCTGATCTGGGCGATCTGCATCGGGCTTTTCATTGGGGCAGCGGTTTTGCTGCGGCTGCTCCATGTCCGATACCGGCAGAATGTCTTTCTGGATACCCGTCACCCACGGCAGGCAGTTCATGCCATGTACCGCTATCTGTTCCGGCTTCTACGTTGGACAGGACTGCGGTTCCGGCAGGAGCCGCTGCTGGAATTCTGCGAAAAGGCAGTGCAGCATCTCCGGCAGCAGAAACTGCCTGCAACGGCTCCGGAACAGATCATTCCCATGATTCTGGCAATGGAATTCGGGAAACAGGATCCGGAAATGGCAGAACAGCGACAAGCTGCCGCAGAGGCTTCTGCTCTGGCAGATGCCATTTTCAAACGATGCAATCCGCTGAAGCGGTTTTGTATGAAATATTTACTGCATCTGATCTGAGGCAATACCGCACAAAGATTGTGCGACAGAT
>NZ_KI260329.1:5047-18034 GCF_000468015.1 Ruminococcus callidus ATCC 27760 | reverse complement strand
CTGCATAAAGCCCGCCTGACGGCTTTGTACGCAAGCTTTATTCAGTGTTTCCCTGATGCGAAAGGAGTTTTACTGATGCAATCCAAAAAAACACCATTTTCCAAACGCATGTTCTATGTGATATTTCCCTTTGTGCTGCCGCTGTGCCTGATCGCACTGGGCATTCTGCTACAGGTCAACGAGAAACTGGTGAACGGTATCTTCACCACGCTGGGCATTCTCATTGCCGTGATCGGGTTGATCGAAGTGGTAGTGTATGCTTCCCGCCGCCAGTGTCAGCCCCCGCAGCCCGCTAAGACACTGACGACCGGCATCATTCTGCTGATTCTCGGTGCCCTGCTCATTATCCTGCCGTTTACCATCAACAAGCTGATCCCGATCATTCTGGGCATCTGCGTACTGTGCAACGGCATTTCCGGTATCGTCAACACAATGGAATTCCGCAAAGCGGACACCAACATTGTGGCTTCCATGCTCTTTGCAGTCACCAACTGCCTGCTGGGAATTTTCATTCTGATCTATGTGATCTTCATCAACCAGAACACCGGCTGGAACATCATTGGCATTCTGATGATTATCAGCGGCGTGCTGCGAATGATCAACGAAATCGTTGCACGGCTGGCTCCCAAGTACTCCGGCAACGTAGTGGAAACCAGCTTTACAAAAACCACTATCACTGATGCAGATACAGATGCCGCAGGAGAAGCCCCGCAGTCACCGGAAGAACAGTAAGGAGCGTATGCCATTCATGTTGAAAGCAAATTATCACACCCATACTGCCCGCTGCAAGCATGCATGGGGCGAAGACAAGGAGTATGTGGAACAGGCAATTCAGGCGGGCATGGAAGTGCTGGGATTTTCTGACCACTGTCCGTGGATCTTTCCGCCGGACTATGTTTCCCACACCCGCATGGAACCAAAAGAACTGGACGGCTACTTCACCTCGCTGGAAAACCTGAAGCGGGAATATGCCAAGGATATTACCATTTACATCGGCTTTGAGTCAGAATATATTCCGGAACTGATGGAAGAACAGGACCGGCTGCTGAAGGATTATCCCGTGGATTACATGCTGCTGGGAGAACACTTCACTGCCAGCGAAGTCACCGGTCCCTATACTGGTCATGAAACAAAATCCGAGGCGGATTTGCAGCGGTATGTAGACCTTGTCATTGAGGGCATGGAAACCGGAAAATATGCCTATGTGGCTCACCCCGACCTGATCCACTACATCGGCTCGGACGAGATCTACGAACGACACATGCTCCGGCTCTGCCAGTATCTGAAAGCACACGACATTCCGGTGGAGATCAACCTGCTGGGCGTTGTGGAACACCGGCACTACACCTCCGGCAGATTTCTCCGCATCGCACAGAAAGCGGGAAATTCTGCGATCATCGGCTGCGATGCCCACACGCCTGACCGGCTTTCCAACGTCGCATATATACAGAATTGTCTGGACTTGGCAAAAATGTATGACTTACCGGTTGTGGACTTTCTGCCGGATTTCATGGCAAAAGCGTAAAATTTCTACACAGCAGGAAAAAGCGTTGACTTTTCCTGCAAAATGTGCTATACTAAGGGTATTCGAAAAGAATATCATCACTGTAAAATGGGGCACACCACCGAAAAGGTGTGTGCCCTTTTTTTGTGCAATTTTATGGTAAAATGTAGAAAAGGAGTGTATGCCATGCAGGTAAACGGTGTTTCGATCCCTCTGGAAAAACCGCAGACATTACTGGAATTTCTGAACGAGAAGGGGTACAATCTCCACCGCATTGCCGTGGAACGCAACGAGAAAATCGAGGCAAAAGAAGACTATGCCACGATCCTTCTCCAAGACAGCGACGTGATTGAAATCGTCAGCTTTATGGGCGGCGGTGCATGCTGACCGCAAATATGTGATGTTGTGATAGAAAGGAAGATTCTTATGGAAACGATCAAAAATGATACTTTTGTACTGGGTGGAAAGGAATTCCACTCCCGCTTTATTCTCGGCTCGGGCAAGTTCTCCCAGCAGCTGATCCGTGATGTCATGGAGTACGGCGGCAGCGAAATTGCCACCATTGCTCTGCGGCGTGCCAATGCCGACAGTCCGGAAAATATTCTGGATTACCTGCCGAAAAACCTGACACTGCTGCCCAACACTTCCGGTGCTAGAAACGCAGACGAAGCGGTTCGCATTGCCCGTCTTTCCCGTGCACTGGGCTGCGGCGATTTTGTAAAAGTGGAAGTGATTCCCGATACGAAGTACCTGCTCCCCGACAATGCCGAAACCATTCGGGCAACAGAAATTTTGTCCAAAGAGGGCTTCCACGTATTGCCGTACATGTACCCTGATCTGATCGCGGCACGCCGTCTGGCAGATGCCGGAGCTGCTGCGATCATGCCGCTGGGTGCTCCTATTGGCAGCAACAAGGGACTGCGTACCAAGGACTTCATCCAAATCCTCATTGACGAGATCGACCTGCCGATCATTGTAGATGCCGGCATTGGTGCTCCTTCGCAGGCTTGCGAAGCTATGGAAATGGGTGCCGCTGCGGTCATGGCAAACACTGCTGTGGCAACCGCTGACAACTGCCCCATGATGGCACACGCGTTCAAGCTGGCAATTGAGGCTGGACGTGCGGCATATCTGGCAAAGCTAGGCCGAGTGCTGGAATCCGGTGCAGAGGCTTCCAGCCCGCTGACCGGCTTTTTACAGGATTAAGGAGGAAGCGGAATGCGTAAGATTTATGACCCTATGGAATATCAGCCCAACATGCAGCAAATCGATTCTGACATTTTTGACCATGTGATCGCTGCCAGAACGGCATATCAGCCGGAACAGTATACAGCCAAGCAGGTACAGGCGGCATTGAGAAAAGATGTGCTGTCTTTCGAGGATTTTGCGGCACTGCTCTCCCCTGCGGCACAGCCTTTTCTGGAACAAATGGCTCGGCGGGCAAAGGAAGAACGGGAAAAGCACTTCGGCAACAATGTGCTGCTGTTCACACCGCTGTACATCTCCAACTACTGCGAAAACCAGTGCATTTACTGCGGCTTCAACTGCAAGAATCCCATTACCCGCTGCAAGCTGAATGCAGCGGAAATCGAAGCGGAAATGGAGAACATCGCCAAAACCGGCATGCGGGAGGTACTGCTGCTCACCGGTGAAAGCCGTTCTGTTTCCGGTCCGGAATACATTGCGGAAGCTGTCCGCATTGCCAAGAAATATTTCTCCACGATCGGACTGGAAGTGTACCCCATGAATGCTGACGAATACGCGATGCTGCGGGAAGCAGGGGCAGATTTCGTCACCGTTTTTCAGGAAACCTACGACTTGCAGCGGTACGGTGAAATGCATGTTGCCGGTGCCAAGCGTTGTTTCCCCTACCGCGTCAATGCACAGGAACGTGCACTGATGGGCGGCATGCGTGGTGTCGGCTTCGGCGTACTGCTGGGGCTGGCGGATTTCCGCAAGGACATGTTCGCCGCCGGTGTGCATGCGGCACTGCTGCAAAAGAAGTATCCGCAGGGTGAAATGGCACTCTCTTTCCCGCGGCTGCGTCCCTATAAAAACCACGAGGAAACCAACCCCAACGACGTGCACGAAACACAGCTGCTGCAAATGATGCTGGCCTGCCGCATTTTCCTGCCCTTTGCCAGCTTCACCATTTCCACGCGGGAACGTGCCGACTTCCGTGACCATGTGCTGCCGCTGGCTGCCACCAAGATCTCCGCAGGAGTCAATGTGGGAATCGGCGGACACAACGAAGAACATCAGCAGAAAGGCGATGCCCAGTTTGAGATCTCCGACCCCAGAAGTCTGGAGGAAATCCACAACGCCATTCTGGCACAGGGCATGCAGCCGGTCTATACCGACTACATCAACACTAATATCTTATGATGATCTGCGTTACCAATCGAAAACTCTGCCGCGGCGATTTTCTGGAACGAATCAAGCAGCTTGCCGCCGGCGGGGCTGATGCGATCTTACTACGGGAAAAAGATTTGTCCGTTCCGGAATATGCAGCACTTGCCAAACAGTGTCTGGCGATTTGTCAGGCATATCATACGCCGCTGTGGCTGAACAGTTTCCGGGAAGTCGTCGGAGCATTGCAGCTGCCGGTACAGCTGCCCATGCCGATTCTGCGTACTCTTACCAAATCCCAGAGAGCACGGCTTCCGGCAATCGGGGCTTCGGTACACAGTCCGGAAGAAGCGGTGCTTGCGGAAAAACTGGGGGCAAGCTGGCTGATTGCAGGACACATTTTTGCAACTGCCTGCAAGCCGGATCTGCCGCCGCGAGGGCTGGACTTTCTCCGGAATGTTTGCAGTAGTGTTTCTATTCCGGTCTATGCGATCGGCGGCATTACACCGGAACGGCTGCCCGCTATTACGCAAGCTGGTGCTGCCGGCTGCTGTGTGATGTCGCAGATGATGCAGTGTCCGGACGTGCCCGCAGAATTTCAAAACTGGAGGAAACGGATTTGAAAGCAAAAACAATCAAAAGCCCTCTGTTGATTGACACGATACAACGCTATCTCTTATTCATTATCGGACTATTTTTCAGTGCCCTGGGAGTTGCCATTACCAAAAAAGGCGAACTGGGCGTTTCCCCGATCTCCTCGGTGGCGAATGTGCTGAGCATTCGGCTGCCGCAGCTGTCGCTGGGCTACTGGCTCATCATCTGGAACTGTGTGCTGATTCTGGGGCAAATTTTACTGCTGCGGCGAAAGTTCCAATGGCTCCAGCTGCTGCAAGTGCCGCTGTCCTTTCTGTTTGGCTGGTTTACGGATTTCGGTGTCTGGCTGATTTCCTTTTTCACGCCGAAGCACTACGTGGTACAGATTTTGCTGGTACTGGCAGGAACTGTAGTTCTCGGATTCGGCATTACGCTGGCGGTCATTGCAAATGTGATTCTGAATTCCGGAGAGGCATTTGTCAAAGCGTTATCGGATACCATTCACAAGGAATTCGGCAATGTGAAAATTGCCTTTGACATCAGCTGTGTTGTAGTGGCAGTGATTCTCTCGTTCCTGTTTTTCCATAAGCTGGTGGGAACGCGGGAAGGTACAGTCATTGCAGCTTTCTGTACAGGGTTCGTAGTGAAATTCTTCAGCAAGTACATTACCGCACCGCTGGAGCGATTTTTGAAAAAAAATATCGGAGAATAAGCTGACATCTATATAAGGAAACGCCTGTCTGACCATTGAGATCAGACAGGCGTTTTCTGTTTATAAAAGATGTCACTCAATCTTGTTTGACTGAGCCGGCAGAAACCTCACCTTTTCAGATTCCCTGCGGAACATTGGTGATTTCCTTGCCGCTTGCATCATAAAATCTCGGCTTGGCAGTGCCCTTGACGCAGTCAGCATCTACCACGATTTTCTTGACGTTCTCCACGGAAGGTGTGGTATACATGGTATCCATCAGCGTTCCCTCCATGATCGAACGCAGACCACGGGCACCAGTCTTTCTGGCAATTGCCTCTGCTGCAATCGCGTTCAGGGCATCGTCCGTCAGTTCCAGTTCAATGTCGTCGAAGTCGAACAGCTTCTGATACTGCTTGACCAGAGCGTTTTTCGGCTCTGTCAGGATTCGGATCAGGGCTTCTTCGTCCAGATCGTCCAGTGTGGTGATGACCGGCAGACGGCCAACCAGTTCCGGAACCAATCCGAACTTCATCAGATCCTGCGGTGTTACCTGACGGAAAATATTGACCAGATCTTTCTTCTGCTGCACAATGGGAGCATCAAAGCCCAGTGCTGCCGGAGCCATACGCTTCTGGATCAGCTTTTCCAGACCGTCGAACGCACCGCCGCAGATAAACAGGATATTGTGGGTATCCACGTGGATAAATTCCTGATTGGGGTGCTTTCTGCCGCCCTGCGGCGGCACGTTGGAAACGGTTCCCTCGATGATCTTCAGCAGAGCCTGCTGTACGCCCTCTCCGCTGACATCTCTGGTCAGAGAAACGTTTTCCGACTTTCTGGAGATCTTATCGATCTCGTCAATGTAGATGATACCGCGTTCCGCAGCTTCCACATCGAAATCAGCAGCTTGCAGCAAACGCTGGAGCACGTTTTCCACATCGTCGCCTACGTAACCGGCTTCGGTAATGGTAGTAGCGTCTGCAATGGCAAACGGCACGTCCAGAATCTTTGCCAGCGTCTGTGCCAGATAAGTCTTACCTACACCAGTGGGGCCCAGCAGCAGGACGTTGCTCTTTTGCAGTTCCACATCTCGTGCGGACTCGTCCTTGGACTGGTTGAGGATTCGCTTATAGTGGTTATACACCGACACTGCCAGCGTGATCTTTGCCAGATCCTGACCGACGACGTACTCGTCCAGCACCTTTTTGATCTCTGCCGGTTTCAGCAGGTGGATCTCTGCCGGCTTTTTGGAAGATTTCTTCTTATCCTTTGCGGAATCCGGCGTGCCGACGGGACCATAGAGCATTTCATAGCAATAAGTCACGCACTCACTACAGATATTTACATCTGCGGCGGAGATCATGCCTTCTACCAGATGCTCCGGCTTACCGCAAAAGTTGCATCGTTTTTCCTTTTTCTCGTCCATTTCAGCACCTCTTTTTATCTGTGTGCGATGACCTTATCGATCAGACCATATTCCTTTGCTTCCGGTGCATACATATAGTTATCGCGTTCGGTATCTCTTTCGATCACTTCCAGCGGCTTTCCGGTGTTTTCTGCCAGAATTTCGTTCATCTTCTTCCGAACCCGTACCAAATGGTCGGAAGCGATCTTAATATCGGTGCACTGACCGGACAGACCGCCGGAAATCAGCGGCTGGTGGATCATGATCTCGCTGTTCGGCAGAGCGATACGCTTTCCCTTTGCACCGGAAGACAGCAGGAATGCACCCATAGAAGCAGCCATACCGATGCAAATGGTAGAAACATCGCACTTGATATACTGCATGGTGTCGTAGATTGCCATGCCGGCAGTGATAGAACCGCCAGGGCTGTTGATGTACAGAGAAATATCCTTCTCATTGTCCTGTCCTTCCAGATACAGCAGCTGTGCAACTACCAGGCTGGCAGTTGCATCGTTGACCTGATCGGACAGCATGATGATACGATCATTCAGCAGGCGGGAAAAAATATCATAGGAACGTTCACCGCGGCTGGTCTGTTCTACAACGTAAGGTACTAAACTACTCATGTTCATCTTCCTTTCCAAATCGACACATTTCGAAAAATGTCCACATATTACAGAGGGCGAACTAAGTCGTTCGCCCGTCTGTTTTTTCACTTCTATTTCGGCAAAAATGCCAGTGTGTACTTATTCTTCCGTTGCTGCAGTTTCTTCTGCCGGAGCTTCTTCGGTTTCTTCCGGAGCGTCTGTTGCAACAGCTGCTTCCTTGACCAGTTCCATCGCCTTGGTTGCCAGCATGTCTTCCCGCAGGTCTTCCAGATAGATCCGCTTCTTGACATCTTCTGCAGTCAAGTTGTTTTCTTCTGCCAGACGATTTACTTCTGCTTCCAGATCTTCGTCAGAAACTTCCAGCTTTTCCAGTTCTGCAACCTTTTCCAGAGCCAGACGCAGCTTTACTTCGTTTTCTGCACGTTCCAGATAAGTTTCCTTCAGTGCGTCCTGTGTCATGCCAGTGTACTGGAGGTACAGATCCATAGAGATGCCCTGTGCCTTCAGCTGGTTTGCAAACTGGTTCATCAGGCTGTCTGCACGATGTTCAAACATGCAGTGCGGAATCGGATCGGTTACCTTTTCGATCAGCTTCAGGGTAACTGCATTTTCGAAAGAGTTGGAAGCTGCGTTTTCTGCATTTTCTTCCAGCTTCTTGCGAACGTCAGCCTTCAGTTCGTCAACAGTATCGAAATCAGAAGTGTCCTTTACGAACTCATCGTCCAGTTCCGGCAGTTCTTCGTGAGAAATGCTGTTGATAGAGCAGTGGAATACAGCTTCCTTGCCTGCATATTCGTCCATCTGGTAATCTTCCGGGAAAGTTACGGTAACATCGAAGTTTTCGCCGATGTTGTGACCTGCAACCTGTTCCTCAAAGCCCGGAATGAACTGACCGCTGCCCAGCTTCAGCTGATAGTTTTCGCCCTTGCCGCCGTCGAATGCTTCGTCGCCGAAGAAGCCCTCAAAGTTCAGGTTTACTTCGTCGCCCATTTCCGCTGCACGGTCATCTACAGATACCACGCGTGCATTTCTCTGACGCATGGATTCGATCTGCTGATCTACGTCTTCGTCAGCGATTTCCTTGACAACCTTCGGAGCCTCGATGCCCTTATAGCCTTCCAGAGAGATCTCCGGCTTGGTAACGCAGATGACCTTCATGGTAACGCCGTCTTCCTTGCTGACAGCAGTTACTTCTACCTTCGGGGTATCTACCACATTCAGCTTGTTGTCCACGATCAGAGCCGGCAGTTCCATATTCAGCAGAGCGTTGATCGCATCTTCATAGAATACGTTTTCGCCATAAGTTCTCTCGCACATTTTCCGCGGTACCTTGCCCTTACGGAAGCCCGGCATAGAGATATTCTTCTTCTGACGCTGATAAGCAGCTTCTACTGCCTTTTCAAAGCTTTCTGCATCGATTTCAACGACCAGTTCGGTCATGTTTACATCTGTCTTGTTTGATGATTTCAGATTCATGTTTGAGTCCTCCAATAATGTATTGCAATTCCCTTGAAGCGTGCCCTCTGATGATCGGGGCTCACTCTGCATCAGGGTATCTTTTCATGCAAAATGCATACAAATTTATTATAGCATACTTGTCCTGTTTTGACCAGTATATTTTGAACACTTCTCCATTTTATACAATTCAGAAAATCTGTTCCGGCACAAATTGTAGATAATCACTAGAAATCATTCGCATTTCTGTGCCTTCATACATCCCCTGAAATGCATGGTTATGCCCGCTTTTTCCGTGCACATGGCCATAATAGCACTTCCGGATCTGATACTTGTGCAGCACTTCCAGAATCTCGTAGTTCATCGACGTTCCGTAGATCGGCGGATAGTGCAGGAACACAATGGGTTCCAGTCCTGCGTCCACAGCCGACTGAATGGAAACCTGAAGCCGCTGCACTTCTCTTGCCAGAATTTTGGCATCGGCAGCTTCTCCCTGCATGCTCACCCAGCCGCGGGTGCCGCAGATCCCGTACTGTCCGAAGGCATAGTGGTTGTTGTGCAGGATATGCAGCGTATTGAATCCGTGTGCCGTGAAAAAGTCGTCCATTTTCTTTTTCGAAGCCCACCAGTAGTCGTGGTTGCCTTTCAGCAGAATCTTCTGCCCCGGCAGATTCTGCACAAATGCGAAGTCTGCCTCCGCCTGTGCCAGTGTCATGCCCCATGAGAAATCTCCTGCCAGCACAACAGTATCCTCCGGTGCGATCCGTTCCAGCCAGTTTTGTTCCAGCAGCTTCTGGTAATCCTTCCAGCCGCCGAAAATGTCCATGGGCTTGTCCGGTACACCAAAAGAGAGGTGCAGGTCACCTATGGTAAATAACCGCATGCAACCCCCGTTCAGGACAGGTGCAGTTCCTGCAATACGAACTGCTGCATTTCCGATTTATCAATGCTGCCCTCAAAACGGCGGGGCTTGGTCTTCAGTGCAGCCAGCGACTGCGGGATCTCCATTTTCGAAGCCTCATGCAGCAGCTCTACCATATCATATTCATCAACATCGTCTGCCGGCTTCTTGCCCAGTGCGTCCAGAACGCTTGCACTGAACTTGAACGGGCTTGCAGTAGATGCGATCAGAGTCTTGGTGGTATCGCCGGTTTCCTTGCGGTAGTCCTCATATACCTTGACAGCAACTGCGGTGTGGGTATCGCAGGTATAGCCGTACTTCTTGTACAGTTCTGCAATCGTTGCCTTGGTTTCGGCATCGTCACAGAAGCCGCCGTAGAACTGTTCTGTCAGCTTTGCCTTTACCGCATCAGTTACCTCATAGGTACCCTGTTCTGCCAGAGCAGTGAACCATTCCCGAATCTGGGCATCATCTTCACCGGTCAGCAGGTACAGCAGACGCTCCAGATTGCTGGAGATCAGAATGTCCATAGACGGCGATGCGGTGGGATAGAACTGACGGTTCCGGTTGTATACGCCGGTGCGGATAAAGTCTGTCAGAACCTTATTGATATTGGACGCACAGATCAGCTTGCCGAGGGGTACGCCCATCATCTTGGCATAGTAAGCTGCCAGAATGTTACCGAAATTACCGGTCGGCACCACAACGTTCAGCAGGTCACCGTATGCGATCTGTCCGGATTCTGCCAGAGAAACATAAGAGGAAACATAGTACACGATCTGCGGTACCAGTCTGCCCCAGTTAATGGAGTTCGCACTGGAGAATGTCATACCGCCCTGTTCCAGTGCTTCCAGCACCTTGTGGTCGGTGAAGATCTTCTTGACACCACTCTGGCAGTCGTCGAAGTTGCCCTTTACGGCACAAACTGTAACGTTCTCGCCTTCCTGTGTCACCATCTGCCTCTTCTGCATGTCGCTGACACCTTCTACCGGATAGAAGACCATGATCTCGGTGCCCGGAACGTCCTTGAAGCCCTCCAGTGCAGCCTTACCGGTATCACCGGAAGTTGCCACCAGAATGACTACCTTCTTGTCCATGTGCAGCTTCTTCACAGCAGTTGTCAGGAAGTACGGCAGGATCTGCAGAGCCATATCCTTGAATGCACAAGTCGGACCATGCCACAGTTCCAGCATGTAGGTTCCCTCGAACAGGTGTGCGATCTCTGCAATGTTCTCGGTGTCAAATGCCTTGGTTGTGTAAGCACTCTCTGTGCAGTAACGCAGTTCGGCATCGGTGTAATCTGTCAGATACTTGGAAAACACAAATGCTGCCCGCTGTGCATAATTCATGCCAGCCAGCGATTTCAGTTCGTCCATAGAGATCGACGGAATGGTTTCCGGTACAAACAGACCGCCTTCTTCCGAAATTCCCTTTGCGATTGCAGCGGCACTCTCTACCCGAATGCTGCTGTTTCTGGTGCTCTTGTAAAACACTGTTACCACCCTTTTCCCGGCAGAATACCTGCCTAAAATATAAAATCACTGCCCGTCGTATCAAATGCGTTTTCCAGATAATCCACCGACAGGATCTGCTTTCCCTGCATCACCACGCAGGCAATATCAAACCGCGGCTGCAACTCTGTGGGGTGTTCTGCACACCACACGGCTGCTGTCTGGATCAAACGAGCCTGTTTTTTTGCTGTAACATCATCGAATCCGGAAGTCAGGCTGTTCGGCTTGCGGGTCTTTACCTCCACAAACGCCAGATACTCCCCGTTTTCCGCAATGATGTCGATCTCGCCGCCGCGGACGCAGAAATTCCGCCGGACAATGGAATAGCCCTGCTGTTCCAGCTGCCGGCAAACTGCGGTTTCCCCCAGACGGCCAATCTCAGTTGTTTTCATTTTCATGTTTCTGATATAACTTCCGCAAAAAACTGGGCCGATGTGCCGGACATGGTCCATACTGTAAGATTGCCTCACAGTGTGCCTTGGTGCCATAGCCCTTATGCTTCGCAAACCCATACTGCGGATATTGTTCATCTAATGCATACAGCGTCCGATCTCTGGACACCTTTGCCAGAATCGAAGCCGCCGCAATGGACGCCGACGTGGCATCTCCTTTGACTACGGTTTCCGCCGGCATTGTCAGCTGCGGCAGACGATTGCCGTCCACCAGTACCAGCTGCGGCTGCACCGAAAGTCCAGCCACTGCCCGCTGCATTGCCAGCATGGTGGCACCGAGAATGTTCAGTTCCTCGATCTCCGCTACAGTTGCAGATGCCACGCAGTACGCCAGACAAGCGGACTGCACCTCTGCAAAGAGAGATTCCCGCTTTTTTTCTGTCATCTTCTTGCTGTCATTCAGCCCTGCGATCAGTGGCTTGGAAGGATCCAGTATTACCGCCGCCGCATAGACATCTCCTGCGAGAGGACCTCTGCCAGCTTCATCGACACCGCAGAGCAGCAAGCCACTGCCCCGTTTTTCCGCGTCCCACGCGTACAGTTCCTCGGTGGACTTTTTCGGTGCAGCCTTTGCCATTACAGTGCCTCCTGTTCCGGCAGCTCCAGCGTGATTCTGCCCAGCTTGCCGCTGCGGAACTCGTCCAGCAGTGTGATCGCAGCACGCTCGGTGTTTACCTCGCCGCCGGAGATCAGCATGCCCCGTTTCCGTCCCAGCAGTTCCAGCATGGCAAAACCATCTTCCTGTATTGCCTGCAGGTCGGTCATGCGGTAGCGTTCTTCCAGTGCCTTGGGATAAGACACCGCTAACCGCTGCAGCAGCAGGCATGCCAGTGCTTCCAGATCCATGACATCGTCATTGATCGCACCGGTAAACGCCAGCTTCTGTGCCACAGTCTGGTCATCGAATTTCGGCCAGAGCACGCCCGGCATATCCAGCAGTTCCATGTTGCTGCCGATTTTCACCCACTGTTTGGTACGGGTCACGCCGGGACGGTCTTCCACCTTCGCCCGCTTGGACTGTGCCATGCGGTTGATAAAGGAGGACTTGCCCACATTCGGGATTCCCACCACCATTAAGCGAATGGGGGCACCGGTCATGCCGTGAGCCGCCCGCTTTTCCAGCAGTGCCGGCAGAAGCTGTTCCCGCACTGCCGGTGCAAAATTGGAAACGCCCTTTCCGCTGCGGCAGTCCATGCCAAGAGCCACAAAACCCTGTTTCCGGTAGGCTGCGATCCAGCGGGAAGTTGCTGACGGGTCTGCCATATCTGCCTTGTTCAGCAGCAACAGGCGTGGCTTGCTGCCCACCATGCTGTCCATTTCCGGATTGCGGCTGCTCTGCGGAACACGTGCGTCCAGAATTTCCACCACAGCATCTACCAGCGACAGATTCGCCGCGATCATACGCCGTGTTTTTGTCATATGTCCCGGAAACCATTGGATATTCCGCATCAGTTCTTCTGCCATGCCTGCCGCCTTTCCCGATGGAAACACTGCATAAAGCCCGCCTGGCGGCTTTG
>NZ_KI260329.1:0-4947 GCF_000468015.1 Ruminococcus callidus ATCC 27760 | reverse complement strand
ATCTTACGCACAAGCTTTATTCAGTGTTTCCCTATTGCACTTACTTCATATTCTTATAAATACTGCCGAAATCGTCCGGTGAGATCCGGAAGATCGCCTTGCCAAGGATCGCATCCCGCGGCACGAAGCCAACGAACTGCGAACGGCTGTCAGTAGAATTGTTCCGGTTGTCACCCATGACGAAATAGTAGCCTTCCGGTACTGTGACCGGATAGCTGGCGAAGCCGTCTTCCTGATTGGCTGTCAGTTCCCGAATGTAGGGTTCATCCAGTACCTCACCGTCTACTGTCACTTCGCCGGTGGCAAAGTCAATGTTGATCTCCTGTCCGCCGGTGGCAATGATCCGCTTGATCAGTCGCTTTTCCTGCGGCAGACCGTTGCCCTCTACCAGATTGCCGTCTTCATCATACAAATAGGAATGTGTATTGTTGACAATGACAATATCTCCGTATTTCGGCGTATACAGCAGGTCAGACATCAGCAGACGATCCTTGTCGTGCAGGGTTTCCCGCATGGAATCCCCGTCTACTGTGACCGGACGCACTACATAGGCAAACAGCAGAATGACTACGAAAATCGAAACGAATACGGTTTCCAGTATCTCTGCCACATCGCTCAGAAAAGAACTTTTCTGCGGCTCCTGCTGCTGCTTTTCTTCCTCTTGTATTGTCTGTTGTTCCATTCCGCCGTTCTCCATTTCTAACCGCTGGTGCTTTCGCCAGCCGGTTGCAGTCTTCCGATAATAAAAAAAGGACAATACTGTCCCTTTTTTACTGCCGACAGGCAGGTGTCATGAAGCAAACGACGACACGCACACCGATTCTGCCCGTCTTTGCATTTTGTGCATGATTCTTTTGATTATCGAATCTGTTCCTTAACCTTAGCAGCCTTACCAACTCTGTCACGCAGGTAGTACAGCTTAGCTCTGCGAACCTTACCCTTACGGATAACCTCTACGCGGTCAACGACCGGAGAGTGCAGCGGGAATACACGTTCGATACCGCAGCCGTGAGCTACGCGGCGAACGGTAAAGGTTTCGCTGATGCCGCCGTGCTTCTTTGCGATAACGGTGCCTTCGAATACCTGAATACGGCTCTTGTCGCCTTCCTTGATTCTTACGTGTACCTTTACGGTATCGCCGACTGCGAATGCCGGTACTTCCTGCTTCAGGCTTGCGTCGCTGATTGTTTTCAATGCATCCATGGTTAAATCCTCCTAAAATTTGCGAACATTCATTCACGTGTTCCTCTGCCGCCGTTCAGCATTGGGCGGTGGAACGCTGCCGTATTTTCTCACAGCATCGTCAGCGGACTGTCCGATTTAATGTCGTTCTGCTGAGCCGCCGATTCCCATCGGACGCACAGCCGGCATTAACCTCACACGTTACCGTGCGGATCATCTGTGCCGCGGCTTTTTCAGCCGAATTCGGCACAAATTTCAAATGCTTTTATATCATACCACATTTCCGCAGAAAAAGCAAGTGTTTTTTCAAAAAAATTTTTGTTTTTCTTCTGTGAGCAGTTCTGTCCGGCAGATCTCCGGAGAAACCCACGTCTGTTCCGTCTGTTTTTTCCACGTTTCCAGCAGCAGCATGGGGTTCAGGTTGGCAGTGCTCCCTGCCGGCAGGCAGAGCCGCAGTTCCAGTGCATCAGGCAACGCCTCGGCACCGGTCACCTCCAGCATAGGCTTCAGGTCTACTTCTTTGGTGCCGCCTTTTTTGGTACGCTTTTCCGTGAGGATCTCCGGCTGTGCCGCAAACGCACAGAAAGAATCGTACAGTTCCCCGCTGCTTTCGCCGGGGATCCGCACAGTGTAATTGGCGTATGCCAGCTTTTTGAACGCCAGCATGCCTTTCCACGCTTCCAGAATCCGGATCCCTTCCGGCAGGACGGCGTTCAGCCGTTCCATGACCGCATCACAGGGCAGCTCCTCTGTCAGTTCCAAGTCCATTTGTTCCGCGGTGCTGAAAAATCCCAGCGGCAGCGTGGTGGCAAAGGAAGTCTGCATGTGCGGGTGAAAGCCCTCGGAATACGCCGCCGGCAACTTTGCCCGACAGACGGCTCGCTGAAAGCAGCGGATCAGATCCAAGTGGGAAATATATCTGGCTCTGCCGGTTTTGGCAAAACGCATTCGAACGATGTTTTTCAAAAGCAAGCCCTCCCGATTCTCCGGTTTACGCCGCAGCCGGCACATTTGGCTCGGCAGTGGGGTGTGGTTTCTGAAGCATGTGCTGTCTGGTTTTCCCGCACAAAAAAGGATTTCTCCACCAGATAATCCAGATGATCCCACGGGAAGATCTCGTCATAGGCTCTGGTGCGGTTGGCGTAAAAGGAAGCGGATACGCCGCAGTCTGCCATTGCCTGCTCCCAGATCTCATAATGAAAGCACTCGCTCCAGCTGTCAAATTTGCTGCCCAGCTGCCATGCCCGTTCAATGACTGGTACCAGCCGCCGGTCGCCGCGGGCAAGCACCGCCTCCAGCAGGCTGATCTCGTAGGTGTGCCAGCTGACTTTGATCTTCTTCCGATGCCGCGGCTGGATACAACTTAAAAGGTGCTCCTGCCGTGCCAGCAGTTCCTCGCGGGAAACCTGCGGTTCAAACTCGAACGGTGTGAACGGCTTCGGCACAAAGGTGGCACAGCTGATGGAGATCTGTATGGTCTTGCCTTTGGAACGTTCCGGCGTATTATAATAGAGGTCGATCAGCTTTTCCGCCAGATGCACAATACCCTCTACGTCCTCCATAGTTTCTGTGGGCAGTCCCATCATGAAGTACAGCTTTACCGTAGCGAATCCGCCGGAAAAGGCAATGCCGGCAGTCCGCATCAGTTCTTCTTCGCTGACATTTTTGTTGATAACGTCCCGCAGCCGCTGGGTACCTGCTTCCGGTGCGAAAGTCAGACTGCTTTTCCGCACGCCCTGAATCCGATCCATCAGTTCCTTGGAAAAGTTGTCCACCCGCAGAGAGGGCAGGGTGATGTTGATGCGGTTTTCGTCCAGATAGGGCAGCAGTTCGTTCAGCGTTTCTTCCAGCTGGCTGTGGTCGCTGGTACTCAGAGAGGACAGGGACAGTTCCTGATAGCCGGTGGTATCGCAGAGCGAACGGCACTGCCGGACGATGGTTTCCGGCGATTTCTCCCGAAACGGACGGTACAGGAAGCCTGCCTGACAGAAACGGCAGCCCCGTATACAACCGCGAAGCACTTCTTCCACGGCACGGTCGTGCACCGTTTCCATAAAGGGTACCACAAATGTTTCCGGATAGAACGCCTTGTCCATGTCCTGTACGATCCGTTTGGTCACCTTTTCCGGTGCACCGTCTTTCGCCGTCACTGCGGCAATGGTACCGTCCGCCTGATAGGTCACCTCGTACAGAGAGGGCACATAGATCCCCTCGATCTGTGCCGCCGCACGGAGAAATGCAGAGCGGCCTGCTCCCTGCCGCTTCATTCTTAAGTAGAGGTCCATGAGTTCCAGATTGACTTCCTCGCCCTCCCCCAGAATAAACAAATCGAAAAAGTCCGCCAGCGGTTCCGGATTACAGACACAGGGACCGCCGGCAACCACCAGCGGTGCCAGTGCTTCGCCGCGATCACAGGCATGCAGCGGAATTCCTGCCAAGTCCAGCATATTCAGGATATTGGTATATGACAACTCATATTGCAGCGTAAAGCCCACGAAGTCAAATTCCCGCACCGGATCCAGACTTTCCAGTGCATACAGCGGAATCTGGTATTCCCGCATCAGTGCTTCAAAGTCTGCACAGGGTGCAAAGACCCGTTCACACCAGAAGTTTTCCCGTGCGTTAATTAAACTGTACAGAATTTTCATGCCCAGATGGGACATGCCGATTTCGTAAGTATCCGGAAAGCAGAACGCAAACCGAACATCGACTGATTCCCGCTCTTTGCAGATACTGCCCACCTCGCCGCCGATATACTGTGCCGGCTTCTGTGCCTGTAACAGCAGCGGCTCTATTTTTGCTCGTACATTCATAATTTTGTCCTCATTCATCAAGTGTTCTTCGGTATTGCCTGACAGGTTCTCAGTGCAAGAGAGCATTCAATGACACTTTCCGCACCAGCGGCAGCCGTTGCAGCTGTGCTTTCTTTTGCAGTTCTGGCAACGTGGCTGCATGGGTACGTGGGTATCTCCTGCCGGATAGGACAAACCGGAACGCTGTGCCTGCACACGCTGATATGCTTTAGGAATGCAGTACACCTTTCCGTCCTTACAGAAATAGTTTCCGGTTCCGAGAAACCGAAACGGAACGTCTGCGTTCCGGCACTGGTCGTGCAGGGATCTGATCCACTCATAGCGGCAGGGGCGGTTGCCGTCGTAGTTTTCCCCGTCGCAGAGTACCTGTTCCACCTGTCCGGTGGCAAGGTACTTTTCGGCATGCACTTCAGAAAGAATCGGTGCGATCATGAACGCCTTGTGCTTTGCCGGAACTGCCAGCAATAAGGGCAGCCGTTCCTCTGCACATTTCTGATTTTCCGTTGTCACACACAATGTCACGTTTTCCCAGCCGTCGCCCCAGTCTTCCGGCAGGTGGTCTGCCATACGTTCTGCCCGCTTCGTCTGAATCCAGAAGTGCACATCTCTGCGGCAGCGTATCATGTCCCATACTTCTTCCCGCCAGTCGTCTGCCTCTTGCAGAAAAAAGTCGCTGGTCATACAGACGTGCAGCATTGTCCCTGACGGAATCTTGTATGCACCCTGTCGAGTCTTTTTGACGGGCAGGTTGAAATTGGTCTTTGTCCGATAGATCTCGCTGCCGTCCCTGTCACGCTGTGCATCCAGATAATACATATAGCAATGTGCACAGCCTTCGCTGTATTTCCGGCAGCCGTGCCAAGGATTCCATGTCAGAAACGCTTCCTGCTCCACAGTCCAAACCCATTCCTTTCTTCAAAGGCAACACCGCACAAAGAGCGTCTGGCGACTT
>NZ_KI260328.1:5952-6230 GCF_000468015.1 Ruminococcus callidus ATCC 27760 | reverse complement strand
GGGGACCGCCGTTAGGCGGTGGAGGGGTTTCTACGTAACGTTCAACGTCAAACAAAAGGATTTTACATCAGTGGAAGATTCTCTGTATAATCTTCGTGTAATGCTTTTGCAATGTAGTACAAGTGCAACGCGAACTCTTTTCTTTTTTTGCTTCTTTTCAGTAAAGAAAAAAAGAAGCGTAACTCTTTGTGAAACCGGTTGCTTGCTGTAGCGAATTACACGGAAGAACCCCTCCACCAGCTTTGCTGGTCCCCCTCCCCTTTCAGGGGAGGCTTTTT
>NZ_KI260328.1:2722-5852 GCF_000468015.1 Ruminococcus callidus ATCC 27760 | reverse complement strand
CTCCCCTTTCAGGGGAGGCTTTTTATTCAGGCTCTCTTGAAAAGCGAAGCTATCCTCCCCCACACGCCAACAAAAACAGCCCATTTCCGGCAGACACACCGGAAACGGGCTGTTTCTTATTTATCAGATGAGAGAATGATACAATCGAACGCTTCGATTAGTATGCAACGCCCTGCCACTTCATAGCATCAGCAACCTTCAAGAAGCCGGCGATGTTTGCACCAACAACCAGATTGCCCTCTACGTCGTACTCCTTGGAACGATCGTATGCGTTGTGGAAGATGTTGATCATGATCTGCTTCAGCTTAGCGTCAACTTCTTCGAATGTCCAGGACAGACGTTCGCTGTTCTGGGACATTTCCAGACCAGAGGTAGCTACGCCGCCTGCGTTAGCAGCCTTTGCCGGTCCGAACAGAATGCCGGCAGCCAGGAACTTGTCGATAGCTTCCGGAGTAGACGGCATGTTTGCACCTTCTGCAACAACCTGAACGCCGTTCTTCAGCAGGATCTCAGCAGATTCGCCGTCGATTTCGTTCTGGGTTGCACACGGCAGAGCAATGTCACACTTGATTGTCCAGATGCCCTTGCAGCCTTCCGTATAGGTAGCACCTTCTACGCGGTTTACATATTCCTTGATGCGTCCGCGTTCTACTTCCTTGATCTGCTTTACAACGTCCAGCTTGATGCCGTTCGGATCGTAGATGTAGCCGTTGGAGTCAGACAGTGCAACAACCTTTGCACCCAGTGCCTGAGCCTTTTCAGTTGCATAGATCGCAACGTTGCCGGAACCGGAAACAACAACAGTCTTGCCCTTGACGCTGTCATTCTTCATGCAGCTCATCATTTCTTCTGTGAAGTACAGCAGACCATAACCGGTAGCTTCTGTTCTAGCCAGAGAACCGCCGTAGGACAGACCCTTACCAGTCAGAACACCGGTGAATTCGTTACGCAGTCTTTTGTACTGACCGAACATGTAGCCGATCTCACGAGCACCAGTACCGATGTCGCCAGCCGGAACGTCGGTGTCAGCACCGATGTGCTTGGACAGTTCTGTCATGAAGCTCTGGCAGAAACGCATGATTTCGTTGTCAGACTTGCCCTTCGGGTCGAAGTCAGAACCGCCCTTGCCGCCGCCCATCGGCAGTGTGGTCAGGCTGTTCTTGAAGGTCTGCTCAAAGCCGAGGAACTTGATAACAGATGCACAAACAGACGGGTGCAGACGCAGACCGCCTTTGTACGGACCAATTGCAGAGTTGAACTGGCAGCGGAAGCCACGGTTTACCTGTACCTTGCCGTTGTCGTCTACCCAAGAAACACGGAACTGGATCATACGTTCCGGTTCTACAATACGGTCGATAACGCCGTTGGTTTCATAAGACGGATCCTTTTCTACGACCGGCTCCAAAGACATCAGGACTTCGCCGACTGCCTGCAGGAATTCCGGCTCGTTGCCGTTACGCTTTACGACGCTGTCGTATACGCCCTGAAGATAAGCGTTCTTAAATGTAAATGCCATGGGAATCTCCTCCTGTTGGATAAAAAATTAAAATGTAGCAAAACATTCTGTCAAGAATACAGGTGATCCTGCCGCCGCGAGAGGCGTTCTGCCGGCAAACTGCCCTGCAAAATCCCGCCTGTGTGCGTTGGTCATGATCCCATATCCCCACGCTGTCCAAACTCAAAATGTATGTGATGCCTGTGCATTCGCTTCAAACACCTGTACACGCACTTCGAACAATATCTATTATACACCATTTGGCTATGTTTTTCAATGCAAATTTTGCAGATTTTTGCACTTTCTTCATATCGAAATCTGAGAAACCGTATTTTCAAAAGAAATCCTGCTTTTCAGTTTGAATTACAAATTTTGAAACGCGGAAAGAATCACATTGCAAAGTAGACAGCTGCATAGCCTTTTCCGCGGGACGGAGGAACCGTTCCCGCTGTACTGCCGCCGCCGGAGCAAAGAAAAAAGCCCTGCCTTTGTGAAAAAGGCAGAGCCAAAAGAAGCATTTTCTGCAAAGCGGGCAGCCGGTCGTAGAACAAAAAAATAAAAATTCTTGGGCGATGCCGCAGAGAGCCGTTCGGAAACGCCGTGCGGATCGCCGCAGATAAAACAGCTGTCAGCTGCAAAAAAAGCGGAACGCAGCACGTTCCGGAATGCCGTTCTCATTCCGAAAGCATCTGTTTTGCTCCAAAAAACATTATATCGAAAAAAGACCGGATTGTCAAGCAAATTTCAATTTTTCCCGAAATATGCGAAAAAACAAACGCGTTTTTTGTCAGATCTCCATGAAACGCAGGAGATCGGCGGGAGTTCGGGCGAGATCGTCTGCTCCGGCACGTTCCAGCTCCTGTTCCCCGCGGAATCCCCAGACGCAGCCAATGGTATGCACGCCGGCATTTTTGCCTGTCTGAATATCCACGTCGGAATCACCGATCATCACCGCCTGTGCTTTGGACATGCCGGCAGTTTTCAGGATCTGTTCCACGATCGCCGGAGCCGGCTTTTTCGGGCGGTCGTCGCTGCTGCCGAAGATCTGGTCGAAGCAGTCGCTGCCGAAATAGTGCCGGACAATGGTTTCCACAAAGGGCTGTGTCTTGTTGGAAGCCACCGCCAGATGTACGCCGGCAGCTTTCAGCTGTGCCAGAACCGCGGGAATGCCGTCATAGGGAGCCGTTTTGTCCAGACAGTGCCGGCTGTAGTAGTCGTTGAATTCCGCAAAAAAGGTTTCCACTTCTGCGGCAGGTGTGTCCGGCGGCAGACAGCGTTCGCAGAGTTTGTGCACGCCGTTTCCCACAAAGTGGTAGTAGGCATCGATAGGGTGCGTGGGCAGGTGCCGCTGTTCCAGCAGGTGGTTGGCGGTGCCGCCAAGATCGGCGATGGAGTTGACAAGTGTGCCGTCCAGATCAAAAATGGCAAGCTGATACATAAAACATGCTCCTTTGGTCGGAACCGCATGGCAGTTCCGGTTTTGGTGCGGGCAGCCTGTGTGGGCTGTCCATGCATTTATTCTGTCCATGCACTTATTATAGTACATGCTGGGGAATTTGTCAAACGCAGTAGACTTTTCAGCGTGCTTTTTGGGGACACTTCTTAAGGCAATACCGCACAAAGAGCGTCTGGCGA
>NZ_KI260328.1:0-2622 GCF_000468015.1 Ruminococcus callidus ATCC 27760 | reverse complement strand
TGTCGCACAATCTTTGTGCGGTATTGCCTTAAAAAATATCATAATTGCGAAAAAAAGTGTCTTTTTTCTTGACAAACCCGTTGGAATTTGATATTCTATAGAATGGAAGCGAAAAGAGGAAACATCGTATTCGCAATAGGAAAGGGGAAATGTTTCATGAAACGAAAAACCATTTGTTTTCTGGCAGCCTTTGGGGCAATTCTGGGCGGCAGCATGCTGTTCGGCGGAACGGCTTCTGCGGAAGAAGCGGAAGTGACGGACGTGCCTGTGGCAACAGAGGTCACAGAGGTCACGGTTCCGGCAGTGGAAAATTCCGGCTGGCAGGACGAGGACGGGGTACGCCGCTATTATGACGAATCCGGAAACTTCCTGACGGGTGAACAGGAAATTGACGGGGCGTATTATCTGTTCGACTATGACGGCGTGCAGAAAACCGGCTGGCGGACGGTCAACGGCGTGCGGCGGTATTACGATCCGGAAACCGGAAACATCGTCAGCGGCTGGGTGGATTACTGCGACTACCGGTATTATACAGATGCAGACACCGGCAAGAAAACCGGAGAACTGCAAGACGGCGAAGAACGGTATCTGCTGGACGCAGAAACCGGACAGCAGCAACTGGGGCTGTGCACATTTTCGGATCACACTGTTTCGTATTATGATGCAAACGGCAAACCAGTTTCCGGCTGGGTGAAGGACAAAGGAAAAACATACCATTTCAATAGCAAGCATCTGATGCAGACCGGCTGGCAGGACTTCGGCGGCAAAAGGTACTACTTTGCATCTTCCGGTGTCATGCAGACTGGCTGGCAGGAGCTCTCCGGTGCAAAGTATTATTTTGATTCCGACGGTGCGATGCACAAGGGATTTCTGCGGTTGGACAATAGTACATACTATCTGAACAGTCAGGGAAAAATGGCGAAAAGCTGGCAGACTGTAAACGGACAGAAATATTACTTCGACAACAACGGCGTTATGCAGACCGACTGGAAGATGATCGGCGGCAAGCTGTATTTCTTCGGCGATAACGGCATCATGCAGAAAAACAAGGAGATCTTCTGCTACTATGATGAAAAGCACTACGGCGACTATTATTTGCAGGCAGACGGCACTGCGATCTCCATGGCATGCTACCGGCTGAATCAGGCTTCGCTGAAGCCGCATACCAGTTTTGTTGTCTATAACCGGCAGAAAAGTTCGCACAGCCAGTGGACTTCCTATATTTCCGCAAAGGACAAGCAGATCCTGCAAAAATTTATCCAGCAGCATTTCAAGGCAGGCATGACGCGGGAAGAACAGCTCTGGACGACCATGGAGTGGATTCACAACAACGTGGAATATGCGTATGTACAGAACGGTGCATGGGCACAGATCACGAACAAGACCTATGTCGATGCCGTTTTCACATATCGGAAGGGACAGTGCATTCAGTACAACGCGGCAATGGCAGCGATGATGGCGTATCTGGGCTATGATGTCAATCTGGTTCAGGGCTATGTAATGAGCGAAGGGAACCAGCATTTCTGGTGTGAAGTGCACATCAACGGCAAGACCTATGTCATGGAAACCGGAAATGCAGGCAAAAACGGAGACTGGATGCACTTCCTGGAACCGTACAGTGAAGCAACAGAGTATATTCAGCATTAAGGAGGCTTTACCATGAAAAAAAGACAAAGACTTCTCGCTGCACTGACCGCAGCGGGAATGACAGCAGCGGCAGTTCCCGCTGTGGCAGTATTCGCAGACGACAGCGTTGCCGTTACCCCCAGCAAGTATTTGCAGGATCAAAAGGGCACACTGACCATGACGGTTTCCGGTGATCGGGACGTTCGGGTGAAGATCGAGAAGGACACGCTGGACGGCGTTATCACGTACTACGACACCACACTGGAAAACGACGGCACCTACGATTTCACGCTGGACAGCTGTGAGTATAATGTGAATACGGAAACCTATGATTCCTCTTTCACCGTCAGCGTGTGGGACAAGGCAGACAGCAGCTGTTCCTATACAGAAGAACATCTGGTCGTCATGGATCCAGGCTTTACCCAGAATGTGGAACGGAGCCAGTTTGACTGGAACCTCACCTTGCAGGAGGGGGACAAGCAGGACGTTTCCGCAGTGGTGACAGATGCTTCTGTGCAGGACGGCATCTGGGCAGGCGGCACAGACCTGACCATGCAGTATGTGCCGTATACGCTGGGAGATGTGGACAACGACGGCTTTATCGATTCCACTGACGTGTTCGAACTGCTGCTGTACGTGGCAAAGAAAAGTTCCGGTCAGAAGAATGCGACTTTCACAGGAGATGCGTCCTCTATGGCGGAAACCGTGGCAGCCAATGCGGCAGATATTGACAAAAGCGGGGACATGGACAGTACAGATCTTTACTATCTGCTGTATTACATCGCCCTGAACGGTGCCGGCGTTTCGACAAACTGGGAAGAGATTCTGGCAAACTAAGGCAATACCGCATATTAGAAGCACATAGCAGCACAACACCGCATGCCCTTTCCGGATCTCTTCCGGTCAGGCAATGCGGTGTTTTTTCATAGGCTGAATAGAGCAGGGACAGATTTCGCAGGAACCACGGAAATCAATTTTCAAAAATATGTTGATTTA
>NZ_KI260327.1 GCF_000468015.1 Ruminococcus callidus ATCC 27760 | reverse complement strand
CTGTCCGCCTGGGGCTTGCCAACGCCGGTGGTTGACCTTTCCGGTATCGGTAATGTTGATATTCAGGTGCTTTCTGGTACAGGTGGGTGACTTTATTTTGTACGGCGTTTGCAAGCTTACATTCGTTAGGCGGTGGAGGGGTTCTGGTGAAATCTTTTGCTTAATGAAAAAGACTTACGAGATAACCCCTCAGTCAGTGCTACGCACTGCCAGCTCCCCTTTCAGGGGAGCCTATAGCTATCGATTCAGCACAGGCACGTCCTTCGGGTGCCTGAAATCAGCCTCCCCTGAAAGGGGAGGGGGACCAGCGAAGCTGGTGGAGGGGTTCACTCGTAAAGTGTACTTTCTAGTGCAGCCACACCGAAACCGTCCGGCGGAATTCGCTCGTTGCTCTCGCTGTCCGCCTGGGGCTTGCCAACGCCGGTGGTTGCCCTTGCCTGTATCGGTAATGTTGATATTCAAGTTTTTTTCTGGTACAAGTGGGTAACTTTATTTTGTACGGCGTTTGCAAGCAGTATATAAGCCTCCCTTGAAAAGGGAGGGGGACCGCCGTCAGGCGGTGGAGGGATTCTTTTATCGCTACAGCAGCCAACCGATTTCACAAGGAGTTACG
>NZ_KI260326.1 GCF_000468015.1 Ruminococcus callidus ATCC 27760 | reverse complement strand
TTTGCAGACTGTAAACTGTTCCAATAATCAGCTGACTACGCTGAACTTTTCCCAGAATGCCAAGCTGGAGGAAGTGGACTGCTCCGGCAACCAGCTGACAGAACTGGACGTATATAATGCCCTTCTTCAGAAACTGGACTGCTCGGAAAATGCCCTGCCGTCCCTGTTCCTGTCGGAGTGTTCTGCTCTCCGCGAACTGGACTGTTCCCAGAACCAGCTGGTGGAACTGGACACCACCGGACTGACGCTGGAAATACTGGAAACTGCCGGCAATCAGCGTGCCATTGTGCCGCAGCCGGAACGGGCGGGAGCGTACAGCTATGACCTGAACAATCTGCCGGAACTGGAACAGGACCGCATCACCGGCTGGGAGAACGCTTCTGTGAAGGAAGATGCCGCCAATGTACTGCAAATTCCGGCAGACACCGAACGTGTGTCTTATGGCTACCGGCTGGACAGCCAGCAGGCAGTGCCGGTGGCAACGTTCACCCTGACATTGCAGCCGGACGAAGCGTGTTATTTGCAGCTGGACGAGGAGCATTTTCCGGACGCAGCATTCCGGAGCCTTGTCCGCGACAGCTTTGACACTGACGGAAACAGCTGGCTCTCGCTGGCGGAACTACAGGCAGCCAAGACCCTGACGATTTCCGCAGACAGCGGCATCACAGACCTTACCGGAATGGAACAGCTGTGCTGGCTGGAGAATTTGCAGTGCAGCGGAATTTCTTTAGAACGACTGGACGTTTCCGGATTTTCCGCTTTGAAGATGCTGTCCTGTGACGGCTGCGGGCTGAAAGAACTGCTGCTGCCGGAAGAATCCTCGCTGGAAGTGCTCTCCTGCAAACAAAACCAGCTGACCTCTCTGGAACTGAGCAGGCAGAGCAATCTGCAAAAGCTGTTCTGTGCGGACAACCAACTCTGTGCCCTGCAAATCGACGGCACGAAACTGGCAGACGGCACAGTGTCTGCTGATGGAAACGTGACTGCGATCTCGCCGGATATTCTGGGACAGCTGGACTTGTCCCAACTGTCCGGCTTCTCCGCAGAGCAGGCAGAGAACTGGACAAACGGCACGGTGCAGGACGGCGTTCTGACGGTGGCAGACCTTAGCCAGCCGGTGACCTATACCTATTACCTCGATGCCGCCAGAACCCAGACGGTGCAGTTTACCTTACAGCCAGAGGAACCGCTGCTGCCTGTTGATGCAGTACATTTTCCGGACAGTGCATTCCGCAGCTATGTACAGGGACTGGACACCAATGACGACGGCAGCCTTTCCCGCAGGGAACTGTTTGCCGTAACAGAAATGCTCATCGGCGGGAAGTCTATCTGGGATCTGACCGGAATCCAGTATTTTGTCCGGCTGGAAACGCTGGACTGCTCCGCTAACAATCTGCGGAAGCTGGATCTGACAACGCTTTCTCAACTGAAAACGCTGAACTGTTCCAATAATAATCTCTCCTCGCTGGTACTGCCGGAGAACAGCCTTCTGGAGGAACTCCGCTGCTCCAGCAACAGCACATTGCAGGAACTCTCTGTTGCTTCTCTTTCTCATCTGCAAGTGCTCTACTGTGCCCAGTGCCGCCTGAAAACGCTGGATCTGACGAATTCGCCGGAACTGACGACATTGAACTGCTCACTGAATCAGCTGACTTCGCTGGAACTGGGCGGACTGTCCCACCTGACCACGCTGAATTGTTCCATGAATAAGCTGACTGCTTTAGACTTATCAGCTCTTTCCGTGCTGAGATCCCTGAACTGTGCCAGCAACCAGATTCCGGCACTGGCGGTGGAACAGTGTCCGGAACTGGCTACACTGAATTGTTCCAACAACCAGCTGACCGTGCTGAAAACCGAGTCGCTGCCGAATCTGGAATCGCTGGTGTGCATCAACAATCAGCTGACTGCACTGCAAGCAGCTGATGGCGTGACACTGCAAAAGCTGAGTGCGGCACGCAACAAACGTACTGTTGCAATGGACAGCCTGAACCGGATCCGCTTTGCAGATCTGGCGGAGAACTTTCAGCCGTCCCGCGTGGTACAGGGCAGCATTACCAATGGTGAGGCAGGTGCAGGCGGTATCTATGTCACAGACCCCAGCTGGAGTGTGTCATATCAGTATCAGGTGCAGGCAGATGATCCGGACAGTGTAATCACATTTACACTGGTGCCGCAGGCAGCAGAGGAAACGGGTGTGCCCATTGATGCAGAGTATTTTCCGGACGAAAATTTCCGCCGTATCGTTGTCCGGTATGACACCGACAGTGACGGACTGCTTTCCCGGTCGGAACTGAAACAAGTCACAGAACTGGACGTTTCGATCAACGAGATCGCCGACCTGACCGGCGTGGAATACTTTACAGCACTGCAAACGCTGGACTGCTCCAATAATAAGCTGACGACAATTCCCCTGCGGACGCTGGGGCAGCTGGAAAAGCTGAACTGCAACAATAACCAGTTGACCACGCTGGATTGCTCTGCCAATACATTGCTGAAGGAACTCAGCTGTGCATCGAACCAGCTGACGGCGTTGGAACTCTCCAAATTGACGGAACTGACGAAACTGGCGTGCGAGGGCAATCAGCTGACTGTGCTGGAACTGGGCACACTGACACAGCTGCAAACGCTGGACTGCTCCGGCAACCAGCTGACCACACTGGACGTTTCGGCACAGAAACAGCTGGAAACACTGCGGTGCATGGAGAATCATCTGATCGCACTGGACGTGACCGGCTTGTCGAAATTACAGCAGGTGGAAGTGATCGACAATACCCGAAGCATACCATTTAACGCCATGGGACAGGTAGATTTGTCTGCCCTTGCAGACGGTTTCCAGCCGTCAAAGGTGCAGCCGGATATGTGGCAGAATGCCACCTGTACGGAGAATGTGCTGACAGTGAACGACCGTTCGCAGGAGATACGCTATGCGTACCAGATCGATGCCGGTGATGCCAGTCGGACGGTATCGTTCACATGGATTCCCACAGTCATGGAAGAAGATGCCGTTGCTATTGATACAGAGCATTTTCCGGACGATGTGCTTCGTTCCTATGTGCTGCAATCTCTGGACAAAAACGGGGACGGCATGCTGCAAATTTCCGAGCAGGAAGCGGTAACACAGCTGGACATTTCGAACTGCGGCATTGCCGACCTGACGGGGATTTCTTACTTCCCGAATCTGGTGCAGCTGAACTGTGCAGGGAATTCGATCTCCGATCTGTCCGGAATTTCCGAGAAATTGGAGGTGCTGGACTGTAGCAATACCGCACTGCGGGAACTGAACCTGACGGACTTCTATCGGCTGACAGAGCTGCACTGCCGCGGCTTGCATCTGCAAAGCCTGAACGTCAATGTTCTGCCGGAACTGCAATTGCTGGACTGCGGAGAGAACGAGCTGACTTCTCTGTATCTGTCCAACCTACAGCTGGAAAAGCTGATTTGTGACAATAACCAGCTGACAACCTTGGATCTGTCCCGCTGTACGGCACTGAAGGAAGTGGACTGCCGCAAGAATCAGCTGACAGGCTTCACGTGGGGAACGGTTTCACTGCGGGTGCTGAACTGTGCGGAAAATCAGCTGAATTCTCTGAACATCAACAATCAGCAGGCTCTGGAAGAACTGGATTGCAGCGGCAACCAGCTGGGCTGGCTGATGCTGACCAATCTGCATCAGCTGGATATGCTTTACGCCGGCAGCAATCCGCTGCTGGCACTGAACCTGTCGGAGCAGGCACCGATGACTGTCTGCGATCTGCAAAATTGTGTGGTTCTGAAAAAGCCGTCCTGCAACAGAAAAGATCTGTATCTGGAACCGACGCAGTGGAGCGGGTTCCGGTTAGACCTTGTACAGACGTGGAACAATGCCGAATGCAGCGGCACAAAGGTTTATATAACAGATCCGCTGCAAAATATCACTTATACTTATCACACAGGAAATCCCAATGTGACTGCATCTTTCACTGTGCAGCTGCAAGACATTCCCATGAACATCGTCGATGTGACGCTGGAAAATGAGAAGAACATTTTCTATACCGGCGAACCGCTGACACCGGACGTGATCGTAGTTGCAGGAGGCAACGAGCTGAAACAGGGCACGGATTACACGCTTTCCTATGAGAACAATTTCAACGCCGGCAGAGGAACGATTCTGGTCAGCGGGGCAGAGGGCTCTCTCTGGTCAGGCAGCGTATCGCTGGAATTTGTCATTGAAAAAGCAGTGCCCAAGGTGACTGTGATATGGGACGATTCCGCGGAATATACCGAAGGCGATGACGTGCCGCCGATACGGCTGGACACTGCCAATACCGAGGGCATTCTGATGTGGACGGCAGACACACCGAGCACTTTCAAAGCCGGCAGAAACCAGCTGCAATGGAAGTTCGTTCCCGCGGACAGTTCCAACTATGAAACCGCGATCGGCACCATTGTCGTTTCTGCCAAGGAAAAGCCGGTCACAACAACGGAAACCACAACGACGACGACTACCACCACCACCACAACAACGGAAACCACCACCGAAACGACTACCACAGAAACGACCACCACAGAAACCACTGCGACTACCACAGAAACAACCACCGAAACTACGACGGAAATGACAACCACCACCGCAGAAACGACTGTAACTACTACCACTACTACCACAGAAACGACTACCTCGCTGACGACTACGGAAAGCACCACTGCGAAAACCACGGAGTCAACTACGGCAACGACAACCACCGATGAAACGTTTACGAAAAAGCCGATCACCACGACAACGACTATGACGACTACTACCGAAGAAACGTTCACCAAGAAGCCGGTCACGACTACCACGACTGCGACAACTACCACAGAGGAAGCATTCACCAAAAAGACAACGACAACCACGACAACAACAACTACTACTACCACGACAACGACTACCACGATAACGACGACTACTACCACAACCACGACAGAAACCACGACTACGACGACCACCACAACTACGACTTTTACAACTACGGAAGAAACGACCACCACGACCACCACAACAACTACTACGACAGAAACAACCACGACGACTACAACGGAGAGCAGTACCACGGAAACCACGGAAAGCACCACAACGTCTACGATTCCCATTCTGACGACGGAAACAACGACGACTGCGGAAAAAACCACGTCGGAAACCAGTACTGCCACCAGTTCCGGAACTACCACCAACACCACCGCAGCCACCACGACAACTGCCACTGCGACGACGACCAAGCCAATTATTTTGCCGCGTACCCGTGGTGATGCCAACATGGACGGTGAGGTGGACTCGCAGGACGTTTTCGAACTGCTGCTGTATATTGCGAGAACAGCTGTGGGCGAAAAGGACGTGGTTTTCCACGAGGATCCGACCGTCAACCGCTGGCTGATCCTGATGATGGACATCAACAATGACAATAAACTGGATTCGCAGGATCTCTACTATTTGCTGCTGTACATCGCAATGCATGGAGCCGGAATCAAGGCAACATGGAGCGACGTTCTGAAAAACTGACCGAAGCATTGCCCTATATAAAAAAATCCGCCTGAAGTGTTTTCTTCAGGCGGATTTTTGTTGTTTAGGCAATACCGCACAAAGATTGTGCGACA
>NZ_KI260325.1:27712-28023 GCF_000468015.1 Ruminococcus callidus ATCC 27760 | reverse complement strand
GTAGCAAGCGGCACGACCCCTGCGGAACAGTACACAAGGGCAACGGTCAATAACAATATGAATGACGTGCGAGTCCACTATTATGTGGATAATGTGTGTGCATGGCAGAATCTGCCTCACAGCCTGAGTGGCTGGCACGCTGCTGATGGCTCTGGAAACGGCAACAGAAGAACCATCGCCATCGAGTGTATTATGTCCTCTGCATACAATTCCACGGATAAGAAGTCGGAAGATAATGCAGCGAAATTGGCAGCAGCGTTATTAAAACAGTATGGACTGGACATCAACCATCTCTACACGCATACCCACTG
>NZ_KI260325.1:22515-27612 GCF_000468015.1 Ruminococcus callidus ATCC 27760 | reverse complement strand
ACATCAACCATCTCTACACGCATACCCACTGGCTCAATGTTCGTGACGGACGAAACGGAACGATTGACCAGCTGAACACCATGTACAATCGGTACAAGATGTGTCCGGCGTATATCTTGCCGCATTGGACGGAGTTCAAGGAAAAGGTACAGTCTTATTTGAACGCAGGAACTTCCACTATTTCTGCACCTTCTACAAAGCAGCTTTACCGGGTGAGAAAGTCTTGGGCAGATGCGAAGTCGCAGCTTGGTGCGTATTCCTCTTTGGAGAATGCGAAGAAAGCCTGCAAGGTCGGATATTCTGTATTTGATGCCAACGGAAATGTAGTCTACACCAATGGCGGCAAGTTCACTAAGGGGCAGAAGGTTGCCATTCGTGCCAATACACCTCTGTTCGCCAGTGCAGAAACTACATCTGTAACCAGAAGAATCAGCGGCACTTACTATCTCTATGACGGAATTGCCTGCAAGAACGGTCGTTATCGTATCACCACAAAGCCGGAGTTCTGCGGAAAAGCACCGGTGGGACGATTTGTGACTGGTTATGTTTCTTGGGATAATTTCAATCAGTGAGGATTCTTTTATGGAACAACAAAAATTGATGGATGAACTGAATTACCACCGTGCTCAAAAGCTGACTGATGCGTTATATCATTCCGGTTTGATTTCTTTTGAGGAATATGACAAATTAACGCTCAAAAATCGGCATTCTTTCTCTCCGATTTACGTGGACTTATTGCCGAAAACGCTTGCAATTCCGCCGAAAAAGAGGTAATATGGACACGTCAAAAGGAGGTGCAGAAGCATGAAAACTATTACTAAAATTGAGGCAAATCGCTCTGCAGCTGTTCATCGAAAATGTCGTGTAGCGGCTTATTGCCGTGTTTCCACAGAGCATGATGACCAGATAGAAAGTCTGGGAACACAAAAAGAACATTATGCGGCGTGGATCAAACTGCATACAGAGTGGGAATCTGCGGGTATCTTTTATGATGCCGGCATTACTGGAACAAAAGCAGAAATTCGTCCTGGACTGCAAGACCTTTTACAGGCTTGCCGCATGGGCAGGGTAGACCGCATTCTGGTGAAATCCATCAGTCGGTTTTCCAGAAATACGGCGGAGTGCCTCGCTCTTGTTCGGGAACTATCAGGAATTGGGGTTTCCGTTTTCTTTGAAAAAGAAAACATAGACACCGGCAGTATGGAAAGCGAATTGTTTCTGACGATACTCAGCAGCATGGCAGAGGAAGAATCTTTATCCATATCCAGAAATGAGAAGTGGTCGGTACAGCACCGGTTTCAAAACGGTACCTATGTGTCATCGTCTTTCCCTTACGGGTATTGCAGAAATGACAGGGGAGAGATGGTGCTCGAACCTGAGGAGGCAGAAATTGTGAAATACATTTTTTCTGCCTTGTTATTCGGAAAAAGTTCTTGTCAGATTGCAGATCTGTTGGAACAGCAGGGGATCCCTTTCAAGAATGGACGTCATTGGTGTGATGCTGCGATTCGTGGAATTGCTGCGAATGAAAAATATGTGGGAGATGTTTTGCTGCAGAAAACGTATACCGATGCACATTTTCATCGGCACAAAAATCATGGAGAAGTGGAATGTTATCTTCTTTCAGATCACCACATACCAATTGTTAGTCGGGAAATTTTTGCAAAAGCAAATGCAGTCATTCGACAGCGAGCTGCCGAAAAAGGCATTGTGTGTGGTACAGGAAAGTATCAAAAGCGATATGCTTTTTCCGAAAAGGTGATTTGCGGCAAATGCGGCAGCACTTGCAAACGCAGGATCCACAGCGGCAATGAAATTGCATGGACGTGTGCGGCTCATATTGAAAGTGCTCAAAAATGTCCTATGAAATATGTGCGGGAGGATATATTGAAAGCCGCTTTTGTTACGATGTTGAACAAACTGATTTTCAGCAGAAAGCACATTTTGAAACCATTGTTAGAACAGCTGAAAGCGAACAGCAATGATGAAAATGTCCGGCGAATGCAGGAACTGCAAAAGCAGCTGGAATCTCATGCTGAAAAGAAAAACACACTGCACCGTTTGTATGCACAAAAGGTCATAGATCCTGTTTTATTCCGGCAGGAAATGAATGCTTTGCAGAAACAAGCGGAGTCCTGCCGTATGGAAATTGCACAGTTGGAACAGGAAACACATGGAGAAACTGAGATAATTGCAGAATTAAAGCAGCTGCTGCGATTTACAGAGCAGCATTCTGCAATGTTGACAGAATTTCAGGAGACATGGTTTTCTGCATTTGCAGAACAAATAATTTTGTATGATCGGAATCATATTGGATTTCGGCTCAAATGCGGTCTGCTGTTAAAGGAGGAAATTTGATGGGACAGATTCCTTACGGCTACCGAATTAAAAACGGTGCTGCTGTGATTATATCGGCAGAGGCAGCACAGATTCGCCTTATTTTTCAAAATTATATTGCCGGTATGAGTTTACAGTCGGCAGCAAGAGCAGCAGGTCATCCCATGGCACATAGCACTGTTCGTCGAATGCTGCAGCGAAAATGCTACCTTGGAGATGCTTTTTATCCGGCAATTCTGGACAAAGAAACTTATGCTCGGGCAAATGCAGAGTGGCAGCATCGTGCAGATGTAATGCAGCGACTTGGAAAAACGAGGAGAAAGCCCGTATGTCCACAGACAAAATTTTTGTTGGAACTGCCGCAGCAAATACCAGAACTAGATAGAAATACACCATTTCAGCAGGCAGAATATCTTTATCATTTGATACAAAACAAGGAGTAATGCAACAATGCCAAAGGTCACTACAATTCCACCACGAAAGCAAAGAAATCATGCTGTCACGTCACAGGAAACCCGGAGGATCCGTGTGGCAGCCTATTGCCGTGTTTCCACGGATACAGAGGAACAGGCAACCAGCTATCAGGCACAAATTGCACATTATGAGGAAGTCATTCATAGAAATCCGGAATGGGTCTTTGCTGGGATCTATGCCGATGACGGCATCAGTGCAACCTCTACAAAACATCGGGAACAGTTTCATCAGATGATTCAGGACTGCATGGATGGAAAGATTGATATGCTCATTACCAAATCCATCAGCCGATTCGCCAGAAACACAGTAGATTGCCTGAATTACATCCGACAGCTGAAAGCACAAAACATTCCAATCTATTTTGAAAAAGAGTCCATCAACACAATGGATGCGAAAGGGGAGGTGCTGATTACCATTATGGCATCACTGGCACAACAGGAATCAGAATCTCTGAGTCAGAATGTCAAACTGGGAATGCAGTATCGGTTTCAACAGGGAAAGGTGATGGTCAATGCCAGCTGTTTTCTTGGCTATGATAAGGACGAAAACGGAGATCTTGTCATCAATCCGGAACAAGCCGAAACGGTAAAACGAATCTATCGGGAATATCTGGAGGGAGCAAGCTGTCAGCAGATCGCAAGGGGACTGGAACGGGACGGTATCCGAACAGCAAGAGGGTATACCCGATGGCATGACAGTTCGATTCGGTTAATTCTGGAAAATGAAAAGTATATGGGAGATGCTCTTCTACAAAAAACATATACTGTGGATTTTCTCAAGAAAAAACGCATTAAAAATAACGGCGAAATGCCGCAGTATTATGTGGAGGACGATCATGAGGCGATTATTCCCAGGGCATTGTTCTTACAGGTGCAGGAGGAAATTGCAAGGCGCGGTTCACAGGTGGACTGTATGGGCAGACGGCGTGGATTTAGTGCAAACCACTGTTTTACTGGTTTGCTTTACTGTGCTGAATGCGGGGAACAATTCCGCAGAATCCATTGGAATAACCGAGGCTGCAAATCTGTGGTGTGGCGATGTATGACCAGATTGGAGAAAAAAGGAGCGTGTCATGCACGAACAGTCTATGAGGAATCTTTGAAACAAACCTTTGTGGATGCTTTGAATCAACTGACAGGAGGCAGTGAAACATACCTTTCTATCTTACAGGAAAATATGGCTGAAGTGATTGAAATGGAACAATCCAATCTGCCCGAGGAAATACAGAGAAAATTAGATGTTCTTCAGAAAAAGTTGATCGAATGTGCAGAACGGCATGAGGATTATGAGGAGATAGCACAGGAAATCTTTCGGCTGCGAGAGCAAAAGGAACAGGCTTTAAGGGAAAATGTTTCTCAACAGGAGCAGAAAGACCGTATGCGGGAACTGCAGGAATTTTTGGTTGCTCAGCCGCATCACATTACCGAATTTGATGAAACACTGGTTCGGCATCTACTTACAAAAGTAACGGTTTCTTCCGATCGACTGGATTTTACATTTCAATCAGGTGTCACGGTTTCCATTGAAAAGTGAACCACTTCAAAAATCCTCCTTTGCAAAATATAAAAGCAGGGGAGGATTTTTAGATTTTATAACGGCATTGTTGTCTTGATTTCTCCTTAAATTTATGGTATACTAAGAAAAAACGGAGGTGCTGCATCATGGGAATCTATCTGAACCCAGGAAATGATTTGTTTTACTCTACAGTTACTTATTCTGAAATTTATGTGGATAAGACCATGTTGATTTCTTTCACCAATAAATGTTTGTTTGGAGAAAACAAGGAGATCTGCGTCAGCCGTCCCAGAAGATTCGGAAAGTCGATGGCAGAGAATATGCTGACGGCTTATTACAGCAAGGGCTGCGATTCGAGAGAATTGTTTTCCAAGTTTCAGATCGCACAGACACCGGATTTTGAAAAGCACCTGAACCGGTATAATGTGATTCACATCGATATGCAGAAATTCCTTGGCAGAACCAAAAATGTCCATGAAATGCTGGACTTCTTGCAGAAACGTGTGCTAAAAGAGATGAAACAGACATTCTCCGTGATAGAGCCGGAAGAAACCAGTTTGATTATTGCGTTGGAAGATCTGTACGGTCAATGTGAAGAAAAGTTTATCTTCATCATTGACGAATGGGATTCCATTTTCCGAGTACACCGGGACAATGCAACTGCTCAGAAGGAGTACTTGGATTTTCTGCGGGATCTTCTGAAAGGACAGCCCTATGTGGCACTTGCCTATATGACCGGCATTCTCCCAATCAAGAAATACGGTCAACATT
>NZ_KI260325.1:15014-22415 GCF_000468015.1 Ruminococcus callidus ATCC 27760 | reverse complement strand
GTTTTACAGAGAGGGAAGTTCGTCAGCTCTGTGAGCGTTATCATATGTCTTTCGAGCAAACGAAAGATTGGTACGATGGCTATAATGTCAATGGTGTATCCATTTATAATCCAAGATCTGTAACATCAGCGATGATGAACGGCATCTTTGACAGTTACTGGACACAGACAGAAACCTATGAGGCTTTGAAAATGTATATCGTTCGCAATGAGAACGGTTTGCGGGATAAAATCGTTCGGATGATTGCCGGAGAACATATTTCCATCAATACGAAAACATTTCAGAACGATATGTGTACTTTTGAAACTGCAGACGATATTCTGACTTTGCTGGTACATCTGGGCTATCTGACTTATGACTTCGATACAAAAACTGCCTGGATTCCCAACAAAGAAGTGCGGCAGGAATTTCTCAATTCTATCCAGGGACAAGAATTTCAGAACGTCAACAATGCCATCCATCGTTCCGACAAGCTGCTGCAATTGACGTTGGCACAGAATGCGGAAAAAGTGGCGGAAATGCTTCAGGAAGTTCACTGTGACAACTGTTCTGTAATTCAGTATAACGATGAAAATTCGCTGGCTTGTGTGCTGAGTCTGGCATACTATTCTGCACAAGACAGCTATGCGGTTTATCGGGAATTGCAAGGCGGAGAAGGCTTTGCGGATCTGGTATTTGTACCGAGAACTGGGAATCATAACCCGGCAATGATCGTGGAGCTAAAATGGAATCAAACCACTGGTATTGCACTGGAACAAATCAAAGACCGAAAGTATATTCGCTGTTTGAAAGACTATCATGGAAAAGTGCTGTTTGTTGGTGTGAACTATGATAAGAAGAGTAAGAAACATACTTGTCAGTTTGAGATGATGGAAATTTGAAAAACTCTATAGACAGACTTAACAGAACATATATTGAATGCAAATATTAGGGTGAAAACCATAAAAAGCACAAGCAAATCCACTATTAATTGTCACATCCTAAACTTATGAAAGGTACTCGTGTATTTGCTAAAACTTACAGTAGATTAGTAGCTATATATTTGGTAGACTAAGAAGGATTAAAATATGGGAAGCATTATTGATTTTAGTGGTATAGAAAATTGTGAACAAGCCATCAGAAAAACATGGGATGAATTTAGGGAATGTTTAGCAGCTGGTGTATTTTCTTATGATGAAATTGAAAAAGCTAAAAAGCAGAAATTTTTAATGGTATATGATGATCTATTTTATAAACATTCTGGTATTGACCAAAGTACGATTGTTTTTAAGGATTTGAAAGATAAGCTAATGGGAAGAGGTGCTATATTGAAAAATGATGAGATTCCTAATTATGATCGTTTTCTTCCTAAAGAAGAGTATATCAAAGAAGATAATCGTTTTAGCCCTCCTCATGTGGAATGGCTTTATTTGGCGGTTGGCAATGATAACGACATTCACGAATGTGCACAGGCTGAATGTCGAGCCAAAAGAGGAAACATGTTTGGATTTTGTCATTTTCAACGAGACACCAAATATGATATGTGCAAATTAGTAGATCTAACCATTGCAGACGATATTTCTTATGTAGAATTAAATGTAACTTTAGAAAAATATGTACAAACGCAAACTAAAAAACGTAAAAAAATTATAAAAGCAACAGGTTTTCCTCCTAAAATAAACATCGATCAAAAGGAATTGGAAAAAGTCTTTACTCAGTGGGCTGTATACACTTATGTAAAATTACTATCGACACAAATTTTCAAGCCACTCGATAGTTGTGATAATAAAGCAATTACTTATGCCCCGTTTCAAACAATTGCTCAATATTATATTTCATTGGGATATTCTGGTATTATTTACGATAGTACCGTATGTTTGAAAGGAAAGAATATAGTGTTATTTGACAAGCATATGGCCTGTCCAATAGGGACTATAGAAAACTACAAAATATTGTAAGTCTGGAAAGTCGATTAGATGTATTCTTACAAACAATTTGAATAAGAAAATGGTTATGACCTTGTTGCTGTAGTCGATAAATAGTAAGGACATTTAGCCTATTGTATTGAGTCAGTTTAAGATGGTAGAGATATATGCTATTTGCGAGAAAATTCAAATTGCTTATTCAGTATGGCTGTATGGGTAATTAAACGAAAATGCAGACATTAAAATTGAAGTGTCGTTGCACGTTGAGTGCGTGGTATTGATGTCAAGAATTACGCAAAAATAACTGAGAAAATGCCTATTTTGCGTGGTTTTTGCAATATCATCAAATCTACGCACTCGGAACATATGCTGTAAGTCAGTTCACGGAAACATATCTGACAGCAAATCTAAGCACTATCAAAATACAGCACTCGCAGGTTGAGTGCTTGAAAATGTTGTATTTCGGGTAGGGTTGAGTGCGTGGAAATGTTGTCACAAGAAAGGAAGATTAAAATGGCAAGTAAAAGAGTTAAACAATCAATTATACTTAGTGTTTCCGTTATGAAAGGCTGTTACCGCCACATTCAGGTTTCAGTGAATGAAGATTTAGAAACGCTGGCAGATATTATTTTGTGGGCATTTGATTTCGATAATGACCACGCTCACGCTTTTTTCATGGACAATAAGGCTTGGAGTAATTATGATTGCTACTACATGGCAGAAGTCGATGAAGATGAAATGTACCGTCACACCTGCGATTTTAAGCTTCATCAGCTTGGACTTACAAAGGGAAAAGCATTTAAATTTGTCTTTGATTTTGGTGATGACTGGGAGTTCAATTGCAAAGTCCTTCGTATTGTTTATGAGGATACTAAAGATGCGGAGCTTATAAGAGCTGTTGGTGAACCTCCTGAGCAATATCCTGATTATGACGATTTTGAAGATGATGAATAAATAACAAAACACCCTCGCCGCTATCGGTATACTCCGACAGCAGCGAGGGTGTTCGCATATTTTCACATATTCACTTCCACGTTAACACCCGAATGAAATTCGAATATGATCCTGTCCTCGTAGACCGTGGCTCTTTTCAGCATACGCTTTACCAATGATTCCTCAAAGTTGTTTATTTTTGTCGGCTGCTCATCAATGAAAGATTCAAGCTCCTCAATCCGTTTTAGATAGTCATTTCTCGCATTTTCGCTCATCGTAAGCTCATCTCTCTGCTTGCGGAGAGCATAAATCTCACTTGCTATGTCGGTGTAGTCCTCATGCTCCTCGGCTTTTGCGACAAGCTGGCGTTCAAGATCTGCAAGTTTTGCATCAATTTTTGCCGTACTTTCGGAATTACCGCCTGTCAGAACGCTCTCGATGTTCCTTTTTAGCTGAAGAAGATGCTCTTGCTTTTCTGCAATAATTCTGTTTAGTGCTTCCACAAATGTAGCTTTCAGACCCTCTTCGTTTATTGTCCGTGCGTGGCATCCGTTCTTATCACGCAGACGTGTCGCACATCGCCAAACGACTGACTTTTTACCACGGTTATTCCAGTGAATTCTGTTGAACTGATCTCCACATTCACCGCAGACAATCAGCCTTGTAAAGCAGTGATTCGCCGAAAAACTGCGCTTTCTGCCCTTGCAGTCCTCGACTGAGCCTCTCCTTGCCATTTCCTCCTGCACCGCAAGAAACAGCTCTTTCGGAATGATTGCGGGGTGGTCGTCATCAACGTAATACTGCGGCATGATGCCCGTATTCTTCACTCGCTTTTTCTGCAAAAAGTCCGTAGTATAGGTCTTTTGCAGCAATGCGTCACCCATGTATTTTTCATTTTCCAATATCTTTTTGACCGTGCTGTCATACCAGCGTGTCTTTCCCCTGCCCGTCAGAATGCCGTCACGCTCCAAGCCCTTGGCAATTTTGATACAGCTTGCACCCTCAAGATATTCACGAAAGATTCGCTTGACCGTTTCTGCCTGTTCAGGATTTATCACCAGCTTTCCGTCAGCGTCTTTATCATAGCCCAGAAAACAGGCACAATTCACCATAACCTTCCCTTGCTGAAAGCGATATTGCATACCGATTTTCACGTTTTGACTGAGCGATTCCGACTCCTGTTGTGCAAGCGACGCCAAAATCGTCAGCATAATTTCACCGCGCTGGTCGGTGGATTCAATGCCCTCTTTCTCGAAAAATACAGGGATATTCTTGTCCTTCAGCTTGCGGACAAAATTCAAACAATCCACGGTATTTCGGGCAAAACGTGATATGCTTTTTGTGACAACATAGTCAATTTTGCCGTCCATACAATCCTGAATCATTTTGTTGAATTGCTCACGGTATTTGGTCGAAACTGCTGATATACCGTCATCGGCATATATGCCTGCAAATTCCCATGCAGGGTGATTCGTGATGTAGTCATAATAATGCTCATACTGTGCCTCGAAACTGGTCTGCTGTTCCTCGTTTTCCGTAGAAACTCTGACATAGGCGGCAACACGCAGTTTTTTGACCGTTTCTGTATGCCGTGCGGCGTTGTTGCCGATCTGCGGTTTTGGTGGGATTGTTCTAACCATTTATTTCACTCCTATCAGACTGTATAAATATTCTGCCTGCTTTGTAAAATTTTCTTGCGGTTCTCTTTCATCAGAAAGCACAAAATTTGTGCGTATTACCGGCACTTTTCGTCTTGTCTTTCCCGTAGATTTCTGACGTTTTTGCAGTTCTATCTGAACTCGACGGAATAAATTTTCATCCACGATTTTCGGATAGAAACTGTTACCAATGTAACATTTTCTCTGTAAAAGCTGCTTTACCATACTGTGGGTAATTGGATGTCCGGCTGTTTTTGCGGATTCCGTCAAACTCATACCCGATACATAATTCTGAAAAATCAGGCGTACCTTATCAGTGGCTTCTTCTACAATAAAAATTTTTCCGTCTTTTACTTCGTAGCCGTAGGGAATGTGGCTCATAGCAGTGCCTCCTTTAACGTCAGTCCGCATTTCAGCTGAATGCCGATGCTGTGGCGATCATATACGATTATTTTCTCAATAAAATCCGTTGCAAAAAAGTCCTTAAACTCCGTCTGCATTTCTGCACTGTCAAGGAAATGCAAGAGTTTCTCGGTTTCTGCAACCATTTCGGAATTTCCGGTATCAAGCTGACTAAGCTGTGCAATCTGAATACGAAGCTCCTCCGACCTCTTATTGCTTGCATTCTGGTCTTGAATGAAAATTGCAGGTTTGATGATTTTATCTGCCAAGAGATGCCTTAGAACGTCAATTTTCTCGGCTTCTTTGATGAGTTCTGCCTTTAAAAGTTTGATTTCTTCCGAATTGGCATTGCATCTTTTCAGCTCTGCCAGATAAGGAAAAAGTATTATTTTTCTGCCAAAAATCAGCTTGTTCATCATCGTAGTGATCGTTGCTTTCAGTGCATCATCACGCACATATTTCATAGAGCATTTCTGAATGTCATCAATATGTGTGGTACAAGCCCATGCGATTTCAGAACCGTGGTCGTGGATTCTCCGCTTGAAAGTTCCGCCACATTCTCCGCAGGTGATAATTCCCGAAAAAGCATATCGGGCTTGATACTTTCCTTGCCCTTTGATGATGCCTTTTTCAGCAGCTCGCTGCTCTAAAAGTCGGTTTGCAGTTTCAAAAATCTCACGGCTTATTATAGCCTCGTGATGATTCTCAATGAAGATTTGTTTTGACGAATTTTTGGTTTCATGTCTGCAGAAACTGCCGTCTGTGTAGGTTTTCTGAAAAAGAGCGTCACCCGTGTACTTCTCATTTTTCAGCATATCACGAACGGTGGAAGAACTCCATTTTCCGCCTTTTCTTGTAGGCACGTTTCTTTCACGGAGCAGCTTGCAAATGGAATGTGTGCTGTGTCCGTTTATGGCGAGATTGAAAATCCAGCGGACAATTTCAGCTTCCTGTTTATCGGGTATCATTTCACCATTTTCGTTTTTCACATATCCATAGGGTAAATAGGATTGCTTGTATGTACCGTCCTGAAAACGCTTTCGGATAGCCCATTTTTCATTTTCGGAAATCGAAATAGACTCCTCCGCCGCAAAACTGCTGAAAATGGAAAGCATCAACTCGCTGTCCATATTTCCTGTGTCTATATGCTCTTTCTCGAAGTAAATGAAAATGCCTTTGTCTTTCAAATTACGTGCGATTTGCAGACAATCCACGGTATTTCGGGCAAAACGACTGACTGATTTCGTCAAAATATAATTGATTTTTCCTGCATTGCAATCACGGAGCATATTCTGCAAACCGTTTCTCGTTTCAGATTTTGTTCCGGAAACGCCTTCGTCAAAGTAAAGTCCCGCAAACTCCCAAGTTGAATGGGCTTTGATGTACATTTCATAATGCTTTTTCTGCGCGTCAAGGCTCTCTTTCTGGTCAAGGTTATCGGTCGATACTCTTGCGTAGGCAGCCACTTTTTTCTTAGGCGTTTTCGGCTGCGGTCTTGCGTCAATTTTTGTAACAGCCATTGACTTTCCCTCCTTTCGGTATGAACATATTAAATGGTTTTTGACGATATATCAAGTCTTTTCGGCAATAAGTCGGCGTAAAGGGGTGAGAAAGTTTGGCGGTTTAATGCGGTTAATTTGTCATATTCGTCAAAGGAAATCAGTCCTTTTTCAAGCATTTTTTCGGTGAGAGTCTGCACCATAAAATAGCCGAGTTCATCATGATTTTCTTTCATTAAAATGCCCCCCCATTCATACTTCGGAAAAAAATCAGTTCTTGTGATAAAAATTATCCCGGAGCAGTTTTAACAACTCCGGGATAGAAAAAATTTTGAGATAATCAGATGTCAGATTTATTTACCCAACCAGTCACATACTTGCCAATGGGTGTATTGCCACAAAACTCCGGCTTAGTTGTCACACGCATTCTGCCGTTGACAACGATGCCGTCGTAAAGATAATATGTGCCGGAACGCTTCACACCTGTTTTTGCAGCTGCGGATGCGTAAAGTGCGGTATTTTTGAGTGTTACCTTTGCACCTTTTGCATAGGACTTTCCATTGCTGAAAACAACATTCCCATTTGCATCAAAGACAGAATATCCCGTCTTGCAGGCTTTTTTTGCATTTTCCAATGAGGAATATGCCCCAATCTGCGACTTAGCATCAGCCCATGTTTTTCTTACTCGATAAAGCTGTTTTGCAGGTGTAGGAGTTGCCGGTGTAGAACCAGAATTAAGATAAGATTGTACCTTAGCTTTAAAAGCTACCCAATGAGGCAGAATGTACGCAAGACACATCTTGTAAGGATTTCTTGCAGTATTGAGATAATCCACAGTACCCGATTTTCCGTCCCTGACATTGAGCCAGTGGGTGTGGGTAAAGAGGTGGTTAATATCAAGATTGTATTTCTTCAGCAAAGCTGCCGCCAATCTTGCACAATTGCCCTCAGACTTCTTATCTGTCACATTATACGCAGAGGACATAATACACTCAATGGCAATGG
>NZ_KI260325.1:14644-14914 GCF_000468015.1 Ruminococcus callidus ATCC 27760 | reverse complement strand
TACACTCAATGGCAATGGTTCTGCGATTTCCATTACCACTGCCATCAGCGGCGTGCCAGCCGCTCAGGCTGTGGGGCAGATTCTGCCATGCACATACATTATCCACATAGTAATGGACACGCACATCCTTCATGTTGTTATTGACGGTTGCCCTTGTGTACTGTTCCGCAGGGGTCGTGCCGCTTGCTACTGTGATCCAGTCTGTGTTGTGAACAGTCACACCAATGATTTTCCCCGCCATGGAAACAGAGGGCATATCGATGTGGTTGG
>NZ_KI260325.1:4377-14544 GCF_000468015.1 Ruminococcus callidus ATCC 27760 | reverse complement strand
TTTGCAGAACATCAATTGCTTTTTTGATTGCAGGTGGGAAAGGAATTCCCATAAGTGTCGTATTCTCGATAATGGAGAGCAGTTCGTTCAGACAGAAGCTGATGCACACGGTATCACGGATATAATTTGTGCCAATGAGAATATCAATTCTCACGCCGACCACCACCATAAGCAGAATACAAAACTTCTTTGCAAGTCCGACCCAGCCTGCCTTACTGCTGAGAGAACCGCTGCTGCTGTGCTTGGATTTGCCCATGACAGCTGTTACGACACCTGTCACAAGGTCAATGCCCATAAAAACTACGAGTGTTGCCAATGCGGAATCCCAGCCGCCGAGCAGTGTTGCGATAAATCCGCCGACAATGCCTGCAATCAGGCAAATGGTATCTTTCATAAGATCACTCCTTCATAAATTTAATAGACTTCACCATCGGATGTGAATTATCCGATGTGCCTTTGAAAGCGAGATAATATTCTCCATCCGACACATTTTTCAGTGACTGCATCACAGAAATGAAAGTATCGGAATAAAGCCATTTAAATGATAATTTCAAAGCATTTTCTGCTTTGATTTCTTCATAGATATACTGAGCCAATTCCGACCCTGTTTTATCTGTCTTCGGAATAAGATAAAATTCAGCGTCCTGTGATGCACCGACCATATAGCTTAAAAGCAGCTTCATTTTTGAAGTAATTGCGACAGGTGTCAGAAACATCACAAAAACATTTCCTGCCCAACTGAAATCGTTCTGATTGAAATACAGGGCATAATCATTTTCAGCAGAGCAGAAATGCGGATAACTCTCCGCAAAACCTGCAAGAGAACGATAACCATCGTTGTAATAGGTGTAAATGCTGTCACCGTATTTCTGCAAAGTATCAGAACCGCTTTCAAATACAGAAATATAACTGATTCCGGAAATGCTTTCAATTTGTTTTTGCAGCTCTGCAATATCTGTTTTTGTTGCATAGCTTGACATATCAGGTGTTATTCCGTCTTTGCCATCTACACCATTTTTACCGTCTTTTCCAGGCAAGCCATCTTTACCGTCAGCCCCTCTGAGGCTTTCCAGCCATTCTGTTTCAGTGCCAACAAAGCCGTGTTCCATTGCAATGATGTAAGCGGATTTACCGTCAGAGCCATTCACACCGTTTTTCCCATCCACGCCATTTTCGCCGTCTTTCCCTTTGAGAAAAGCAAGCCATTCTGCAAGTGTCCCTGTGAATCCGTTCTGCACGGCAAGTTCATATGCGGATAAGCCGTCTTTTCCATCCTTGCCGTCTGCACCATCTTTCCCATGCTGCACTTCACCGATTTTCTGTAAAAGCTGCGTATACAAATCGGGCGTCGGCGGAATGGGGGAATCGGCATCCTCTCCTACAAATCCGGATGCACGAATATGTAGTGTCACCGGAACCGTTGTGGCACGCAGTCCGGATGTATTGTCAGCGTCATATCCGAATACGGATAGCTTTACCGCACCTGCATGAAGCTCCGCAGGCAGCAAACAGGACAGTCCGTCAGTGCCGAGCACACGGTTGTATGTTTCATCACACTGGGTAAACTGCACCACCTTGTGAAACTTTTTCCAATCGCCGTCAAATACAAATTTCAGTGTTACAAATGCAATCTGGTCGGAGGCAATCACTTCGCGTTCTAGAAGCTCAATTTTCTGTCCCTTTACAAGAAATTTCAGCATCATTCCTTCACCTCGTTCCATGTGCCGTCAGCGTATTCCAGATACCCGTCAGTACACTGAATTTTTGTAAGTCCGGATTTTGCAATGTCCATAGCAGATTTGCCGTCCCAGTTATTGCCTTTTTCAATCGTCTGCCACTGTGCAAGCGTACCATCATAGGTAATCAGCTTGAGGGCGGAGCAGTAATTGAACACGTTCGAGCCGATTTTCTTCAGCTTTGAGCCTATGGTAAAGTTCGACAGCTTTGTACAGCTGACGAACATAAACTCACCGATAACAGTTCCATTGATGGTTACTTTCTTTAATGCCGTACAGTCACGGAAGGCATATTTTCCAATTTCCGTAACTGAATCAAGAATAACAAGGCTTTCAATTGCAGTACCCCAGAATGCACTGCCCGAAATGCTTGTAACTTTTGACGGAATTGCAATATTCGTTAAACCACACACCTCACCGATATAATTATCTCCCTGCATGAAAGCTGCTTGTCCGATACTTGTCAGCGAGGGCGGGAGTGTGATATTTTTCATGTTTTTGCAATTTTCAAAAACATAATCACCTACAGAAACGATTCCCTCATCAATTACAACAGCTTGAATGTCGCTATTGCCGCGCAAGGGAGATAAGTTGGTGTCCAAATCATAATCATACATTTCTCCCGTGCCACGCACCAGCAGATTGCCGTTGCTGTAGAGAACATAGTAAATCTCCTTGCCAAGAGAACCGACAGCAATTACATCGCCTGTAAGGTCATCCACCTTTAGCTGAAGCATATCCACAGTGCTTTGCAGCGTGTCGAGTTTACCAGTCATTTCTTGAACTCTGTCTGTTAAAACCGTCATAGCAACAAGCATTTCAGACACCCTGCATTTTCCCAGAATACACTTCACATAGCCGCATTTCTTCTCATCTGCACGATAATCTTTGATATTGGCATCCGTAATTTTCGTTACACCGCCGTTCAGACGAACCGACGCAAGGGTCAGATATGTTTTCGTATCCGTATTTTCAAAAACAGGAATCGTTGGCGCAGTTGCCGCTGTTCCGGACTTTACTTCCAGTTTGCAGGCACGGACGGAATCACTGACATCACAGCTGATGCCGATGGTCACATAGCGTGAAAGGGATTCATCTGCATATTTCCGCAAATCGAGGGTATATACAGTGTCATTGATGAAATAGTGACCGTTCAGCCATGCTTTTCCCGTGCCGATGAGAACCGAGAGCTTTTCTCCGGCAGTAACCGAAAAATTGTTCCCGTAAGTATCCAATACACCATTGCAGATCATGCTTGACAAATATCCTGTGAAATCTTCTGCTGTGTAAACTCTGTCCAGATTTTTTGCATTGAAAAATCCATATGAAAATGCCATAAGTACCTCCTATATTTTGAATGTTGGTGTCAGACTTCTGCCGTTCTGATCAAAGCTTTCAATCATGCCCACAAGCTGAATTTTCGGCTGTATGAGTCCGAAACGCACATGCTTCACAGTGACATAATCGCCGACAAAATAGTCTTTGTTGTACTGATACTGCGTGGAAAATGCAGCAATGGACGATATGGGGATTGTCGTTCTGTAAAATACTGCGGTCTGTGCCTTGCAGAAGATCACATTTCAGTGCATTGCCTTCCATGCGGATATTTACCGAACCGCCAATGGTTTCGCAAATGGTATACAGCCATTCCATCAGATTATCATAGCTGACTTGCAGTCTTGTTCTGCTTTGCCAGCATTCGCCGCTGACTGTTCCCATAGAAAGTCCGGAAATGGTGCGGGTGCCAGCGGATATGGCATTGTCGGAAAGCACACTCCGCACAATATTTTCAAAGGTATTGCCTGCGGAAAATGACGGGTAAATGATTCTGCGGGAAAGCAGTGATGTCAGGAATCTGCCTGAAACGGTCAGATAATCACCATTTTCTGCATCGGTATCAATTTGTACCGACTCGATGATGCCGAAGTGTTCCTTGTCATCATTACGCCCGATGATTCTTCCTGTCCGGAAAATCTCCACATTTTTGGCATTGGCGGCAATGTACACTTCAAAGCAGCCGCATTTGTAATATTCCACGTCCCAGAGCAGCGAAGAAAAACTGTCGCAGATTGCCATAAGCTCTGCTGAGATACTGCGTTCTTTTGCCGTAAAACAATAAATTTCAATCTGCATCTTTTACACTCCTAAATACGCATTTGTGTGCATCAAGGTCACACGGATATTTTTCACATTGCGAACGGCGGTTACATGAAACGTGTTTTGTCCCTCACGGAGCGTCAGCCATGTGGAACCTGCCACCAGTCGATTGATGATGTTGAAATCCACGCCGTTTCGGGTGAGCGTCACCGTTTTGCTGCCTGTTTTGGTGGTGATTGTAATGACATCTCCTTTGAGAATTTCGCCTTTGATTTGAAGATATTCGCCGGTGTCGGCATTGTATATCGTTGGTGTTACTGCGGCGATTTCCGGCACTGTTTCATTTGCCCATGCTTCTATGCGAATGGTAAAGCCTGTTTCATCACCGTCATTTTGTATGGGGATATTATCCGTGGTGCTGTAAATTCCAAGGGGAAACGGCTCGTCACTTTGCGGAAAGGGAAATACAAATGCCCCTGCAATCTGGCTGTAGTAGGCGTGAATTGCAAAGGTGCTGTAAAAGTACGGGTCGGGACAAATCATTGAAATCTGACCGCTGACCTTATCACTGAAGTGTTCCACAGGGCAGGTTTCCACATAGCCTTCGGTGCACACGTCAATGCCTGCCGTTTTGTAATAGAGCTTGAGATAGCGGGAGGGTTTCACCACACGGTACAAGGCGTGACGGCGTTTTTCGATGTTCACTCCACGCATCTGAAAGGTAATGACGATGTTCCGCTTTTCGATGAATGCGTTGTTCAGATAGCTGCCGTTCATGCCGGCATAGGTGGAGGTGCTGACTGTGCCGGCAGGGGGATACAGACCGTCGATTTCGGAGACCATATAGCGGTTGGCTGTGGTGGTTAGGTCGATTTGTTCGCCGGCGGCGTTTTCGAGGATGAGAGAGAAAACCAAAGTTTCAGCTCCTTTCATTGACTTTTGAGAGTGGAATGTGATATAATTGGGTTATATGCTGTAGGGCGTGACAGCCCTATAAATCGGAATTTGTGAGGTGGTATAATGAATAAAATTAAGCTGACTGCACTTCCTTGTATATGTGCAGATGTTTTTTACGGTACTGAAATAATCAGACCGGGAGGAGAAGCATTGAATTTTGCTGTTCATGCCTCGCACTTTAAGGATATAGATGTTACGCTTCTTGGTGTTGTCGGAAAAGATAAATATGCAGAAGCGATAATGGATTCAATATCAAAGCTTGATATTGATAAAAACCATATACGCATTGATGAAAGGTATCAGACTGCAAATAATATGACTTACCTTACAGAATCGGGCGATAGGTATTATAAAGATGATTCATGGAACGGAGAAATTCTCGATAACATCGTACTGAATGATAATGAAATCAAAATCTTATCAAGGTCCGATGTAGTCTTTGTTCATTTCTGGGCTTCGTGTTTTTCGCAAGTAGTTGAACTGAAGGAAACTCTTGGCTTTAAGCTTGCGGTAGATTTTGATGTATATAGAGATTTTGCAGATATGGAACGATTTGCTCCGCATGTTGATTTCTTTATGATAAGCGGCTCGGAAGAACTCCTGCCGAGGTTCAAAGAATTATCGAATAAATACCGTTCCCTGTTCAACGTGTCACTTGCAGAACGTGGAAGCGTTACATACCTTAATGGACAGGAATTCAAAGTGCAAGCTGTGAAAGTTGAAAGCATAATTGACACGACCGGTTGTGGTGACAGCTATCACGCCGGATTTGTCTGCTCATATATGCTCGAAAATAATATTGAAAAGGCTATGAATGTCGGTTCTGAAATTGCAGCAGAAACCTTAAAACATTACGGTGGATTCTGAATAATCAGAAACACAGCTTCCCATTTGTAGTGCTGGAAGGTATGAAAGTGTAAGGAATATAATATGCTTTTGATTATAGTTGACTTGATGATGGCAACGAGAGGACGGTGATGATTGACATGAGGCTTTGCATTGCATTGACCGGTATAGTCTATAAATCATAATAAAATATTTGGAGGATAAAATGACTATATCGGATAAAAACATGAATTATAAAATAATAGATAAGCAGACTTATTACAGGAGCGGAGTGTTCCGGCATTTTTCGGAAGATTGTAAATGTTCCACTTCTATGACGGCAAGAATCAATGTGACAGCACTGAAAAAGTTTTCAGAAGATTCTGGTACGAAGTTTTATATTAATTTTCTGTATATACTCGCAAAGGTACTTAATTCCAGAGAGGATTACAGAATGGGGTATATTTGGCAGACCGAAGAACTGATTTGCTATGACCAGATTAATCCCGCACAGTATATTTTTCACGAGGATACGGAGACCTGTACACCGGTTTATACCGTTTATAATGCAGACTATCACGTTTTCTATAAGGATTGTGCAGAGGATATCAGAAAAGCGAAGGAGACAAGAGAATATCTTCTTGATATGGCAAATCATCCAAACTGGTTTGATGCTTCTTACATTTCATGGTTGTCTTATGACTCATTGAATATTGAACTTCCAGACGGGCATCTGTTTTTTGCACCGATTATCAACTGGGGAAGGTATCATGAAGAAAACGGACAGTTTTTAATGCCGGTCAGTGTGAGACTGAATCATGCAATTGCTGACGGGTATCTGGTTGCAAAGGTATTTAAGCTGCTGGAGGATGAGATGTCAGCATTTTGTAATCAGTATAGGAATTAAAGGTCTAACTTACCTTAAAAGAGAAAAATCGGAAGTATAGAGAGGAAATATGGCATCGAGTAAAGATTATTTAGAATTTATTTTAGGACAGTTATGCGAGTTAAACGATATATCATATAGAGCAATGATGGGAGAATTTATACTCTATTATAAGGGCAAGATTGTTGGTGGAATTTATGATGACAGGCTACTGGTGAAACCAGTAAAAGCAGCAATTTCTTATATGCCAAATGCTGAGTATGAATTGCCGTACGATGGGGCAAAAGAGATGTTGCTTGTAGATGATGTTGACAATAAGGATTACTTGACCGGATTGTTTGATGCCATGTATGACGAATTGCCAAATCCGAAGCCCAAAAAGAAGAGGTAGAACAACAATTCCAGTTTGCAGGGCAGAAACTCCGCCCCATTACTGCTTCACCGCATTCCTTGTAAGTCTATAAATCTCCAGCCGTGATAGTGCTTTCGGACTATTGTTGGTCTGATGCACTGTGCGGCTGTTGTCATTATAGTAGTTATTTACCACCGAGCCGTTTGCATCACGGCTCAAAACCGCACCGGAAATGCCGTCAAGCTGATACTGCAAATCAGAATCCATGGTCAGCTTCATTGCCTGTGCCACACTGCCTACAGCCTTTCCCACATATTTCTTGCTTTTGTGGATGCCGTCAGCCAGCCCTTTCATAAAGTCCGGCATCCAGCTTTCATAGTCGGTCAGCGGTCCTTTATCCGGTACGGAAAAGTGCAGAAATTCCCGAATCGTATCCGCCACACCGGTGACACAATCGGCAAGATTGCCAATCATGCTTCTGATGCCGTCAATGATGCCGCTGATAATGTCGGAGCCCCAGTTCCACGCATCGGACGCCAGTCCTTTCACAAAATCCACAGCGTTGTTGAAACCGCTTTTCACCGTGTCCACAATGCCGCCCACCTTATCGGAAATGGCAGATTTGATGCTGTCCCAGATACCGGAAACCGTGGATTTTATAGTGTTCATCACATTGGAAATGGTAGAGGATATGGTATTCCATGCACCGGAAACAACAGATTTTATAGAATTCAGAACGGAAGAAATCACACCGGAGATGGCGTTCCACACCGTGCTGATCACGCTTGAAATTGCCGACATGACGGTATCAATGACAGATTTGACGGCGTTCCATATGATTTCAAATGTGGAGCGGATACCCTCTAAAATCGGCGTAAGGAAAGAAACGATGCCGTTCCAGATGGCAGAAATTTTCTCTGAAATCCAATCCATCGCCATGCCGATGAGTATCTGAATTGCCTGAAATATTGTTTCAAACAGATAGCGAAAAGCCTCTAACAAAGGCGAGAGGAAGTCATAGATTGCAGTAAAAATACCTGTGATAAAATCCTTAATTGCTGTGAAAACAGTTGTCGCAACGTTCTGAATATTCGTTACGATACCGGTAAATGTGGTGGAGATTGTTGTCCAGGTATTTACAAAAAAATCCCGTATTCCTGTAATGATTCCGGTGAAAAATGCGGATATGCTGTTCCAAATGTTCACAAAGAAATCCTTCACAGATGTCCAGACCTCGTTCCACGATGTACCAAACCAACCGAGAACCACATCTGCAATGCCTTTCAGTGTGTTCAGAATATTGGAAAATGTATTGACGATAAAATCCCATATGGAAGTGAAAATTCCCTTGATGCCGTTCCAGCATTGCTCCCAGTTGCCCGTAAACAGACCAATCAGCACGTCCAGCAGCCCCAGAAGAACACCAGTAAACTCTGAAAAGATGTTGGAGATATTTTGAAAGACACCTTCAAAAATAGGAGCCAGCAGATTGCACAACCCATCCCACGCTGCTTTCAGCACATCGGTGAAACTCTCAAAGTCGAATCCCAGATCATTTAGTCGGTCGGTGATGCCCTGTGTCAATCCGGCAAAGGTGCTTTTGATTTGCTCCCAGATGGCGATGATGTTGCTTTTGAATTCGTCATTGGTTTTCCAGAGATGCACAAAAGCAGCCACCAGAGCAGCAACAGCTGCGATAATGGCAAGCAGCGGACCTAAGGACACGCCTAACGCTCCGGTAATGGCTCCGATGCCACTCTGCACAGCAGAGAAAAGGGCGGGCAGTTTGGACACTGCGGAAAAGACCGTTCCCACACCGGATACTGTTTTTCCCAATACAATCAGCAGAGGACCGAGAGCCGCTGCAGCCAGTGCAATTTTGACAATGGTTTCTTTTGTCTGTGGGTCAAGCTGATTCAGCCAATCCACCAATCCCTGCACCCATGTTACAATGGAACGGATTGCAGGCATCAGAACATCCGAAAAGGAAATCGCCAGTTCCTCCAGCTGAGATTTTAGAATGGTCAGCTGTCCGGCAAGGTTGTCCTGCATGGTTTCTGCCATGGAAAGGGATGTGCCGTCACAGGCAGAAATTGCCCCCTCAAGTTTGCTGATATCCGCAGGTGCGGCATTCATGAGTGCAAGGAAACCGGACATGGCATTCTTTCCCACAAGTGCCTGTGCAGCAGATGCCTGTTCCGATTCAGATAAACCGGAAAAAGCAGTTCGGCAGTCGTCTAAAATATCATTCAGGTCACGCATGGAACCGTCAGCATTGGTGGTCTGTACCGTTACTTCCCCAATTGCATCACCGCAGAATTTCACTTCGCCCGACAAAGCGGTCAGAATGGAACGAAGGGAAGTGCCTGCCTGTGTGGACTTGATGCCCGCATTTGCCATTAAGCCGATTGCCTGTGCGGTATCTTCTACAGAGAACCCCAGCGCACCCGCAACAGGTGCGGCATACTTGAAAGTTTCGCCCATCATGGACACATTGGTATTGGCATTGGAGCTTGCAGCCGCCAACACATCAGCAAAATGACCGCTGTCGGCAGCAGTTAAGCCGAAAGCGGTCAATGCATCTGTAACAATATCGGATGTCGTCGCCAAATCCTCACCGGATGCAGCGGCAAGATTCATAATGCCCTCAATACCGGACAGCATATCTTCTGTTTTCCAGCCTGCCATCGCCATGTAGTTCATGGCTTCAGCGGCTTCACTTGCGGAAAACTTTGTTTTGCTGCCCATGTCTCGTGCTTTGTCTCGCAGTGCATCCAATTCTTCACCGGTTGCACCGGAAACAGCGGCGACCTTACTCATGGCAGAATCGAAATCGGCACCTGTCTTTACTGCAAGCGTTCCCAAGGCAGTCACTCCGGCTGTTATGGGCATCAGTTTTTCGCCTGCACCGGAGATTTTGTTTCCGACATTCTGCATTACTTCACCGGCAGCACCAATTTTCGCAAATGCAGTATTTGTTTTATCTGCCTCGGTTTGTAAACGGCGGAGTTCCTGTTCTGTTTCGACAATTTCACGCTGAAGTGCATCATATTGCTGCTGCGAAATCTCACCGTTTGCAAGAGCAGTGTTTGCCTGTTCTGCAGCAATCTTCAGGGTAGACAGTTTGTCTTTTGTGGCGGAAACCGCATCGGCAAGGAGCTTATGCTTTTGGGAGAGCAGTTCTGTATTGGTCGGGTCCAGCTTCAGCAGCTTTTCCACATCTTTCAGCTGTGTCTGTGTATTTTTGATGTTCTTGTTGACGCTCTCCAGAGCCTTGGAAAGCTTGGTGGTATCGCCGCCGATTTCTACGGTGA
>NZ_KI260325.1:0-4277 GCF_000468015.1 Ruminococcus callidus ATCC 27760 | reverse complement strand
TGGTGGTATCGCCGCCGATTTCTACGGTGATGCCTTTGATGCGGTTTGCCATGGGGGTCACCTGCCTTTTTTCAAAAATAGGTTGAATTTATCCTAACAATATGGTATAATAACAGCAAGGAGGTGTTCGTATGATGATAGATACAAACACAATTATTTCTATGACAGAAGCAAATCAGAATTTTTCCATGGTAACAAGAATTGTAGACCGGTATGGAACGGCCGTTATTTTCAAAAATAATAAGCCCCGTTATGAAGTCAGAATGATTGAAGACACAGAAGAAGCGGAAACGGCATCGGATGAAGAAGTGCTTTCTGTTTCAAAAAAACTGATGAAACGCAACGCTGCTGTTTATGAGGAACTTGCCAAATGAAACGACTCACAAAGGAACAGGTAATGCTGCTTCACAAAGAATTGGTGAAGGAATCAGGCGGCTCAGCGGAAATTCGTGATGAAGGACTTCTGGATTCGGCATTGAATGCACCTTTCCAGACGTTTGATGATGCAGAATTATATCCGACAATCATAGAAAAAGCAGCTCGTCTTGGATACAGTTTGATAAAAAATCATGCGTTTGTAGATGGAAATAAAAGAATCGGCACGCATACAATGCTTGTATTTCTTTCTCTGAATCATATTGAAGTGGAATATGATGACGATGAATTGATTCAAATGATTCTCGGAATTGCAGCCGGTGAAATGGATGACCGACAATTGCAGGAATGGCTGTGGAAACACATCATATAGGTTAAAACGCATCAAAATCCTCCTGCGTTGCCAGAGAATCATAGTTACAATCATCATTCTCACGTTCTGTAAACATATCATTCACCAAACCAATCGTCAGCAAATCCAGATCGCCCATTGACAGTCCTAATTGTACACACCGCAGCAGAAAAAGCGGCGTTGTCATTTGGCGGTCAGTCGGGCGATGTTTTTTTTAGATTCTGCCTGCGTTTCGATGTTCAGACCCCACAACTCAATGAGCTGAGGCAGGATTTCATAAATGCTGAATGTGTTGAAGCCTTCCAGCCACTCGTCGGGAGAATCGGGAACATTTGCAGGGTCAGCGTGCTTTGCCATAATGTATGCGATGTTTTCAAAGACTTCCAGACTCTCAATATCGAGAGCAGAGTTTTCGGAATCATTTTCTCCCACAGATTTTTGCAGGCTGGAGAAATCTTTGTAAATATCTCTGTGAAATTTCAGACGATAAAGGCGAGGAACCGCAGCACTCGCCTTAAACGGCACTTCCATGCCGTCCACCAGAATATTTTTCTTGATTGCCATAGCGATGCCTCCTTATGAACTTGCCTTTGTGGTTGTGGTTTTCGCTGTCGTATCGGGATTGTACGGCATCTTGTACCAGTTATTGTAGGTGCTTTCATCAGTTGCTTCACAGGTTTTTGCCTTGACCAATCCGGTGGGAAGTGCCGATGCGGTCAGTGTCAGTGTTTCCGTCTTGACTTCTGTGGAATCTTCCTTGGTCTGACCTTCTGTGGCCGGTCTGCTTGCCGTGCAGCAATACAGTACATGGCGGATCTTGTGCTTATCTCCCGAAAATTCAAACATCAATGCAAACTGCGACGGTTCTGCGGTGTTCTTCTCCACAAGCACACCGTTGTTATCGAGAATTTCTCCCAGAATTTCGGTGGCAAATTCGGTGGTGACAAGCGCCACTTCCAGGTCACCTTCGTAACCGGAATTGTTGTTGATGACATAGTACACACTGTCATCGGCATAAAAATTCTCATTTTCACCATTGGCATCAATGGACAGTGAAACCGCACCCGGTAAACGCATGGATTCACCGTACACAGGCACGGTGGGTGTTCCGTCAGCGTCCGCACCCCACTGGGTAATCTTTGCCCAATGGACGTTGCTCAGACCAAACTTGACCTTGTTTCTTTTGTTCGCCATAAAATCAAACCTCCATTTCATAAAGCACTTCATAGAGCCTTTCCGACTCTATCCATGCTTCTGTCTTGTTGTAAAAAATATGATGCTGCCTTAAAATCTCCTCCACACGTTCTTCCACTTCCGGTGATTTCTTATCCGTGTACAGTTCAATGTCCAGCTGTTTGAAGCTGTAATACATCAGATTATCAGCCGAAAAGGTATGCTCGCCGGGAGAAAGGAAAAGTAGAAAGGGCGGTGCAGGACTTTCGCCCTCTGCAAAGTGATGATAGGAAAAAGGACAATCCATTTCCTGCATCATTTCATTGATTTCTTCATAGGTCATGATAATGCCTTTCTGATCAGATTTTCCAATAATTCTTCGCCATTCTGTTCAGCCGGAGCAATATGCGGTTTTCCTGCAACGCGCCCACCGCCACGCTTGGCGTGACCATGCTCCAATAAATGAGCCAGCTGATAGCGGTTCTTGGAATAAACCGTCATTTGCAGAGAATGGCTGTTCTCGCTGACTTTTTTGGCTGTCCAGCTTTTTTCGTAAGCACCAGTGTCTTCCGGAGCATTTGAAGATATCTCTTTTCTAACTTCGGTTGCAGTTTTTCGGACTGCCTTTTTCACCTCTGTATCGGCAAGGTCAGCATATTCCTGTAAGCCTTTCATGATCTCACTTGCCATGTCATCAATAGATGTCACTGGGAGCACCTGCCTTTCGGACTTCTCCCTCAATTGCGAGATAGTCCATTTTTTCATAGTCGGGTTTTACACTGACAATATCAAATGTCTGTCCACGGAACAGAATCCTGTGTGTTGTGGCGTTCAAAGACAGCAGATAGGAACTCTGCCGGACAAGGAATGACACGGACTGTATTTCTCTGGTGACTCCCGTATTCACTTGTTCGGCAGAGCTTTTCACGCTGACTTTCGCCCAGCAGGAGAAAACCTCGTCCCACTTGGAAGTATGGTTTCCGATTTCATCTACCACGGTGCGATGCTCCAGAATGGCGATACGCTGATTCAGTTTATCAAAATCCATTACACCACACCCTCTCGCTGTGCAAACAGAATGGAACGCAGGCTCATGGTAAGACCATGATAGTCGGGCTTGCTTCTGTTTTCATACAGATAACCGAGTGCAAACAATACCGCTGTTCTCGTCACATCTTCAAAACAAGTGAATTTTTCCTCATCCATTCTGCCCACGTCCTTGACCAGTGATTTTGCCGTATCGAGCAGTTGGAGGATGAGCTTGTCATCCTCCTCATGGTCGACACGAAGATAATTTTTGGCTTCGTTAAGGGTAATCATGCTATCACGCCTTTTTGATTGTAAGAGTTTTTACGGCCTCGGGCAGAATCAGCTTGCCGTCCACACGCTGTGATGCAAGAAAACCGACCTGTCCGTTCATAGCGAAAAGCTCATTCAGACGCTTAAGAGAACGTCCCTGTCTGTCAGCCACCCAGTAATAGGAATAGTCGCCGAATGCAATTGCCTTTGCACCTGCCGCAATGGTAGGAGCGTAGACAGAAGTCACATAGGGACGGTTCAGGATGGTGTCGGGAAGACCAGCGGAAACAGCCGGAGACCAGATATACTGACCGTTATTGTCCTTTACCTTACGCAGTGCCTTCACCGTCTGCTCATTGAGAATCCACACCGCCTTTTTGCGGTAAGGACTCTTGAGAGAGTAAAACAGTTCAATGACGTCATCAAAAGTGATGGTCGCCCCCGTTGTGGTTGCACCGTTTTCAGCACCGCCTGTTGCAGCGAAAATGCCGGTAGGCTTGCCCTTACCGTCACCGATGAGGAACGCCTCTTCCTCCTTTGTGCCGATTCTACGTGCAAATTCCTTTGCAATATAGGATGGCAGGTCAAACACGCTGTCATTGAGAAGCTCCTCAGAGATCTTAATCGCAGTACCGACCTTGTAAGCGGAAAGTGCAATCTGACCGAAAGCGTCATCAGAAAGGGTGTAAGCCTCTTCCTCCTCCATCCAGCACGCCTCGCCCTTCTGCGTAATCACGGGGATTTTGCGGTCTCCACTTGATGTCTGAATTTTCGTTGCAAGAGGACGGAATACATTTTCCTCTTCAAGTGCGGAGATGAGCTTCTTTTCGAACTCATCCGGCACAAGATAGCCGCCTTCGGTATCTTCGCCAATCTGCAGAGCATTTCTCACATCGGCAAAATTACGGTTGCGAATGCTGTTCCAGAAAGCAGTACGATATGCATCAGATGCAATGCCGGTCTTGGTATCACTGTGAGTGGATGCGTTCGGCTTGTTCTGAATCGGCGTAGAAGTAGGCTTGTTCATTTCTGCCTCAATCTGATCCTGTCGTTCCAGCCGCTGGATTTCCTTGCCGTA
>NZ_KI260324.1:14280-18663 GCF_000468015.1 Ruminococcus callidus ATCC 27760 | reverse complement strand
TCTTTGTCTAACTTTTTGGGGTCAGTTCATATTTTCCCGTACCGGTTTTATCATGCTAAAAGTTTAGGCAACACCGCACAAAGCCTGCCTTATATCAAAGCATCGTATGATCTTCCGCTGTATCACTTTGCTGCAATACCTCGCTTGCCAGATACAGAGAGCCGCAGATGACGACCATGCCGCCGTCTGCCTTTGCCTGTGCCAGTGCCGTTTCATATGCCTGCTGCAATGACGGAGCAGTGTGCACTTCCGCGTGGTTTTCGAAGCATGCCGCCAGTGTTTCACGCGGGACGGCGTGATGTACAAAATCGTCCACACATGTGACTGTATCCAGCACATCACCCAGTATCCGGCAGGCAGTGGCATAGTCCTTGGTGGAGATCATGCCGCAGATGCCGTGTATCGGCTTGGTGCCTGCGTGTTTCAGCAGTTCCGCCAGTGCCATGACACCTGCCTGATTGTGCCCGCCGTCCAGCAGTACTGTGGGATTTTTCCGAAGCACTTCCGTTCTCGCGGGGACACGCACCTTGGAAAACGCCTCGTTTGCCGTTGCCGCCGTAATCAGATAACCGTGCATGCCCAGAAACCGAATCACTTCAATGGCAGTCATGGCGTTATACACCTGATGCCGTCCGGACATGTGCAGCGTATAGGTGAAGCTGTGATACTGGAACACAATTTCCTCCAGCGTTTCCGACACAATGCGGCAGTCCTGCATGTTGGGAATCACCAGCTGGGCATTTTTCCGCTTGGCAGTGTCCTGTACCAGACACACCACGTCCATGGGATTGTCCGTGGAGAGCACCACAGGGCAGCCCGACTTGATGATACCGGCTTTCTGGGCGGCAATTTCCGTCAGGGTGTTCCCCAGCAGTGCCATATGGTCAAAGGAAACTGAAGTGATCGCACAAACCAGCGGCTTCTTTATCACATTGGTAGCGTCCAGCAGGCCGCCGATGCCGGTTTCCAGCACCACAAGGTCGCACTTCTGTTCCACGAACCAGAGCAGAGCAATGGCAAACGTGATCTCGAACTGCGAGCAGTCCTGCGATACCGGACACGCCTGCACCTGTTCACAGAACCGGCACAGTGCCTCCGGCGGAATATCCCTGCCGTCGATCTGAATGCGGTCGGTATAGTGCCGGATAAAGGGTGAGGTCAGTGTGCCTGTACGAAAACCGGCAGCCGTTGCCGCCCCCGCACAAAATGCCGTCACAGAACCCTTTCCGTTGGTTCCGGCAATATGCACCACCTGCAACTGCTCCTGCGGATTGCCGAGGGCTTCCAGCAGAGCCTGAATGCGGGACAAGTCATGCACTGGCTTGCCGCTTTTCTGATACCCCTGAATATAGGTCATTGCTTCGGAAAACGTCATTGCACTCACTCCCTCATACGTTCACATACCTGCAATCATTACTGCAACGCTGCCATAGACTGCACGATCTTGTCCATTTTCTCCTGTGCCTTTGCCAGCTTTGCCTTTTCTGCTTCCACCAGCTTTTCCGGAGCCTTTGCCAGGAAGCCCTGATTGGACAGCTTCTTGCTCAGGAAGTCCAGATCCTTCTGTACCTTTTCCTGCTCCTTTTTCAGCCGTGCCAGTTCCTTGTCCTTGTCAATGAGTTCGTCCATGGGGATAAAGATGCGGACACTGTCCGTGACTGCGGTGGCAGCGTCCGGCATGTCGAACTTTTCGCCCACTTCCACAGCGGAGGCAGAAGCCAGCTTCTCGAAGAATACCGCGGTGCTCCGGTACAGTTCCGGCTCGGTCGTTTCGATGCAGACACGTGCTTTCTTGGACGGCGGCACCTGCATTTCGGTACGGCGGTTCCGGATCGCACGAATGGCATCGATGACATTTTCGAACTGTACTGCATCGGCAAAGTCATACTTGGCATCGTAGACCGGATAGGATTCCACAATAATCATGGATTCGCCGTCAGTCAGCACCTGCCAGATCTCCTCGGTGATATACGGCATGAACGGGTGCAGCAGCTTCAGCATGCCACGCATTACCCATACCAGAACAGCCTGTGCCTTTTCCATGGCAGCACCGCCAGCCTGAATCCGCGGCTTGGTCAGTTCGATGTACCAGTCGCAGTAAACGTCCCAGATAAAGTCGTAGATCTTGGCACTTGCCACACCGATCTCAAACTTATCCAGATTCTCGCCCACTTCCTTGGCAACGGCGTTGAACTTGGACACGATCCAGCGGTCTTCCAGCTCCAGATCTTCCGGCAGTCCGTGGTACTGGAAATCCTCCGGCAGATTCATCATGATAAAACGGGAAGCATTCCACAGCTTGTTGGCAAAATTGCGGGCAGCCTTGACCTTATCGTCACTGTAACGCATATCGTTTCCGGGAGCATTACCGGTCGCCAGCATAAACCGCAGAGCATCGGCACCGAATTCGTCAATGACCTTCAGCGGGTCGATACCGTTGCCCAGCGACTTGGACATCTTTCTGCCCTGCTCGTCGCGAACCAGACCGTGGATCAGAACAGTATCGAAAGGCACTTCGCCCATGTTCTTTAGACCAGAGAACATCATGCGAACTACCCAGAAGAAGATGATGTCATAACCGGTGACCAGTGTATTGGTGGGATAGAAGTATTTCAGTTCCTCGGTGTTGTCCGGCCAGCCCAGTGTGGAGAACGGCCACAGTGCGGAACTGAACCAGGTGTCCAGTGTATCCGGATCCTGCCGCATGGGCTTGCCGCACTTCGGGCAGACTGCACTGTTTTCCTTGGTAACAACCATTTCGCCGCAGTCGTCACAGTAGAACGCCGGAATCTGGTGTCCCCACCACAGCTGACGGGAAATACACCAGTCCTTGATATTTTCCAGCCAGTGGAAATAGATCTTGTTGAACCGTTCCGGAACGAACTTGGTCTTGCCGTTCTTGACAGCGTCGATCGCCGGCTGTGCCAGTGGCTTCATCTTGACAAACCACTGCTTGGAAACCCGCGGTTCTACCGTGGTGCCGCAGCGATAGCAGGTACCTACATTGTGGCTGTAGTCCTCGATCTCTACCAGTGCACCCTCTGCTTTCAGATCTTCAACAATTGCCTTTCTTGCCTCATAACGATCCATGCCGGCATACTTCGGATATGCGTCCACGATCTTTGCATCATCGGTCATCACGTTGATAACTTCCAGATTGTGCCGCAGCCCCACTTCAAAGTCGTTCGGGTCGTGTGCCGGTGTGATCTTTACTACGCCGGTTCCGAAGTCCATTTCCACATAATCGTCTGCCACAATGGGGATCTCACGGTGTACCAGCGGCAGGATCAGTGTCTTTCCCACCAGATCTTTGTAGCGTTCATCGTTGGGGTTGACTGCTACGGCAGTATCGCCCAGCAGGGTTTCCGGACGGGTGGTCGCCAGTTCCAGATAGCCGCTGCCGTCCTTCAGCGGATACCGCAGATGCCAGAAATGCCCTGCCTGCACTTCGTATTCTACTTCTGCATCGGAAATGGAAGTCAGACACTTCGGGCACCAGTTGATGATACGTTTGCCGCGGTAGATCAGACCTTCCTCGTAGTACTTGATAAATACTTCCTTGACTGCCTTGCTGCAGCCCTCGTCCATGGTAAAGCGTTCTCTTGTCCAGTCGCAGGAGGAGCCCAGCTTTTTCAGCTGTTCCACGATCCTGCCGCCGTACTGCTTCTTCCATGCCCAGGCACGTTCCAGAAAAGCTTCTCTGCCGATGTCCTCTTTTTTGATACCCTCTTTCCGCATGGCTTCCACGATCTTGGCTTCGGTCGCAATGGAAGCGTGGTCGGTACCCGGCAGCCACAGGGCACTGTAGCCGGACATCCGCTTCCAGCGAATCAGAATATCCTGCAAAGTTTCGTCCAGTGCATGACCCATGTGCAGCTGTCCGGTGATGTTCGGCGGCGGGATCACGATGGTATAGGGCTGCTTCTCAGAGTCCACATGGGGCGTGAAGCTTCCGCTGTCGTTCCACATTTTATAGATGCGGTCTTCAAAGTCTTTCGGCTGGTAAGATTTCGCCAGTTCCTGTTTCATAAAGTTCGTTCCTTTCCATTTCGATCACCGATAAAAAAAGCCCCGGCAATCCTCAGAATTGCTCAGGGCGAATCAGCCGGGAAATTTTCCGTCTGCTGTCCGTGTTACCACCTGAATTCGGCAACGATCTTGCCGCACTCATCCTGCACGGTTACGGGTGCGAACCGGCACAGACTACCCATTTCCGTCCTCACGGAAACTTCCCCTGTGCTGCTCCGAGGCTACCTTCTCCCACACTGTCCGAAAACTTACACCGACCGTTTTCTCTCTGTCAGAACCAGCGGCGGGATACTCCTCCTCTTCTCTGCATTTCTTGTTTTCTTTAGGAAACACTGAATAAAGCTTGTGCGTAAG
>NZ_KI260324.1:7143-14180 GCF_000468015.1 Ruminococcus callidus ATCC 27760 | reverse complement strand
CAGGCGGGCTTTATGCAGTGTTTCCTTTATTATATCGGTTTTTGTTGAGTTTGTCAAGGGCGATTTTTGAAAAGCTACGGAAATCCATTTTCATGACAGCCTCTCCGCCGCCGGCTTCACCGTTTCTCCGTTCCTTTCAGGGCGGCTCTGAAGAATGAAAATGGATTCATGCGGTGTTGTCCAAAATTCATAGTTGACAACTGCACGAAAATATACTATAATAATATAATGTCTAAGCTGGCAGGCAGTTGGTCTGCGGCAGAAAGAACATGGCGGCAGGCGGTCTGCACAGACACACTGTCCTGCCGCACGGAATCAAAGGAGCATGAGAATTATGGCAAAGAAGCAGATTTCAAAATCCGGTGCAGCCAAGCTGCGGGAAGAACTGGACTATCTGGTAACCGTCCGCCGTGCAGAAATGGCACAGAAGCTGAAAGAAGCACGTGCACAGGGCGACCTTTCCGAAAATGCGGAATATGACGAAGCGAAAAACGAACAGGCGATCATGGAAGCACAGATCATGGAGATCCAGTACACACTAGACAACTCTGAGATCGTAGACGACAACGCTTCTATCGATGAAGTCGGTCTGGGTTCTACCATTAAGATAAAGAACTTCCGCACCGGCAAGATCGAAACCCTCCAGATCGTCAGCAGCAACGAAGCCAACTTCAAGGAAGGCAAAATTTCTGACGAATCTCCTATCGGCAAGGGTGCAATGAAAAAGAAAGTCGGCGACAACTTCCTCATCGAAGCACCGGCAGGCGAACTGAAGTTCGAGATTCTGGAAATCAGCAAGTAATAGATATAGGAGTGAATCCCATGGCAAATCAGAACACACCGTCCGTTCCGGAACAGGAACAGGACAGCAACACCCTGCGGCAGATCCGTCTGGAAAAGCTGCGGCAGCGGCAGGCAGACGGCAACGACCCGTTTACCATTACCAAGTATGATGTCACCGCAAAGGCAGCATCTGTCAAGGCAGACTATGAAGTCACCGAGGCAAAGTTCAAGGAAGAAGCCGGCGATGACGAAGAAGCTTTACAGGCAAAGCTGGACACCCTGAAAGAACAGCCGATCTCCATTGCCGGACGTATTATGAGCTGGCGGGATATGGGACGTGCAAACTTCATTGACGTGCGGGATTCTACTGACCGCATTCAGGTATACGTCCGCATGAACGACATCGGCAAGGAAAATTTCAAGGAATTCAAGAAGTGGGACATCGGCGATATTGTCGGCGTGAAGGGCTTCGTATTCCGCACCCGCAAGGGCGAAATTTCCATTCACGCAACAGAGATCACCATGCTTTCCAAGTCCCTGCTGCCCCTGCCGGAAAAGTGGCACGGTCTGAAGGATCAGGACACCCGTTATCGTCAGCGGTATCTGGATCTGATCGTAAACCCGAATGTCAAGCAGACTTTTGTCACCAGAAGCCAGATCCTGCGGGAGATTCGTGCTTATCTGGACGGCATCGGCTATCTGGAAGTGGAAACACCGGTGTTGCTGCCTTTGCAGATCGCTGCTGCGGCAAAGCCGTTTGTGACACATCACAACACGCTGGACATGGACATGTTCCTGCGTATCGAAACCGAACTGAATCTGAAAAAGCTGATCGTCGGCGGTTTCGACCGTGTGTATGAAGTGGGACGCATCTTCCGGAACGAGGGCATGGATCCCTCACACAATCCGGAATTTACCTCTATCGAAATGTATCAGGCATACACCGATTATCACGGCATGATGGATCTGATCGAAGATATGTACCGCACACTGGCAAAGAAGATCTGCGGCAAGGACATCATTTCCTATCAGGGTACAGACATTCGTCTGGGCGAACCATGGGAACGTCTGACAATGGCAGAAGCTGTCAAGAAGTATGCCGGCGTGGACTACAACGACTGGGCAACGGATGCCGATGCAAGAGCGTGTGCCAAGGAAAAGGGCGTGGAAGTCGAAGAAGGCGAAAACGCTACCAAGGGACACGTGCTGATCGCGTTCTTTGACGCATTTGTGGAAGAACAGCTGATCCAGCCGACTATCATCTATGATTATCCGGTAGAAAACTCCCCGCTGGCAAAGCGGAAGCCGGAAAATCCGGCGTTCACAGAGCGTTTCGAGTACTTCATCTATGCCCGCGAAATGGGTAACGCGTTCTCCGAACTGAACGATCCGGTAGACCAGAAGGAACGTTTTGTCAAGCAGGTTGAGGCTCGCCGTGCACTGGGTGATATGACCGGCGAAGTAGACGAAGATTTCGTCACGGCTCTGGAATACGGCATGCCGCCGACAGGCGGTCTGGGACTGGGTCTGGACAGACTGGTCATGCTCCTGACTGACAGCCCGTCTATCCGTGATGTCCTGCTGTTCCCCACCATGCGGCCGCTGCCGAAGCTGGGACAGGAACAGGACGAAGCAGACGCTGGGGAAGAAGAACCCGAAGCATAATGATTTCATTTCTGACAGACAGATGCCTTTGGGCAATACCACACAAAGAGCGTCTGGCGACTTTGAAATGAAATTTCCGAACACATGAAACGATAAGGGGGAATTCGTACAGATCGAGGGTATCTGTGGGAGTTTCCCCCTTTTGATTTTCTCAAAAAGTGAGGTCACTTGATGCAGGAAGAAGAAAAACAAAACCATTCTGCCGGCACGCCGCCGGAACAGCCGAAAAAGCACAAAAAGGAAAAGGGCAAATCTCTCCTCGAAACCATGCGGGAAATCGATGCCAAAGAAGCCGAAAAAGAGGCGGAGGCGGAAGAACGCCGGCAGGCAATCCTCGCGGAACGGGAGAAAAAGGAAAAAGAGGAATACGCCAAGAAGATCCAGCAAGACCGCATTGAATTGATGCGGCTGAAACAGGGCATTATCACCGAGAGCGACACCATCTACGAGGAAAAAGAGGAAAAGCCCAAGATGTCCTTCTGGAAGAAACTCGGCAATTTCCTGTACCACAGCAAGTGGTGGCTGGGAATCACCGTGTTTATCGTAGGCGTTTTCGTGTTCCTGATTGTGGACTATGTGACGAAAGTCCGTCCGGATATGATCGTACTGCTGATTACCGACGACACGGAAATGCAGAACCACCGTCAGCAGCTGGAAGAATATCTGGAGCAATTCACCGACGATGAAAACGGGGACGGCAAGGTGCATGTGGACATATACCCCATTCCCGTCAGCGACAACATTGACGACATGGACTATTTCACCGGCAATTCCACCAAGCTTTCCGCGGAATTCCAGATGGGCGAAGCGGTCATGGTGATTACTGATGCCAAGGCAAACGAATACATCATGGCAGACGAAACCCTGACAGACCTTAGCGAAAAATACACTGGTCACGAAAATATCCGCGGCAACGGCTATTACCTGCGGCACACGAATTTCGCCACGAAGATCGACTATCCGGGAAATGTAGACCGCGACCTTTCCATTGGTCTGCGTGCACCGGTAAAAACTTCGGACAGCAAGGAAAAGATGCAGAAAACCTATAACGTGGCAGAAAAGGTACTTCTCCGCGTTATGGACGATCTGGACAACACCACGGAACCGGAGGACATTGTCACCACCGAACCTGCCGAAACGGCAGTTACTACCACCAAGGAGGACTGAATGATGCTGCGAATCGGAAACCACCTGCCCTCGTCCAAGGGCTATCTGGCAATGGGAAAACATGCCGTCAAACTGGGGGCAACCACGTTTGCCTTTTTCACCCGCAATCCCAGAGGCGGCACGGCAAAGCCCATTGCGGAAAGCGATGTACAGGCGTTTCTCGCCTTCGCTGCGGAACACGACATCGACCATTTGGTAGCACATGCTCCCTATACCATGAACCTCTGTTCCGCCAAGCCGGACATTCGGCAGTTCGGGCTGAACATGCTGCAGGACGACATGAAACGCATGGAGTATACGCCGCACCAGTACTACAACTTCCACCCTGGCAGCCACACCGGACAGGGTGCAGAAGTCGGCATTGAACAGATCGCCGATGCCCTGAACCAGACGCTGACACCGGAGCAGACCACCACTGTCCTGCTGGAAACCATGGCGGGAAAGGGCAGCGAAGTGGGGCGTTCCTTTGAGGAGTTGCGTGCCATTCTCGACCGCGTTCAGCTGACCGAAAAAATGGGCGTTTGTCTGGACACCTGCCACATCTGGGACGCAGGCTATAATATTGCAGAAGATCTGGACGGCGTGTTGACCCAGTTTGACAAAGTCATTGGGCTGGACAAGCTGTACGCTGTGCACCTGAACGACAGCATGAATCCCTGCGGTGCCCACAAAGACCGGCACCAGAAGCTGGGGCAGGGCTATATTGGACTGGAAGCACTGGTGCGGGTGATCAACCACCCTGCCCTGAAACATCTGCCTTTCATTCTGGAAACGCCTAACGAGGACGACGGCTATGCCGCAGAGATTGCTCTGATGCGGGAGCGTGCGGAATGAGTGCGGAAAGCAAGGGGAAATGGGGTGCACTGGCGGCGGCTTTGGTATTACTGCTGGGCGGTGGCACAGGCGGATTCTTTCTGGGAAAAGCCCAGACTCTGAAACAACAGCAGCAAGTCATTGACGTGCAGGACTGTACCACCATTTATGCAACAATTTCCCAGATCAGCGGCGGAAAGGTTCGTGCCGACGGACTGGAAGTCAACGACATCAACGGACGGGGCAGCTTTTCGTTTACCCTGTCCGAGGATACGCCGATCACATGGCACCACACCAAGATCGCCCTCTCTGCCCTGCAAAAAGGGTACAACATTGCGATTACCTACACCGGCGGCACAAAGGAAACCTATCCGGTGCAGCTGGAACAGGTAGTCAAGGTGGAAGTGCTGAACGATACCATATAGACAGACTGGCTGGACGTTCCGCATAGATACCGCATGAAATCCTGTTGATTTCTGTACAACACCGACAAATTGCGACGCGTTTTTGTGGAAATATTTTCTCATTTTTTGCGAAATCTCTTGACGAATCGCAAAAAAAAGAGTATAATAAAAGTACAGGCGACACGGTACACCGATTGTGTGCAGGATACATTCTCAGATGTTGATGCATATGCTGAACAGTCTGCACACAGACTGTGGCACAAAGCCGGCAAACAGGCTTGTGCGGTGTTGCCTATGATACATGCGAAAGGAGTATGTGCCCTGTGGCACAGTAGATTGCAAGATGAAAAATATTTTATTTGCGGCTTCCGAATGCGTCCCCTTTATCAAAACCGGCGGGCTTGCCGATGTTGTAGGTGCACTGCCTAAAAGTCTGAATCACAACGAGTATGACGTTCGCGTTGTCATTCCCAACTACACCTGTATCCCGTGGGAATACCGCAGCCAGTTCCGCTATGTCAGCCATTTCTACATGGACTACGGCAGACATGTGGAAAATGTCCATGTCGGTATCATGGAATATGTCTATGAGGGCGTACACTTCTACTTCATCGACAACGAGTATTATTTCAAGTGTGACCGCCCCTACAGCGACTCCACCCAATGGGATATTGAACGCTTCATTTTCTTCTCCAAGGCGGTTCTGGCGGCAATGCCTGTCATCGGATTCCACCCCGACATCATTCACTGCCACGACTGGCAGACGGGTATGATTCCGGTATTCCTCAAGAGCACATTTGCCACCCACAGCTTCTACTGGGGCACCAAGAGCATCATGACCATTCACAACCTGAAATTTCAGGGCGTATGGGACATTCGTCACTTTGTCTACAACACCAACCTGCCGGATTACATGTTCACACCGGATAAGCTGGAGTTCAAGAGCGATGCCAACATGCTCAAGGGCGGTCTAGTCTACGCGGACTACATCACGACCGTCAGCGAAACCTATGCCGAAGAAATCAAGACCCCCTATTACGGCGAACAGCTGGACGGTCTGCTCTGTGCACGCTCCCGTTCGCTCCGCGGTATCCTGAACGGCATTGACTACGAGGTCTACAATCCCCAGACCGACAAAAAGATCGATGTACACTATTCCGTCAAGGACGCTGTGGAAAAGAAAAAGCAGGCAAAGCTGGCTCTCCAGAAAGAACTGGGGCTGCCGGAGGACGAGAACAAGTTCATGATCGCGATCATTTCCCGTCTGACCGACCAGAAGGGTCTGGACCTGGTAGACTGGATCGCCGACCGCATTACCGACGAGTTCACCCAGTTTGTCATCATCGGCACCGGTGAAGCACGATATGAGAACATGTTCCGGTACTATCAGAACAAGTATCCGGATCGGGTTTCTGCAAACATTTTCTATTCCGATCCGCTGGCACACAAGCTGTATGCTGCGGCTGATGCGATGCTGGTTCCGTCACGGTTTGAGCCCTGCGGTCTGACCCAGTTGATCTCGCTCCGCTATGGTACTGTGCCCATTGTACGGGAAACCGGCGGACTGAAAGACACCGTCGTGCCCTATAACGAATACGAAAAGACCGGCACCGGTTTCACATTTGCCCATTACAATGCAGATGATCTGCTGTATACCATCAACTATGCGAAGAAAATCTACTTCGACCACCGCGAGGATTGGAACGACATTCTCTGCCGCGGCATGGAACAGGATTTCTCGTGGAGCAGTTCTGCATTGCAGTATCAGGGCATGTACGACTGGATCCTTCGGGGCATGCAGGATTAAAAGAATATCAAAGGCAATACCGCACAAAAAATCCCCTGACAGACAAGGGGCATGAAATATGTACTATATAAAAGAGAGGACAGACCGGTTGACGGTTGTCCTCTCTTTTGCGTTTGAAGTTTTGACTTGCCCGAAAATAGCAAGCGGCATTTGACATTAGGGAGTGAGTGGTATGGAATACGTAACTTGGTCAGATTTGATTCAGTACAGTATCCTGATCGTTGCTATTATAGCATTGATGCACGATATTTTCCATAACAACGACAATAAACGGAAATAACCGCCCTAAGCTGCTAACTTGGACGGTTATCTCTTGATAGCTTAACATGGGAGCAGACCGTCTACTGGTATGCCCTCTCTTTACTTTTATTATACGCCAGAATGCCGCATTTGTCAAG
>NZ_KI260324.1:5148-7043 GCF_000468015.1 Ruminococcus callidus ATCC 27760 | reverse complement strand
GTCGCACAATCTTTGTGCGGTATTGCCCAAGGGCTTTTTTTGCTGGGAAATACAGCAGAGGGCATTTCCCCGATACACAACAAACACACCGCATGTGTTTTCCGAAAAAACGGAAACCATGCGGTGTGTGTTATCTTTACGCTTTTGCTTCTGCAATCATATGCAGGAAATAGTCATGCACGCGGGTGTCTGCCGTCAGTTCGGGGTGGAACGCTGTGACCAACTGGTTTCCCTCTCTGGCGGCAACGATCTTGCCCTCTACCTCTGCCAGAACCTCTGTCGTGCCGGAAACTGCGGTGATGTACGGGGCACGGATAAAGACCATGGGAACTTCTCCCACGCCCTTCATTTCTGCCGTCACTGCGAAACTGCCCAGCTGTCTGCCGTAGGCGTTCCGCCGAGCCGCAATGTCCATTGTCCCCAGCTGCACCTTGCCGCCCTCTGCTTCTTTTGCCAGCAGAATCAGACCGGCACAGGTGCCGAATACCGGCAGACCGTTCTCGATGCGGCTGCGAACTTCGTCATAACAGTCCAGTTCTTTCAGCAGCTTTCCCATGACGGTGCTTTCCCCGCCGGGAATGATCAACCCGTCCATCGGCTGTTCCAAGTCCCGCTTCTGCCGGATCTCAAAGCTTTCTGCTCCCAGTTTCTCCAGAATCATGCGGTGCTCTGCAAATGCACCCTGCAGTGCCAGAATTCCGATTCGCATTACTTACCACGCTCCGCCATCAGCAGGGAGATCTCCTGCTCGTTAATGCCGACCATTGCTTCGCCCAGATCGGTGGACAGTTCTGCCAGCATCTTTGCGTCCTGATAGTTGGTGACAGCCTTGACAATCGCTGCGGCACGCTTTGCCGGATCGCCGGACTTAAAGATACCCGAACCAACGAATACGCCCTCTGCACCCAGCTGCATCATCAGAGCCGCATCTGCCGGAGTAGCCACGCCGCCTGCTGCAAAGTTTACTACCGGCAGCTTGCCGTTGTCGTGGACGAACTGCACCAGATCATACGGCACACGCAGTTCCTTGGCAGCGTCGAACAGTTCATCTTCTGCCATAGACTGAAGACGACGGATCTCTGCCTGCATCATACGCATATGGCGGACAGCCTGAACCACGTCACCGGTACCCGGTTCACCCTTGGTACGGATCATGGAAGCACCCTCGTTGATACGACGCAAAGCCTCGCCCAGATCCTTTGCACCGCAGACAAACGGCACATCGAACTTGGTCTTGTCGATGTGGTACTTGTCATCTGCCGGAGAGAGCACTTCGCTCTCGTCGATATAGTCGATCTCGATCGCCTGCAGGATCTGTGCTTCTGCGAAATGACCGATACGGCACTTTGCCATAACCGGAATGCTGACAGCTTCCTGAATGCCGCGGATCATTTTCGGATCACTCATACGGGACACGCCGCCGGCTGCACGAATGTCTGCCGGAATGCGTTCCAGAGCCATAACGGCACAGGCACCGGCTGCTTCGGCAATCTTTGCCTGTTCCGGTGTGGTAACGTCCATAATGACACCGCCCTTGAGCATCTGTGCCAGATTTTTATTCAGTTCATAACGACTTCCCATGATAATTCCTCCAGAATAGTAGTTTGCTCCGGCTGGTACCGGAGAGATTATCTTCACTATACCACAATTCTGGCATTGCTGCAATTGCCAGTTTTTCATTTTTTTTGCATACCAGATGAGGAGATGTTTCGGTTTCCATGACACAGCTCACCCATGGCAACACCGCACAAAGCCGTCAGGCGGGCTTTGTGCGGTGTTGTCACATGAAAACAAAAACAGCCGTTCCAGGTGAAACCTAGAACGACTATCTTTTACAGAGCCTACAGTTTGTTCTGAACACTCAAGGCAATACCGCACAAAGATTGTGCGACAGA
>NZ_KI260324.1:3037-5048 GCF_000468015.1 Ruminococcus callidus ATCC 27760 | reverse complement strand
TCGCCAGACGCTCTTTGTGCGGTATTGCCTCAATATTTTCCTGCAACCAGATCTGCAAAGGAAGTGGTTTTTCCGATGCCAGCATATGCACAATACAGCATCAGATAAAATGCATCTGTGGAATCGACAAGTCCGTTACCGTCAATATCGCATGCCGCAGGTTTTACATTTTCCGGCACTGCCACACCGGCGGACTTCGAAGCAACGTAATACATCAGATAAAACACGTCTGTGGTATCGATCGCACCGCTGCCGTCGGTATCTCCGGTCACAAACGGACGATACAGCAGAGAGATGTCACGAGATACCTGCAAATTGCCCTCCGCAGTGACTTCCGCAGTCGGTTCTGAAGCGGACACCGGTTCCGTCATCTGCTCCGGAAACGAAACCGCATATGTATACGTGCTGTTTCCGCTGACAGATGCTTCCATGTGGGGGTCTGCGATCAGCACGCTGTCGTCCTCGAATATGGCTCCGTCTGTATCCGGTTCGCTGACGGAAACGTGATACACGGAGTTATAAATGCAGGTCAGGGACGGCGATGTATAAGTATGCGGAAATTCCGCCGGATTCTGCGGGCATTCGCAGTAGTCCACCAGCAGCACATACGCTGTTATGTCGGCGTCTTCTGCCGGCGACAGGTTCATATCATAATAGGTTGGTGTGCCCTCCGGTGTGAACTTCTGCACGGTCACATGCACCGGATAGTCCTGTACTTCCACCACAATTCTGCCGGTGATCTGGCTGTCCGGCACCGGTTTCGGCACATCGGTAGTCAGGGCTACACTCTTTGCACATTCCACCGTCTTTTTCACAGGGGCATCGGTTTCTTCTGCCGAAGCAGCCCACAGAGTTCCCAGCATCGTGCCGCACAGCACCGATGCCGTCAGTCCGGCAAACAGTTTTTGCAACATGATCTTCCCTCCTTAATACGGCATAGTGAACTGTCCCACACGCCACGAGCCGTCCTCCAGCACCAGCGTGAACGTGTCCTCCTTGGTAGAGGCAGAGCCGTCTTCGGGATCTTCATAGCTGGAAGTGACTGCAAAGGTCAGCTGGCTGGAAGTGCTGGCGGTGAGAGCCGTTACCGCAGACGATACATAAGAAATATCGGCTCCGCGGTCGCCCATTCTGCCGTACAGCTTATCCTCGGACATTTCCAGCATGCCGTCAAAGTCCGAAGCGTGAGCAGACTTGGCAAACACGGCATAGTACGGTGCTTCGGCATCTTCCAGCGTGTCACAGCTGGTGATCCGCACGTAGTCATCGGCAATGGTGTCCTCAGTATCATACGTAAAGCCGCTGCTGGAGCAGAGATAGGTGTAATAGGTCTGTGCAGCCTTTTCGTACATCTGCTGAGCCTGTGCCACCCATTCGCTTTCTGTCATGCCGGTATCCCCGACTGTCCCCTGAGAGGCGGCTGCCTCTGCGGTGACTGCGGCAGTGGTTTCTGTGGTGTCGGCAGTTTCTCCGGCAGCTGTCGTGTCAATGGTTTCGGTGTCCTCTGCCGCAGTTTCCGTTTCTGCCGGCTGAGTTTCTGCTGCTTCTTCGGAAGCCGTTGTTTCTGCGGTCATATTTACCGGTGTCTGGCTGTCGCCATTGCCGGAAACATCTGTGCATCCTACCATAAGGGCTGCCAGTGCACAAAAAGCGGTACAGGCAGCGAGCATTTTTTTCTGCATGAAGTTCGAACTCCTTTCTTGCAGGGACGGTTTCCCCTTGGGGCAACCAATATAAAATTGCCCCCAATCTTTCGACTGTGTAACTTCTATTATAACACATCTTTTTCAAAAAGGCAATGCTTTTTCTGCAATTTTCCGGAGAGAATAAAGGCAATACCGCATAAAGCTTGTACACTAAGATGCGTAGTCAGTTTTTTCGACAGATCGCACAGAAATTCCGAATCCCACTGTGTTGATGCGATTTTCCGGTAAAGCCAAAAAAGCACGCAATCTCTACAGACCGCGTGCAAATTCTTGGAGCTGTTAACCAGATTCGAACTGGTGACCTC
>NZ_KI260324.1:2078-2937 GCF_000468015.1 Ruminococcus callidus ATCC 27760 | reverse complement strand
CCATAACAACGACAACAAACGGAAATAACCGCCCTGACTGCTAAACCCGGGCGGTTATTCAAAAACGCTATGAGGGAGCAGACCGTCTACTGGTATGCTCTTTCTATTTCTATTATACGCGATTTGCACCGACTTGTCAAGTCTTTTTTTCGTCGGGCGATTGACAGACGAACACAGTTCACTCTGCAACAGTTTTCACATACAAAGCCAAAAAAGCACGCAGTCCATACAGACCGCGTGCAAATTCCTGGAGCTGTTAACCAGATTCGAACTGGTGACCTCTTCCTTACCAAGGAAGTGCTCTACCAACTGAGCTATAACAGCATTTCTTTTATTGTTCCCTCGCCGCTTTTGGCGAATCAACGTATATTATTATAGCACAAATATTTCAGCTTGTCAATGAGTTCTTTTCGTTTTGAAAAAAAGAATGTTTTTTTCGATTGAAATTTGTTTTATTTGATGGCAGCGACCAATTTTGTTGAAATTCGACTTTTTGCATTTGTAAAGAAAAGCGTTAAAGCAAAAACGCTTCGTTGTTCAAGATCGGAGCATTCCCTCCCACTTGTGTAATTCAACACATGGGAGGTGATTGCAGTGGATTGCTTTGTTACATTTTGTGATTTGCTGGAAAATGTGGTTAGTTGCATACCGCAAACTATTGTTTGACATTTTTTGCAAAGTGTGGTATACTAGAATTTAAGGGCATACCTGAAACGGTAGGCGGTCTATTCCAGCTCCCAGAAGGGAGTGAGTGGTATGGAATACGTAACTTGGTCAGATTTGATTCAGTACAGCATCCTGATCGTTGCTATTATAGCATTGATACACGATATTTTCCATAACAACGACAACAAACGGA
>NZ_KI260324.1:0-1978 GCF_000468015.1 Ruminococcus callidus ATCC 27760 | reverse complement strand
TACCAACTGAGCTATAACAGCATTTCTTTTATTGCTCTCCCGCCGTTTTTGGCGAATCAACATATATTATTATAGCACAAATGCTCCGATTTGTCAACGCATTCTTGTCATTTTAAAAAAAAGAAAGTTTTCATATGATGTATTTTGTTTTTTCTCGTAAAGCAAAACTTTCAATCTGATTATACGAAAAAGCATCTGTAAAAATAAAGCTCTTTTTTGTAAACAACGACGTTTCCAACAATTCGAAACACAAAAAACCGCTGCCAGTTTCACAAGAGAAACCAGCAGCGGTCTTTCATTCGTTTTGTACAGTATTATGAAAACACCGTTTTATTCGCAAGTCACGATATATCCGCTGATATTATCCCCGGAAGCGGTATAGGTGCCGCTGGGAATGGTGACCTGTACGTCCTTTGTGCCGCCAATGCCCACATAGAACACCTGATAGGTCTTGCCGTCAGCCGTGATCTCCAGCGGGTTGTCCGCACTGTAGCTGTGTACACGGTCGATGTATTCTTCCAGACAGAGGTTGTGTTCCTGCATATAGAGAGCGTGGGGTACGCCTACATAGCGGAATGTATATGTACGGCTGTCCTCACCGGTTTTTTCGTCCTTGCCGTCCGGATAGCGTACCACAAAGCCATATTCTGCGGCATGTTCTGCGATCCAGCTGTACTTCGGATACTTTTCTGCATTATAATAGTCCGAAGTGCCGTCCCCGAAATTGATTTTCAGGTTGAAGCTGCGGCCGCTGTGATAATCGGAATAGCCGCCACGGAATCCGGTGCTGCCGTCCTCATAGCGGGAATCCTGATCTGCCTTGTCCCGATAGCCGCTGAACACCTGCATGCCGCCAAGACCGGTTTCGGTTTCAAAAGCGGACATCATTTTGTTCAGCTGGGCAATGGTTTCTGCGTCCAGCTGTACTTCCATATCGCTGACGCTGTAGGAACTATTTCGTTTCTCGTAGACACTTTCCAGCTTGGGATCACCGTTGGGGAAATCGTAGCTGTGTTCCTTGTTGATGAGAATCAGATTGCCCTGATCGACACCCTTTGCCGCCAGCGTGATCTGCTTCCCGTCCTTTCGGCTGGTTTCCTCGGTGCTGGTTGTGGTCTTGGTGGTATCGGTTGCCACGTCCGGCTCTGTGGTCTTTTTGGGCTTATCTGTTGCCTTTTCGGTCTGCTTCGTGGTTGCCGTTGCCACAGCCACATTGCCGGAATCCTCAGGCTGCTTCCGGCGTTGGCAGCTGTGGAAGCAAAGTGCTCCGATCAGCAGCACGATCAGCAGCAGCGGCACGAATACTGCTGCGATCCGGTCGAACCGGAGTTTTCGCTTGCGGACATGACTGCCTCCTTTGGAAGAAGCTTTTTTATCCATATCCGGTTTTGGCTCCGGCTCTTTGGCATGACTGATCGGTTTTTTCGGTTCGCTCATGATTGCAATTCCTTTCTTGGTATCGGCAATCCGCACATGATATTCACGGGGATTCCCTATGATTTTTCGCAGACTCCGCAGGATCCTTGCCGCGGAAAATGCTGACTACACTAGTATAGCATATTTTCCGGCACTTTTCAAGTCGGAATTCAGGAGAAAATCCGAAAGCGATCACCGATACACAAAAAAGGCTGCACAGTCCGAAAACTGTACAGCCTTTCTAAAGAACCTTTGGTGCGGACGACAGGACTTGAACCTGCACGCCGAAGCAATAGAACCTAAATCTATCGTGTCTGCCAGTTTCACCACGTCCGCAGGGAATGTTTTTAGTATACCACGATTTTCCGGATTTGTCAAGCACGTGCATCAATTTTTTTCCGAAATGACACCCACAAAACAGACAAGCCAACCAGACAAACGGACAAAAAACCAGCGAAATTACGTGCATTTCACCTTGTCTGTTGCAATTGCAGCCGCCAGACAAACAGGCTCTAAGCCTCCCCTTTCAGGGGAGGGGGACCAGCGAAGCTGGTGGAGGGGT
>NZ_KI260323.1 GCF_000468015.1 Ruminococcus callidus ATCC 27760 | reverse complement strand
GGCGGAATCGCTCGTTGCCCTCGCTGTCCGCCTGGGGCATGCCAACGCCGGTTGTTGCCTTTTCCTGTATTGGTAATGTTGATATTCAGGTGTTTTCTTGTGCAGGCGGGTAACTTTATGAAATACGGCGTTTGCAAGCAGTATATAAGCCTCCCTTGAAAAGGGAGGGGGACCGCCGCTAGGCGGTGGAGGGATTCTTTCATCGCTACGGCAGCCAACCGATTTCACAAAGAGTTACGCTTCTTTTTTTCTTTACTGAAAAGAAAAAAAGAAGCAAAAAAAGAAAAGAGTTCGCATTCCACTTGTACCACGCGGCAATGCACCACCCGAAGATATGACATTTTTATTTTAAGATAAGATTAAGCATTCTCCCCTATAATAGAAGCTGGAAATCTGTATTCTGAAAGGAGGATTCTCCATGAAAATTCTTGTAGTAGAAGACGAAGTCCAGCTGGCGGATACACTGGCGGAAATTCTCAAACGCAATAAATACAACGTAGATACCGTTTTCGACGGTGACGATGGTCTGGAATACGCCCGCACCGGTATCTACGACTGCATCTTGCTGGACATCATGCTCCCTGTCCGCAGCGGCACCGAGATCGTGCAGATTCTCCGGCAGGAAAAAAATGCGACCCCGATCATGCTCCTGACTGCCAAGTCCGAAGTGGAAGACAAGATTCACGGGCTGGACTGCGGGGCGGACGACTACCTCACCAAGCCCTTTTCCACCGGTGAACTGCTGGCACGAATCCGTGCCCTTACCAGACGAAAAGGCGAAGTGGAAGTGGATTGCCTGCACTTCGCAGAACTCCAGCTGAACCGGCAGACCTATGACCTGATACAGGGCGAAAACCGCATGAAGCTTAGCCTGAAAGAATATCAGATCATGGAAATGCTGCTGTCCAACCCCGAACAGATCATTCCCAAGGAACGCTTTATCGAAAAGATCTGGGGCTATGAAAGCGATGTCGAATATAACAATATCGAGGTGTATATCTCCTTCCTGCGAAAAAAACTGACCGCAATTCACTCCACAGTGCAGATTCGCACGGCTCGCGGCATCGGCTATTTTCTGGAGAAAAAAGCATGATCCGGCGGGTACGGCGGCAGTTTATCTGCATTACCATGGCGATGCTGACAACGGTGCTCCTGATCCCGTTGATTGCCCTGAATGTGATTACCGAAGCCATGAGCTACAACCAGACACGGAACCTGCTGGAGCAGATCGCAATCAGTGAAACTGCTGTGCGGCAGATGCCGGACGGTGCTCCGCCGGACGGAAAACGGCCGCAGGAAACCACAAACGCTGTTCCGGCTGCCGGCTCGGATACTTCCACGGAAACTACAGTTACTACCACAGCCAGCACCACCACTACTGCGGAAACTACCACCGTCCAGACGGAACGTGCTCCTGCGGAAACCAAGGCGGCAGGAAGCGGTGCTCCGGCTCCGGCGGCAGTGCAGACACAGTCACCCACGCCCCGGCAGACAGCTGCTCCCAAGGCAACGACGGCAGCCCCAAGGGCAACCACCGCACGGCAGACCAAGGCTCCTGTCACGACTACCAAGGCGGTTGTTTCACGTGAAACAAAGCCCGCGGCAACACAGCCGCCTCATCCTGATCCCCCTCGTCAGACAGAGCCGGATCTGCCGCCGGATCCGCCGCCGTGGTGGGGCTGGGACAATCCGCCTCATGACTACGAGGACAACAGGGAAAATTACGCCGCCCGGCAGCCGGTACTCTACGCCATGCCGCTGGCAAGTCTGGCACAGTCTGTGCCCATGAACGACGGCGGTCGGAACGCTCCGCCGTTTCCGGACAAACGGGGCGACGTGGTGACGATCGACCACTTCCTCTGTTTTGCCAACGGCGAGGGCATGCTGATGCGGCTGGACGGTACGGAAAACTACACCGAGGACGATGCACAGACAATGCTGGACTACGTGCTGGAAAAGGGAAAGACAGACGGCTGGTACGGCAGCCTGCAATATTTCCGCAAGGATTACGACAGGGGGACGCTGGTAGTATTTTCCGACCGCAGTGCGGAACAGCTGCTGCTGCACAAGGTGCTGCTGGTCAGCATTCTGGTGTTCCTGCTGATGGAGGGCGTGGTATTTTTGCTGACCATGATCCTGACCAAACGAGCCATGCGTCCCATGCAGGAAACCTTTGAACGCCAGCGGCAGTTTATCTCCGATGCGGGGCACGAACTGAAAACGCCCTTGACGATCATTTCCGCCAATGTGGACATTCTCCACGACGAGATCGGGGAGAACAAATGGCTCAGCTATATTCAGTCGCAGGCGGAGCGAATGCGGGTGCTGGTGGGCGAGATGATGAACCTGACCAAGCTGGAAATGGGGGACAAGAAAAAAGATTTCGTGGACTTCTCTTTGAGCGAAGCCGTTTCCGGTGCGGCACTGCCCTTTGAGGGGCAGGCGTTCGAGCAGGAAAAGCAGCTGGAACTGGAGATACAGGAGGACATTTCCTATCACGGCAACCCTGACCAGATCAAACAGCTGGTGGGTATCTTCATGGACAACGCCCTGAAATACAGCAAGGAACACGGAGAAATTCGGGTGACGCTGCAACAGGTACAGAACAAGAAAACGCTGAAGGTCTATAACACCGGCAAGGGCATTCCGGAGTCGGAAAAGGAGAAGATCTTCCAGCGGTTCTACCGCAGCGACGCGTCCCGTGCCAGAGCCACCGGCGGTTATGGTCTGGGGCTGTCTATCGCCCAGAGCATTGCCGATGCCCATAAGATTCGCATACAGGTGGAATCGGAATACGAACACTGGATATGCTTTATTCTGACATTTTAGATGACGTTTTAGAAAATAAATCGGATATGCAAAAATCCCTCTGCGAGTGCAGGGGGATTTTTTTACTTTTGCAGCATTGGATTTTACGAAAGAACCTCTTGGAATGTGTAGGGGCGATGCCTGCATCAATGTCATTAACTTAAAACGGCCCTTGAATGGC
>NZ_KI260322.1 GCF_000468015.1 Ruminococcus callidus ATCC 27760 | reverse complement strand
TAACTGACAGTATTTCACCGCACAGTAATTCACAATAACTCACTGCAATTCATTGTGATGAAACGAATACGGGATTTGAGCCGAGGTTGATCTCGGCTCATTTTTTGCCCGCTGGTCTGGTTGGCGGTTACATTATAATTGCAATTTGCTGACATATGGGAGCAACTAGGGTGTGTCGATACTCATTGCGTATCTGATGCACAATCTTTGCACAGTATTGCCATAGATTTTTTTGTATATTCCTTGACAACCAGATATTTTTATGATATACTAAAACCGTTATATATATAACATATTATAACATATGATTAGAGGGTGGTAAATTTGAGAAAGAAAGTCATTTTAGTCCTGCTTGCAGGCTGCCTCTGCTGTTCCACAGCGGCGATGGTGTCCTATGCAGAAACGCCTGCTCACGCACTGACGATCATTGCATCTGTAACAAATCTCTCCGTTTCCAAGAACACCATTGCAGTGGGAGAAAGTGTTCAGCTGGAACTGGAATGGAGTACTGGTGCAAAACAGTCTGTTTTTTATTCTTCCAGTGATGAGAATGTCGCCATTGTCGATCAAAATGGGCTTATCACAGGTGTTGGCAACGGCACAGCGACCATTACAGTAAGCCATTCCAATATTGGAACAGATAAGACCATTACCATAGATGTTTCAGATGACGTGGAGACAAGCAAGACCTATCAGACCTCCGAACTTACACTGGGAACAAAACTGAAAAAGTACGATACCCTGCACTACACAGGAGACGGAGCAGGGAGCTGTCTGAACGTTGTCAATACAAAGGGTGATTATGATCTTGTTTATCTGAACAGCGGCGATTATGTGCTTCCGTTTGATGCTGAAATTGTTGGAATTGACGGACTTGTTATGTATGTCGCACCCGATATTGAGGGCGTGACTTATCTGGACGGCAGAACGCTTTCCGTCGGTGATACGATCGACAGAAATACTCATCTGCTATGCTATGACTACCATATCAATGACCTTGTCCTTCCTGTATTTCTGCCGCAGTATTACAGCAAATACATCGGTGACGGCACGATCAGAGTCAAGGCGATTGACCATGACGAAAAGACGATCACTCTTGAATCTGTCGATGAATTCGACTGGCTGCCTGCTACAATGGATGATTATGAAGCATTCATTGCGAAAAACGGAAATGTATCCGTTCATGGCAACTATATCGTTTATTGTGATACCATCAATTATAGTACCGGTGATGAGGTGATTCTGGAGCAGCTTGGAACGGCGGAAATCAAAGAAGTAAAAGAATACAATATTTCTTCCGATGAGCCGATTCCACCTGGAAGCCAAAGTCATGCTGTCTATGTATATGAAGCAGTATCCGCTGGCACAGTAAAAGTTACGATCTCTCAAGGCAGACCTTGGGATCCAGAGCAGACGAAAAACGTCAGAGATGTCGGTTATTATAAGATCGGTGAAGATATGTCCGTCGAAGAAATAGACGAATCTGAATTTTCTGAGCCTGTAAAGGGCGATGTCAATGCAGACGGGAAGTTGAATGCCGCTGACGCTGTCATGCTCCAGAAATGGCTGACGGGTGTTCCCGATGCAACACTTTCCAACTGGAAAGCAGCCGATCTGTATGAAGACGGCGTACTGAATGCGTTTGACCTTTGCATGATGAAACGTGAGTTGATGAATCAAAACCAGTATGATGATACGCCGGTTTTGTTTATCAATGATTATAGAATTATCATGTCAGAAAACGGCTGGGATGGCGAAGATTACGAACAAATAATCACCGCCAACGGAAACCGGTATTCAGCTCCATTGTGCAATTGCGTGTATCTCTCCGTTGATGACCACATGAACCACATCAAAGAAGATGGTGAAAAGGAATCGTACATCACAGATGCAGAGGTTTTGCAAAAGATCTCGGAATTCACAAAAAATGCAGCAAAATACAAGGACTGCGAAATGAAAGCCTGGGGCTTTGGAATAACTGATTACGGCGAACAAACACTCTATGTCCTGTATCATGACGAAGATGGCACAACACAGCAACTGGAACTCTGCCGATTTGGCGGCGACTGTGCATGGCTCGACAATGCAGAGGTACAGGAATTTGTAACAATGCTGATTCAAAAAGGTTATTTTGCAGAGAAAGATATGTTTGAAGCCTATTTGAAGAACTTGAAATAAGTCCAAGGCACTTGCAATACTGAATCCGACCGCTGGGTGCAATCTTTCTCCTTTAGGGAAACGCTGTACAGGAAATACCTTTTGACCAGATGGAGCTACTCCATTTGGGGTCGGTGTACAAAAAGAAAGGTCTGCCTCTGAGAGCAGACCTTTCCTCTTGTCCGAAAACATCGTAATTTTGACAACACCGTACAAAGCCGACAGGTGGTCTTTGTGCGGTGTTGCTTTATCCGTGATTCTGGATAATATTGTTGAAGTAGCGTAACCGCCAACCAGACCCTAACGTTGATTCGGCACTAAAAAAGCGATA
>NZ_KI260321.1 GCF_000468015.1 Ruminococcus callidus ATCC 27760 | reverse complement strand
CCTGCTACTGCGGCGGCTGTACCGAGGGCAAGATGAGCTGCGGCAAGGCGAAGGAAGTACGGGAAAAATTTGAGGTGATCCATGGTGAAACAAGGTAAAATTATCGTGCTGGACGGGCTGGACGGCTGCGGAAAGTCCACCCAGTTTGCCGCACTGGGCAAGCTGCTGACGGAGCAGGGCGAAACGGTAAAGCCGATCAGCTTTCCCATGTATGACAAGCCCTCTGCCGCACTGGTGAAAATGTATCTCCGCGGCGATTTTTCCGACACGCCGGACGGCGTGAACGCCTATGCCGCTTCCAGCTTCTACGCCGTAGACCGCTACGCCAACTATAAGCTGGACTGGGAAAAGAACTACACGGCTGGGGAACTGATCCTCGCCAGCCGCTATACCACGTCCAACGCCATTCACCAGATGAGCAAGCTGCCGCAGGAGCAGTGGGACGGGTATCTGGAATGGCTGGAGGATTATGAGTACTGTAAACTGGGACTGCCCCAGCCGAATCTGGTGCTGTTTCTGTCCCTGCCGTTGGAACTTTCCCAGAAGCTTCTCGCCAAACGCTATGACGGGGACGCTTCGAAAAAAGACATTCACGAGGCAGACCTTGCCTATCTGGAACAGTGTGACCGTGCTGCCCGCTATGCCGGCGAAAAGCTGGGGTGGCAGTTCGTGGAGGTTTCAGACGGCAGACAGCTTTATCCGGTAGAACAGATTCGGGACGAATTATACCGACGCATACAGGAGGCATTTGCATGCTGAATTTCCGGCAGATCACTCTGGCAGACCGTCCGTGGATCCAGACGGCTCTGCGGCAGTCCGATTTCATGGGGTGCGAATACAGCTTCGCCAACAATCTGGCATGGTGCCGCGGGGCGGATTCCCGCATCTGTGCCTTTGAGGGGTTCTATCTGATCTGTGCATTCGATACGCCGGACGGCACGCCGCATTTTTCGTTCCCCAGCGGAACGGGCGACCTGAAACAGGTGATCGCGGCAATGGCGGCATACGCGGCGGCAATGCAGAAACCGCTGGTGATTACTGGCCTGACCCAGCAGAGCCTGCCGCTGTTGCAGGCGGTATTTCCGGAACAGTTCACGCTGGAAAACGACCGCGACAGTGCGGACTATCTCTATCGCACCGCCGACTTTGTGGCACTCTCCGGAAAGAAGTATCACAAAAAGCGAAATCATATTGCCCAGTTTGCCAGGTATGCTCCGGTTTTCTCGGAGATGACACCGGACGACTTTGCCGAGTGCATTGCCTTTGCAGCGGAAAGCTATAACGCCAAGGACGGCTATACCGATGCTTCCAGCGTGGCGGAGCAGTACGCCATTCACACCTTTTTCGAGAACTTTTCCGCACTGGAACTGAAAGGCGGCGTGTTGCGGGTAGACGGCAGGCTGGCGGCGTTCTCCATCGGGGAACCCATTTGCAGCAATGTGTTCGGCGTGCACATTGAAAAGGCGGACACCCGCTATCATGGGGCGTATCCGGCAATGGCACGGGAATTCGCGGCACACTTTGCCATGGACTACACCTATCTGAATCGGGAGGAAGATCTGGGCATTGCCGGACTGCGGAAATCGAAGCTGTCCTACTATCCGGAACTGCTGCTGGAAAAATGGACGGCAACTTGTCATACGCCGGAGGAACTGTGCTGAAAGCCGTTTCTTTTGGGCAATACCGCACAAAGAGCGTCTGGCGACT
>NZ_KI260320.1 GCF_000468015.1 Ruminococcus callidus ATCC 27760 | reverse complement strand
CCTTCGGACTCAAATAGTATTTTTCCGGCACTTGCTCCGTCAAAATCTGCGACAAGAAAGATCCGTTTTCTTCGCTGGGGCACTCCCCAGTATTGTGCATCAAGAACTCTCCATGCGAGGGAATAGGATTCTGCCAGAATCTCTCCGGCTTTTGTCCATTTTCCCGCAGGTCGAGGAATTGAAATGCTGCTGTCTTTGACCGAACAGATGGCTTCGAGGACACAGCGGAAATCTTCTCCGCAGTTGGAGGAAAATGCTCCGGGGACGTTTTCCCAGACGATGTATCTTGGATATTTGCCATTGCTTACACACCTCATTTCTCGGATGATACGGATTGCTTCGTGAAACAGAGAAGAACGGCTGCCGTTCAGACCGGTTCGTTTTCCGGCGATGCTCATATCCTGGCATGGACTGCCAAAGGTGATGATGTCCACAGGCGGCAGCTTTGCACCATGCAGTCCGCTGATATTGCCGAAGTGTTGTACCTGCGGCAGGCGTTTTTCTGTCACACGAATGGCAAACGGTTCGATTTCAGAAGACCAGACAGGCACAATGCCTGTCAGCAGTCCGGCAAGTGGAAAACCGCCGCT
>NZ_KI260319.1:21100-26285 GCF_000468015.1 Ruminococcus callidus ATCC 27760 | reverse complement strand
GGCTGCCAGCTCCCTTTTCAAGGGAGCCTTTTTTCTACACCTTTTCTGCCGTTCTCCCAGCAAACGCATCACCCATTCGCCCCACGCACTGCCAGGAACACCATAAATCCCGCCAGCACGACTACAGCCAGCACCAGCACCGGCGAGAACATCGCGGTGCGGCTTCGGGTCGCCTGCTTCTGGGTGGGATACGGCAGGGGCTGGCGGCGTTCGTACAGCAGCCAGAACAACACGCCCATGATCGAAAACGCCAGTACTGCCATACCAAACGGCAGGATTCCCACATTGGCGACTTTCTCCGGCAGCTTCTCCTGTAGCAGTGACAGCACCATGCTGTTGGTATTCACTGCCATGTGCACCAGTATGGACGGCAGCAGAGAGTTATGCCGTGCCACGATCTTCCCCAGAAACAGCCCCATGACGAAGCCCAGAATAAACTGCTGGAAATTGCCGTGCATCAGTCCGAACAGCAGGGCACTGGTGACGATTCCGAAGCGGACGCTGACCGCCGACAGGCTTTTCATCAGGAAGCCGCGGAACAGCAGTTCCTCTGTCACCGGAGCCAGCACACAGGTGTACAGCAATGCCAGCAGCATGGACTGGGTGCTTTGGAAATAGTCGAAAGATACTTCCGGCAGTTCCAGATGCAGCAGCCTTGTCACCGCGTACAGCACCACGGAAAGCTGCTGCAATGCGAAGCCGATGCAGATGTACTGAAAGGCTTTCCAGCCGGAAAAATCCGTCGTCCGGAACAGTCCGCCCAGCGGCTGACGGATACGGCGGCAGCCCAGCCATGCCACCAGCGTGTTCATTCCCCCGAAGATCAGGCAGTGCAACGCCATGTAGATGCCCGATGATTCCATGGTGTGAATTGCTCCGGACTGGTCGCCGTTGAAGTAGGAAGCCGCCGTGCCGTCCATGCACAGCAGCAGCACCATGATCGTCAGCGGGAACAACAGCTGGCTGCCCATACAGCCCAGCAACGCCCCTGCTCCGGCGGTGTTCATCTGGCGGCGAATGCGGGAACGCTCCTCCCGTTCCGGAAACAGCGGGATATGAAAGTCCGGCAGCAGGATCTGCGGCAGAAACCGCCGGTAATCCGTCCGGTATGCGGCGTTTTCCAATGCATTTTCAAAAGGATTCTGCGGATCGATCTGCCCCGCAGTTTCCTCGGTATAGGGTTCGTTTGTCATGGGTTGACCTCCTTCGCGTTAAGGAAAGCTGTCACGCAGCTTTTCCTGAGGCAATACCGCAAATCTTTGTGCGGTATTGCCCTGAATATACAACAGTATACCATATTTTTCGGGAATTGTACAGAGGGCTTTCACAGTATTCACGAAAATCAATTTTCATGATAGCCTCCCCTGAAAGGGGAGGGGGACCGCCGTTAGGCGGTGGAGGGGTTTTTCGTGAAATCTTTTTATGACGTTTTCAGCATAAGTGGAAACCCCTCAGTCAGTGCTACGCACTGCCAGCTCCCCTTTCAGGGGGGCTTACTTGTCAAGCTTCACAATTTTGCACAATTTAAATCAACATATTTTTGAAAATTGATTTCCGTGCACCGTATTCGAAAAAACGGCATACAAAAAGCGGACAGGTCGCCCCGTCCGCTTCGTTTCTTGATACATCATTTTGCTGATGCGTTTATTCATAGTCGAATACGTCGATCCAACGCATGAGGAAGTCCTTTTCCTCCGGCTTGTGCTTCACCAGCTGCGATGCTGCCACAATCGGCATCCACTGGGAAACGTACTGTCTTGCCACGTCGTTCATGTCGCAGAACATTTTCAGGTACAGCTCTGCCCAGTCGTCCTTCCCCTCCAGCTTGAACAGCAGGAATGTTCTGGCAGCGTCAGCACTGCCATTGCCCTGTGTGGCGTGGGACCAGTCGATAACGTGCAGTCTGCCGTCCTTGTCCACGATCACGTTGCTGGGGTGAAAATCCCCGTGGCAAACCTTGATGTGGTCATGCATGGCATTCAGACGGGTATGCAGGTCATAGCGGGTGGTCGCGTCCAGTCCGGACTGGCTGATCTTCCGGTTCATCTTGTCTTTCAGCTTCGTCAGCAGCGGCGAACGCTTGCTCTGGATCTCCTTTTGCAGCAGCACGAACTGTTCCATATAGTTGTGCATCTTGTCGGGGTGCTGTTCCATCATGGACTGGAGGGTTTCCCCTTCCACGAATTCCGTCACGATCGCCCACTTGCCGTCTGCTTTCCGCACTTCCAGCAGCTTCGGGATCCGCAGACCGGTTTCTTCTACTCTTGCCTGATTCAGTGCTTCATTCAGAATGTCGGACTTCAGATAGCCGTGTCCGAACACCTTTACGCGGGTATCGCCTTCCCGATAGCTGGTTTTCTCCAGCCCTTCCAATAACGGTTCCATCATTGATACGCTCCTTTCACAGTGGAATTATGCTTCAGCAGCTTCTGCCGGCACTTCGCCGTAGAACGCCTTGAGATACATTGCCTTGATCTCCGAGATCAGCGGATAACGGGGATTTGCTCCGGTGCACTGGTCATCGAATGCCTGTTCGCACATGTCGTCCAGTGTCGCGAGGAATGCTTCTTCGGTCACGCCGTAGTCGCGAATGGTTTTTTTGATGCCCACCCGTGCTTTCAGTTCCTCAATCTTCACAAGGAAGTTTTCGAATACTTCTTCGTCCGTGCTGCCGTTCACGCCCACGAATCTTGCACACTCGCAATAGCGGGGCAGAGCGTTCGGGTACGGATACTGGGAGAAAGTGCCCATTTTCTGGGGAGCATCTGCAATGTTATACCGCATAATATCGGTGATCAGCAGAGCATTTGCCACGCCATGAGGCAGGTGGTGGAATGCACCCAGCTTATGTGCCATAGAGTGGCACACACCCAGAAAGGCATTGGCAAACGCCATACCTGCCATGGTGGAAGCATTCGCCATCTTTTCCCGTGCCACCGGTGCATGTTCGCCATTTTCGTAGCACTCCGGCAGATAGGTGAAGATGTTCTTCAGTGCTTTCAGTGCCAGACCGTCGGTGAAATCGGTTGCCATTACCGAGGCATATGCTTCCAGTGCGTGTACCATGGCATCGATACCGGAAGCCGCAGTCAGGCCACGGGGCTGGGACATCATCAGGTCAGTGTCAATGATCGCCATGTTCGGCAGCAGCTGATAGTCTGCCAGCGGATACTTGGCACCGGTCGCCTCATCGGTAATCACCGCAAACGGTGTCACTTCCGAACCAGTACCGGAGGAAGTCGGCACTGCAATGAAATATGCCTTTTCGCCCATTTCAGGGAACTCATAGGTTCTCTTGCGAATGTCGAGAAACCGCATTGCCATGTCTGCAAAGTCTGCATCGGGATGTTCATACAGCACCCACATGATCTTTGCTGCGTCCATTGCGGAGCCGCCGCCCAGTGCAATGATCACGTCCGGCTGGAACGACCGCATCAGTTCCGCACCCTCCTTGGCACACGCCAGTGTGGGATCGGACTGTACATCAGAGAATACCTGATACGGAATGCCCATTTTCTGCAGCGGTTCCGTAATGCAGCTCATCTTGCCGCTTTTGAACAGGAATTCATCTGTTACCAGAAATGCACGCTTCCGGTGCAGGACTTCTTCGATCTCACGCAGAGCCACCGGCAGGCAGCCTTTTTTGAAGTACACCTTTTGCGGTGTGCGGAACCACAGCATATTTTCTCTCCTCTCAGCGACAGTCTTGATATTCAGCAGGTGCTTGACACCGACATTTTCCGAAACCGAGTTGCCGCCCCAAGAGCCGCAGCCCAGCGTCAGGGACGGTGCAAGGTTAAAGTTGTACAAGTCGCCGATACCGCCGTGAGAGGACGGGGTATTGATCACGATACGGCACGCTTTCATACGTGCTGCAAACTGGTCGATCTTTTCTCTGTGGTTGACTTCGTCCACATAGAGCGAAGCTGTATGACCGTAGCCGCCGTCCCTGATCAGCTGGTCGGCATATGCTACAGCCTGTTCAAAATTCTCCGAGCGATACATTGCCAGCACCGGAGAGAGTTTTTCATGTGCAAATTCTTCGCTGATGTCCACCGAGGTCACTTCCCCGATCAGCACCCGCGTTTCCTGCGGGATCGTCACGCCGGCGAGTCCGGCAATGGCAGCCGCCCGCTGTCCTACGATCTTGCTGTTCAGTGCTCCGTTGATGAGAATGGTCTTTCTTACCTTTTCGGTTTCCTCCGGTGTGAGGAAATAGCAGCCACGCTTCTGGAATTCTTTCCGGACAGTGTCATAGATGCCGGTATCCACGATGACCGACTGCTCCGAAGCACAGATCATGCCGTTGTCGAATGTCTTTGAGTGTACGATCGAGTTGACTGCTTTCTGAATATCCGCAGAAGCGTCAATGACTGCCGGTGTGTTGCCGGCACCAACGCCCAGTGCCGGTTTTCCGCTGGAATACGCCGCACGAACCATGCCCGGACCGCCGGTAGCCAGAATAATATCTGCCTCCTGCATCAGGGTATTGGTCATTTCCAAAGACGGCACATCGATCCAGCCAATGATATTTTCCGGTGCACCAGCCTTGACTGCTGCGTCCAGTACGATCTTTGCCGCAGCGATCGTGCTCTTTTTTGCACGGGGGTGGGGCGAAATGATGATCGCATTTCTGGTTTTCAGGCAGATCAGCGACTTAAAAATCGCGGTAGAGGTGGGGTTGGTGGTGGGAATGACCGCAGCCACTACCCCGATCGGTTCTGCGATCCGCATGGTGCCATAAGCGGGATCCTGTTCGATAATGCCACAGGTTTTGGTGTGCTTATAGGCGTTGTAGATATACTCGGCGGCATAGTTGTTCTTGATCACCTTGTCTTCTACCACACCCATACCGGTTTCTTCCACAGCCATTTTTGCCAGCGGCAGTCTGGCGTGATTGGCTGCCAGAGCCGCTGCCTGGAAGATCCGGTCTACCTGTTCCTGCGAGAACGTTGCAAACTGTTCCTGTGCACGACGCACTTCCTCCAGCTTGCGTTCCAACGCCGGAACGCCATCCACTAACGGTCGATTGTTTTCTGTTTGATTCATTCAAATACTCCTTTTTTGGGAAACGCCGAAACAGTCCGGTGCTCCTCAGGGTAGAAGAATCCCCTGAGGCGGCTGTTTGTATCCAAAGATACGAAACAAGTCCTGAGGCAATACCGCACAAAGATTGTGCGGTATT
>NZ_KI260319.1:0-21000 GCF_000468015.1 Ruminococcus callidus ATCC 27760 | reverse complement strand
GCAATACCGCACAAAGATTGTGCGGTATTGCCCTGAGATTTCCAAAGCGTGAGAGATTTGTGGAAAGTACAGCAGCATTTCTTATGCGGACTGTACCGGTCGGTTCCATTGAATCATGGACGGTTTTTCTTCTGTGACAACGATGTCCATAGATCCCCATCTGTGACACCTTTGTCACTGCTATTATAGCATATTTCCCGTCCTCTCGTCAAGCCACAGATTGTTCACCGATTTCCGCCCGCAGCCGTCCCCTATTCCCGACAGGTATCGCATGGAAAACATGCTATACTCTTGAAAGAGGTGATGAACAGTGCCCACGATCTATCTGGACGTTCTGCTGCTGCAGAGCCTCTATGTCAACTATTTTTTGCTGCGTGCTGCGGCAAAACTGACGCATACGCCTTTGCACTGGATACGGTGCGGACTGGCAGCGGCGGGGAGCAGCCTGTTTTCCCTGTTGATCCTGCTGCCGCCCTTGCCGGCATGGTTTCAGCTGGTGTGTAAGCTTCTGGCAGCTGCTCTGTCCGTGACAATGGCGTTCGGTCTGCATCGGGAGAGTTTCTTCCGCCAGTGGGGCTGCTTTTTTCTCTGCAACTTTCTGCTGGCGGGGGCGATTCTCGGCATCGGCAGTCTGACACAAAAGGGCTTTGCCACATGGGGGAACAGCTGCTGTTATCTGGATTTTTCCCTGTTTCAGCTGATTCTATTCACTGCCGCGGCATATTCTCTGCTGCATCTCTGCACCCTGCTCCGCGGCAGGAAACGCCACACCGACAGCCGGTTTCAGGTCTTTCTGCGGCTGGGCGAACGCCGCTTGATGCTGGACGGACTTGCCGACACCGGAAACAACCTCACCGACACCTTTTCCGGTACGCCTGTCATTGTGTGCAGTGCTGCCGCACTGGAGCCGCTGCTTGCCGGCACACCGGTGGAACAGCTTCGCGGCTACCGGCTGGTGCCCTGTACCACAGTGACCGCAGAGGGACTGGTTCCCCTGTTCCGACCGGACGAGGTCTGTATCCGCAACCTCTCCACGGAGAAAAGCCGCAGCGTACACGCCATGGTCGGCATTGCCGGCACGCAGCCAAGTGCCATTTTTCACCCTATGCTCATGGAATGAAAGGAGATTTTTTCTATGACCATCGATTTTCCGAAGTTCCGGAAACTGCTCTGCCATTTGCGGGAACTGCTGTCCGGTCCCTGCCGCATCGACTACATCAACGGCTCTGACACCTTTCCCCCGCCGCTGTCCAAGGAGGAGGAACAGGAAGTGTTCGCCCAGCTGCATGCCGGCAGCACCGAAGCCCGCGAAACACTGATCGTGCACAATCTCCGCCTGGTGGTATACATCGCCAAAAAGTTCGAATCATCCGGTCTGGGACTGGAGGATCTGATCTCCATTGGCACGATCGGGCTCATCAAGGCGGTGGAAACATTTTGCCCCGAAAAAAAGATCAAGCTTGCGACATACGCCTCCCGCTGCATTGAAAATGAGATCCTCATGGTGCTGCGGAAAAACGCCCAGCTGCGGGGAGAGATCTCCATTGACGAGCCACTTTCCGCGGACTGGGACGGCAACGAACTGCTGCTGTCAGATATTCTGGGAACGGACGAGGACGTGGTCAGCCGCGACATTGAAAACGAAGCCGAACGGGAGATGCTTCTCGCAGCGGTTTCAGAACTGGGACCGCGGGAACAGGAGATCATGCAGATGCGGTTCGGGCTCTGCGGCGGCAAGGAACGCACTCAGAAAGAGGTCGCCGAAGCCATTGGCATTTCCCAGTCCTACATCTCCCGACTGGAAAAGAAGATCATTCGCAAGCTCCGAAAAAAACTGGAGGAGGCAGACCAGCCCCTCACCCACACCGCCAGCAAATAACAAGAGCCGCAGGGCATTTCGCTCTGCGGCTCTTTTGAGTTATGATAAAATGATTAGAAAATTGCTCAAGTGTGCATTAGTCTGCATACGGCAGCTGCTTTACCAGAGATACCAGGAACTTCAGCAAAGCGACTGCATCGTTGGAAGCGATTTCGCCATCGCCGTCACAGTCTGCATTTGCCTTCTGCTGACGGGTGCCCAGTGTTACAACACCGGCAATTGCCTTGTTCAGCATAACTGCATCGGTAATGTCTACACGGCTGTCGCAGTTCACATCGCCATACAGCGGAATGATCACTTCTTCTGTCGTAGTGGTGGTTTCTGTAGAACCAACGGTAGTAGTTATTTTTTCTGTTGTAGTAGTCGTTGCACTGGTTGTAGTAGTAGTGGTTGTTTCAGTTGTTGTAACAGTAGTCTGCTGCGGCAGCACGTTTACAGTAACTTCCTTCGTCTGACCGCCCGGTGTGGTAACTGTCAGCGTGCTAGAGCCAACATTCTTACCAGTGATAACCAGCTTCAGAGCGTCGTCCTTGTCTGCTGCTACACCTGCAACGGTTCTGTCTGCCATGGTGCCGGTGCAGTTCGGAATGTTTACTGTCAGAGTTTCGCTTTCGCCGATCACAACATCGATAGAATCCTGTACTTCGAGAGTATCCTCGAACATATCCAGCTTCTTCTCGTTGTTCTTGTCGTCTGCTGCATAGAAAACGGTTACGTTGTTAATGGTGTACTTGCTGGATTCCTTGCTGCCCAGACCTGCATACCAGACACCGAAGCTCAGATGTGCATCTTCCGATTCGGTATCCACTGAATTCAGTGCATTCAGCAGGTTGCCGGTTTCTTCCTGACGGATTCCCTCAGCAACAGACGGCGGCATGATCCACATATAAGTATAAGTCTTTGTGCCAGAAGCGTCTTTGTACGCCTCATCTGCCAATGTGTCATCGTTAGAGTCCGGACGATTGCCTGCGGTGCTCTTTTCCCAATACAGCATTGCCGGAGTTGTGCTGTTCAGACCTTCATTCTTAAACAGGTCATCAGACTGGAACCAGTTGTCAGGAAATCCAGCCTTTTCCAGCATCGTGGTACCTGCACCAACCAGAACCTGATTTGCTTCCTGATCGGTAGTTACATCGAACTGTACTGCATATACGTCAGCAGTCTTTTCATACTTCATGCCGAAATCTGCATACGGGATCTCCGCAGCTGTACCGGTCATTTCAGTACCTGCGTTCTTCACAGAAGCAGAACCGCTGTACGGGAATGTAATGCTTTCTTCATAAGTCAGGGCTGCGGAAACAATGCTGCAGTCCACAAACTTGCCGCCCTTCAGAGCTGCATACCACAGCTGGAAGGAAATCTGGCTCTTTTCTGCCAGTGTTTCGCAGTCAACGACCTGTTCCGGAACGTCCCACGTAACTGTGAAGTAGCTGCCCATCTCCTGTTTTGCCAGATCAGTGCCGCCGCCAACTTTGAAGTCGCCTTCGCCGTTGCCCCACTTTACGCCGGCTTCGGTGCATTCTGCCAGTGTTTCTGCACCAACATCATTGTACCAATAACCTACCGTCTTGGCTACGCCGCCTTCGCCGGAACCGCCCTTCAGACCAGCCTGCTCCTTCGCATACTCTGTATCTGCAAGGCTCTTATACTTCACGTTCAGACCGCCGCCATACATAAAGCGGTTTACATTTGCACTTTCATCGTCCAGCTTGATGGTAACGCTCAGGGACTTTACCTTTGCATTGCTGGCAACGGTTGCACCCGGAATGAAATTGAATTCACCATAAGTAAACTTGTGGCTGTTCAGCGGCAGACCAGCTTCACGAATCTGCGATTCAGATTCATAAGCCACACCGTTGTTCTTTTCTTTGAATGCATCAGAAGCATAATATTCTTCGCTGCAGTTGTCACCCGGTGTCAGCTTGATGTCCAGATTATCCAGCTTCAGGGAGTGCAGCGACTTAACAGTCATAGTGTCACCGTTCTGCTCTACGGAACTGATCTCACCGTTGCCGTTTGCACTGGAGTAGTACAGACCGCCGGTGTTTTCCTCGCCCTTCGGCAGAGTCGGGTCAACGACCTTGATCCACCACGGCTTTTCACCGTTGCTGGTATCTTCCGTACCGTTTACCGTAATGGAAACCAATTCAATGCTGGCATCCTGTGTACGGGTGGACTGGTCTTCTTCGTCAATCAGTCCGGTATAGCAGTTCTGGAACTGGAACTTTGCATTCTTATTGCTAGTCAGCTCCTTGGCTACACTGGACGGCAGTTCTACAACTACAGAAAATTCCTTGGCATACGGTGTGCACTTGATAGCACCCTTGGAATCCGTTTTCTCAAAGCCCCACCAGTAGCCGTTTGCCTTGGTGTCCGATGCACCAAAGTAGTAGGAGAAATCTGTGACCATCTGATCAGACTTCAGATTAAACTGCAAGGTGGTGATGCTGTCGCCGCAAATATCCGCTGGCGACTTGCCCTTGGTATCTGTAAACGAAGTATACGCATCAGTTGCAGCCTTGCACATATATGTGCACTTGTCTGCGTTCAGCGGATTGTCCTTGTCCTCCGGATTCGGAACGGAGGTTTCCAGTGTCTTTCCGATCGTTACAGTACTTCCTGCTGCTTCAACAAAAAAGCTGCCGGAAGTAACTGTAACAGAACTTGCCACCATAAGTGCACTGACAAGCAGTGCACTGACTCTTTTGCGAATGATCTTGCTCATATATATCGCTCCTTTTTCTTTTAATTGGTTTTCATCAGTCCCAATTTCTTTTGTATGCACGAATGTCAGCTGATATGCAATCAGCTGTCTTATTGTCCGCCGTGGACGGCAGACTGTCCGCGGCGTTTACGCTTCAAAAATGACACATTCATTTTTTAGCTATACACTATTATAACAACTTTCCCCTCGAATGTAAATGTATAAACTATTAACATTCGAACTTGGCAGGAGAATTTATGTGTTTTGTTTTGTGCATGTTGCATAAAAGTATTTCACATAGAAACAAAAATACGACTTTAAATAAAAAAAGAAAAGGCAGCTCTTTGAAACGCCGCCTTTTCATTTATACTTTATCCAATCTTTCCCTTGTTAATGATTGCTATTTTCCGACAGATCTGACTGCGTTTGTTCGGAATTCACAGTCGGATTGCCCGATGTCCGCACGCCCTGCACTGCAACACGATAATCACCAGTTGCCCATACGGTATTGTACTTGCTGCAAGTGATCGTAGGCGTATAATTAAAGGTCACCGTGTCACCGTCTACGGCTCCCGCCTGCGTGGAGTAACTCAGCAGATCCACGTTGGCGGTGAGGTCGCTGGCATCCAGCGTTTCCATCACATCAGCCGGACCGATAATGCTGACTTTCAGCTGCTGGGTCAACACATTGAAATTATACGTTGCCGGTGCGTTGACTACGCCAATATCCGAGATGACAAAATCCTTTTTCACCAGATCTGTGGAATCCAGTGCCAGTGTCACGGTAGAGAATCCGGACTGGTTCACATAGTCGTCCGGCACATTGACTACGAAGTCATTGGAGTAGTTCAGATCAATATCCCGCAGAGCCACTGAACCAATATTGAACTCGCTCATTTCCTCCATAGAAGTATTGGGTGCTGCGAGGGTGATCTGCTGTTCTGACAGGTTCAGCCGCTTTTTCAGAGCTTCCAGATCGAAGTTTGCCGGTGCATTGGTGATCTGATAGGTGATGTCCATGGTTTTCTGATACAGTACCGGCACTTCCAGCGAGAACGCCGCCACATCATAGGTAAAATCTGTGGAGTCTACCTGTGTGCCTGCTTCATTATAGAAGAGCAGCGTATCTGTGGTCAGAATTTTGGAGGCACTCAGCTGCTCCTTTTGCTGAGTTTCTGCCACGCAGTATGCCACTTGATTCAGCTGCTGCTGGGGACCGGTGACATCAATGGTAGACGGTGTGCAGGCGAAGTTCTCCTCGTCCAGCACACAGCCGTCTGCAAATGTCAGATTCGGAGCAGAAGCCTTGATCTCAAAGGTATAGGTTTCGATTTTATCAAAGGTCACATTCACTGTAGCTGGCGAAATGGACTTGACATTGAACTGTTCGTTTTCATTGCCGCTGACCGTAATGGAAAGCTTTTTCGTGCCGGCAGAGGTGACATTTTCCACCACAGCCGTTGCCGTCAGATTGTTCGCATCGATGTTGCCCACCTTGGAGCGGTTGCCCTCGATCTGGACCGTCACGTCCTGTACGTCATAGTCGATGACGCTGAGTCCGTTTTCCTCGGCAGAAGTGCCGGCAATTTCCACTTTCAGCGGCACATGGTGCAGGGTACGGGGTGTGGTCGGATAAATGGCAATGGAGATCACAAACCAGAGAACAATGGCAATCGCCACCGAAGTTGCCATCATTGCCGGACGGCTCTCGTACAGCCGCTGGAACAATGTCCCATTAGTGCCGCTGCTCTGATTCTTCTGTGATGTCTTTTTCTGTCGGTTCTTCCAGAGATTTTTGGGCATTGTCCTTCTCCTTTCCGTCGTCCTTGTGGTGCCGTTTGAGGAACGGGATCTTCCGTGCCACCTTTCCGATCGTGGTTTCCTCGCTGGCGGTAATCAGCCGCTTGGTCAGAAGCTGGTGGAGGGATTCCCGCGTAAAGCCGCTTTTCAGCACGCCGTTTTCCGCCACGGAAATGGCACCGGTTTCCTCTGAAACCACGATCACAATGGCATCAGAGTTTTCGCTCATGCCGATCGCCGCACGATGGCGGGAACCCAGCCGCTTATTGATAAGTTCCTCTTTCTGAGGCTTGGGGAGAAAGCATGCTGCCGCCAGAATCTTGCCGTCCCGAATAATCACTGCACCGTCATGCAGCGGCGTTTTGTTGAAAAAGATATTCCCGAATAATTCCTTGCTGGGAATCGCATCGAGTATCGTGCCGTTGTCGATCTGTTCTCCCAGACGTGTCTGCCGTTCAATGACGATCAGTGCTCCGGTCGAGGTCGCCGAGAGTTCTACACAGGCATCGCAAATCACATCAATGGTGCGGCTCCACACACCGCTGTCCACGTTGGAGCTGCCGCTGAACCGCAGTCCCAGTTTGGTATACCCTGCCTTTTCCAGCGTTCGCCGCAGCTCCGGCTGGAACAAAATGATCAGAGCGATCAAGCCAATATTCAGCGTTTCGGAAAGAAGATAGGAAATGGCTTTCATGTTGATCCATGAAGCGATAATGTACACGAGAAGCAACAGAAAAATACCCTTGATCAGCTGACCGGCACGTGTTTCCCGTATCAGTTTCATACCGAGATATACCACATAGGAGAGTACCAGTATGTCTAGTATATCCACCGGCTGTGCTGTTTTGATGACGCTGAAAATCATATCCAGTATATCCCGTAAAGCCATGTGCATCATCTTCCTTTCCGACTTCTGTGGAAACAGGGAACAGAGCCAACAGGCGTGCTCTGTTTCCTGCTTTCCTGTATTTTGTCATTGGCAATTCGTCTATGTAGCAGACAAAAGGCATGCTGTGCCTCCTGTCTGCCGATTTTCTGTTCAAAACATATCCCATATACCTATTGTAACATATCACCGGAATTTTTCAATAGGTTTTCGGGACTTTTCAGAATATTGACATAATTTTTCAGGTTTGCCGCCAGCCGCAGCGTATCTGATGCCCTGCTGAACACCGACGGAGCGAACCGAACTGTTCCGTCCTTGGTGCCCAGCTTTTCGTGAGCCAGCGGTGCACAGTGCAGTCCGGCACGCAGACAGAACCCCTGCCGGTTCAGGTAGTCTGCGGTTTCTTCCGGCGAAGCCCCTGCCACCGTAAAGGAAACAATGGGCACATATGCCACGTCCGGCTGCCGGTAGACCGTGATCTCCGGTATCTCCGCCAGTGCATCGCAGAGCAGCTGGCAGAGGTGGCTCTCGTGACGGTACAAGCCTGCCACCGTCTGCCGCCGCACAAAGTCGATGCCGGCACAGAGGGACGCAGCTCCGATCACGTTCAGCGTGCCGCATTCCAGACGATCCGGCAAAAAGTCCGGCTGCTCCGGACTGCGGGAAGCACTGCCTGTGCCGCCCTGCATCAGCGGCTGTATGGGAAATGTGCAGTCTGTCATGAGGATTCCCGTGCCGGTGCTGCCGTACAGCCCCTTGTGACCGGCGGTACACAGGATATGCATGCCGTCCCGTTCCAATGACAGGGGCAGGATCCCGCATGCCTGTGCCCCGTCTGCGATCATGCAGATGTTCCGGCTGCGGCAGAACTGGGCGATTTCCCGATAGGGCAGGATCTGCCCCGTCACGTTGCTGGCAATGGTGCAGACCACCGCCTTGGTATTTGGTCGAACCAATCCCGCCAGCCGCCGCAGCGTTTCGCTGTTGTCGGCAGAAACCTCCAGCATGCTGTAGGTGACCTTTCCTGCCCGTGCCAGTGCCATAATGGGACGGTAGACCGAGTTGTGTTCCAAGTCGCTGAAGATCACATGGTCGCCGGATTTGAGAATGCCCTGAATTGCCACGTTCAGAGCGTGGGTGCAATTCAGGGTAAAAATCGTATTCTCTACCTTGGCATCAAAAAATTCCGCCACGGTTTCTCTGGCGTGATAGACCAGTTCCGACGTGCGTTCCGCGATCACATGCCCGCCGCGTCCGGCGTTTCCATAGCGTACCACTGCATCTGCCACCGCACGGCGAACCTCCGGCGGCTTGGGATACGTGGTCGCTGCATTATCAAAATTGACTGTCACCGGACATCACGCCCCTCTTGAGGACTCCGGAACGGGATCCCCTCTCTGGACAGAAGTGCGGATACACGGCCGCAGTCTGCATTCGCGTTCAGGACAAAGCCGCAGCCCTCTGGCCCCAGATGCTCCAGCCGGTAGATCGCACTGGAGATGCCATGCTGCTGCAACACCCGTTTTGCCCGATTTGCCTGCGTATACGAAACCATTGCCGCCTTACATTCCAACATCTTCTCACCCCTTTGCAATAAAATCGGGGAAACACTTCCCCGTTTCAGTATATGCAAAGGGACAGCAATGGGGTGACAGGAGTTACGTCAATACCGCACAAAGATTGTGCGACAGATGCGTCGTCAAATTTTCCGTCAGATGGAGCAAAAAGCAGAGTGAATACTTGATGTATTCACGAGCATTTTTGTGAAATACAAGAGTCTGTTATGCCTTTACCAGCAGGCACACACAGTGAGCAGAAATGCCCAGTCCTTCGCCGGTAAAGCCCAGCTTTTCTTCCGTGGTTGCTTTTACACTGACCTGCTCTGCGGATACGCCGCATGCTGCTGCGATCTTTTCCCGCATGGAGTCGATATAAGGGGCAAGCTTCGGCTTCTGGCACAGCACCGTTGCGTCCAGATTGCCTACTGCATAGCCTTGTTCCCGCACTTTTTCCACCACCAGTTCCAGCAGCTTCAGGCTGTCAGCACCGGCATAGGCAGGATCTGTATCGGGGAAATGCTTGCCGATGTCCCCCAGTGCCAACGCCCCCAGCAGAGCATCGGAAACCGCATGGAGCAGCACGTCTGCATCAGAGTGCCCCAGCAGTCCCTTTTCATAGGGAATCTCTACGCCGCCCAGAATCAGCTTTCTGTTTTCCACAAGGCGGTGCACGTCATAGCCGTGCCCGATCCGAAACGGTAATCTCTCCATTTATGCTTCCTCCTTCTGCCGTGCCAGCAGAATCTCTGCAATGGCGATGTCCTCCGGCGTGGTGATCTTGATGTTGATATAGTCCCCCTCGGTCATGTAGACCTTGCAGTTGATTGCCTCGATCAGCTGGCAGTCATCGGTGAAATCCAGTGCATGCTCCTCGGCAAACGTCACTGCTTCAAAGTACAGCTGCCGCTTGAACACCTGCGGTGTCTGGGTGATGTACAGGTGGGGACGGTACGGGGTGTCCACGATCAGCCGGTCGTTGACAACTTTAATGGTATCTTTCACCGGCACGCCCAGTGTTGCCCCGCCGAATACAGATGCGTCCTGAATCACCTGTGCGATCTGCTCCGTTTTGACCAGCGGTCTTGCACCGTCGTGTACGGCGATCATTGTCGTGCCCTTGGACAGTGCCCGCAGTCCGCACATAACGCTTTCCTGTCGGGTCGAACCGCCGGCAACAATGGCGTGAAACTTGGTGATGCCGCACTGCTCTGCGGTTTCCCGAATGGCATCATGGTCGGCAGGGCGTGCCACTACAATGATCTCTGCCACTCTGGGGCAGGCTTCGAATGCACGCATGCTCATACCGATGACGTTAGTATCTCCCAGCGGGAGAAGAATCTTATTTTTTCCCTGCATTCTGGTGGCGTTTCCGGCACACACCAGAATGACAGAGGTATCTTGTGTCTGTGACATGGTCATCTTTCCTTTCCATCTTTCCAAAAAAGGGCACAGGTTCCTATTGAAACCGGTACCCTTTTGGCTTATAGATTATGCAGCTTATAAGAAAGCGTCATCAGGCTGTCGTCCAGATGCATGGTCACAACCTGTGCCTGCTCCACGGCGAGGTCACAGTGACTGAAATTCCACAGTCCCCGTACTCCCAGCGAAACCAGCCGTTCCGCCACTGCCTGTGCCGATTCTTTCGGCAGACACAGCACCGCAGCTGCCGGCTGATTGGCAGCACAAAAATCATCCAATTCGTCCATGGACTGGATCGGCAGTCCGGCAAGCTGTCTGCCGATGAGTTCCGGCTTGATGTCGAAAATCCCCACCAGCCGGAAGCCACGCTGTTCAAAGCGGACGTTTTCCGAAACCACTTTTCCCAGACTGCCTGCACCGACCACGATCGCCGGAAGCTGTTCCGTCAGACCCATGATCTTCTGTAAATTTTCCCGCAGTTCCGCCACGGAATAGCCGCTGCCCTGCTGTCCGAAACAGCCGAAACAGCAGAGATCCTGCCGAATCTGCGATGCCGTCATACCCAGCCGCCTGCCCAGTTCCCGCGAGGAAGTGCGGACCTGTCCATTTCGTTCCAGTTCGCCCAGAAGCCGATAATAACGGGGCAGCCGCCGCACGACAGACGACGATGCATCATATTTTTGTGTCAAACGAATCGCTCTCCTATAAACCGATTTCCATTCTGTAAGCCGGTTCTTACGCCATCAGCTTTACCAGACGCTCGTTGATTGCTTCCAGGAATTCCTTGGAGTTGACCTTCTTCTTGTTCTCCAGCTTGGAGATCAGATACAGGTCGCCGGTCATGACACCGTCTTCGATCGTCTGAATGGTTGCCTTTTCCAGCTTGTCTGCGAAAGCGATCAGTTCCGGCAGGTTGTCCATTTCGCCGCGTTTCCGCAGTGCACCGCTCCATGCAAAGATCGTTGCCACAGAGTTAGTGGAAGTTTCTTCGCCCTTGAGGTACTTGTAATAGTGCCGCTGCACAGTGCCGTGTGCAGCCTCATATTCATAGATGCCGTCCGGAGAAACCAGAACAGAAGTCATCATTGCCAGAGAACCGTAAGCGGTAGAAACCATATCGGACATTACATCGCCGTCATAGTTCTTGCAAGCCCAGATGTAGCCGCCGTGAGAACGAATCACACGAGCCACTGCATCGTCGATCAGAGTGTAGAAATATTCAATGCCTGCTGCTTCGAACTTTTCCTTGTACTCGTTGTCGTAGATCTCCTGGAAAATATCCTTGAAGGTGTGGTCGTACTTCTTGGAAATGGTATCTTTGGTTGCAAACCAAACGTCCTGATGCAGATCCAAACCATAGTTGAAGCATGCCCGTGCAAAGCCGGCAATCGAGTTGTTCTTGTTGTGCAGACCCTGAATGATGCCGTCGGTATCCTCAAAGTTGAAGATCAGTTCGCGGCTCTCGTTGCCCTCTGCATCGGTAACGACCAGTTCTGCCTTAGAGCCCTGCTTTACCTTCATTTCGGTGTTCTTATACACATCACCGTAAGCGTGACGGGCAATGGTGATCGGAGCAGTCCAAGTCGGGATATACGGCTCTACGCCCTTTACCAGAATCGGAGTACGGAAAACGGTGCCGTCCAGAATGGCACGAATGGTGCCGTTCGGGCTTTTCCACATCTGGGACAGGTTGTATTCCGGCATTCTTGCAGCGTTCGGGGTAATGGTGGCACACTTGACAGCAACGCCGTACTTCTTGGTGGCGTTGGCACTGTCTACCGTTACCTGATCCTTGGTCTTTTCCCGATATTCCAGCCCCAGATCGTAGTATTCGGTCTTCAGGTCTACATACGGTGTCAGCAGAATGTCCTTGATCCACTTCCACAGAACACGGGTCATCTCGTCGCCGTCCATCTCGACCAGCGGCGTTTTCATCTGAATTTTTGCCATTTGATTTTCCTCCTCAAATTGTTTCTCATTGCGTTTAGGCATTACAATGTTTCCGCCGGAGCAATGCGGTGTCCGGCTTGTTCTGCCAACGCAGAAATTTTGTCATATTCCGCGGTTGTCACCAAAATCAACTGTAAGTCATCACTGTCAATGTCCACGCCGCAGAGCAGCATGCACTGCCGGATTGCTGCGGCTGATACAGTCGGCTATTGCCAGAACACACGACATATCAGATACCTGCTCCGGTGCTTTTTTCTTTTTGAAGAATCCGAACATGCTTGTCCACACCTTTCCTACAGGCTCTTATTTTTTCACATGGTACAGTGCCCATGCAAACAAACCGCCGCCCAGAAGCGTTGCCACGCCCAGAACCGGACGCTGCAAGTAGAACTGCACCACCTCCGGCATTTGCCGGAACAGCAAAAACTGACGGTACAGATACCACAGTAAAACAGGTAGTCCCACTGCGATTGCTGAAAAAGCAATTGCGTATTCCAGAACTGTTTTCCGTTTCATTTTCCGCCGATGCTTCTGCACGGATTTTCGCATGGTGTTGTCCTGCATGGCATCTTCCATGGAAAATATCCGCTTGCTTCGGGAAATATCTTCCGTAAACTGCTTTGCCAGATCTTCGAAATGCAGTTCCTGCTGCCTGTCCTGCTTCATTTACGCAAACACCACCCAACGAAGAATCCCCAGCACCAGCAGGTGCAGCGGATAGAACACATAGAAAAACCACTTGTGAAACGGCTTTTTGCTGCCGCTTTCGCCGTTGTAGCAATATTGTATTAACGGTATCACCAGAAAGATGCCCAGCTGGAACAGTCCGCTCCATATGGGTTCATTTCCCAGCATGCTGACACAGCACACCAGTGTAATGCCGCTGAACGTCAGCCATTTTTCCCTGGGATTCTCCCGATACCGGAAAAAGGTCAGTGCATACAGCACATCGAACATCGCCCAGTCGCCAAACACAGACAGGATACAGAGCACCAGCACTGCCAGCCATTTTACGGAAACAGAGCATTTTGCCTTGTCCCAGAACCAGATCGCCAGCAGGCTGAGGAACAGCGTATAGATCACGCCGAACGCCGGACGAATGCCGCCGCTTTCGAAATAGCTGAACGGCAGCCACGAGATCACGGCAAAAATACCCAGCCGCATGGCGTATTTCTTTACGTTGCGGGTATAGCGATACCCCTCCGCCAGCATATACGCCATAGTCGGACCGGTCAGCCGCCCGATGATGTGCATCACCTGCCCCAGCAGCGACGCTGTAGGAACAAATGCCCACGCAATATGGTCAATGAGCATGGCTGCGATCACCAGATATTTCAGCTGGTTGCGGTTGAGAAATCCTTTTGTGTTTGTCATTCCCGTTTCTCCCGATCCTGCCGCAGTTCCCGCAGCAGCTTTCTCAGCACATACAGACCGGCAGCAACCAGCAGCAACAGTACTGCCAGCCCGATTCCGGAAACCGGACGTTCCCGCAGCAGATGCAAATAGTCCATGATGTCATGATCGGTAAGCATTGCATAGACAAAGACGATCATCAACACGGCAAACAAATGATTCCCGTAATCTTTCCGGAATTGCCGGTATCTTTCGATTTTCTTTTTCGTTTCCGGATCAGCCACTTACTTGCTCAGCTTGTCGCGGGTGTAATCCAGCAGACCACCTGCCAGAATGATGTCCTTGGTGCGTCCGGTCAGTTCGCACAGTACCGGAATCTCTGCACCGGTAGTCTTGTTGACCAGTGTCAGTGTGGTTTCGCCGGCTTCGATATGCTTGCGAATATCTGCCAGTTCCAGTACGTCGCCCTGCGAGATCTTCTCATAGTCTGCTTCGTTGACGAAGGTCAGCGGCAGAATGCCGGCGTTGATGAGGTTTGCACGGTGGATACGGGCAAAACTCTTGACCAGAACTGCCTTGACACCCAGATACAGCGGAGCCAGTGCGGCATGCTCACGGGAAGAACCCTGTCCATAGTTGGAGCCGCCTACGATAATGCTCTGTCCCATTTCCTTGGCACGCTTCGGGAATGCTTCATCGCAAACTGTGAAGCAGTGCTGCGAAATTGCCGGAATGTTGGAACGCAGCGGCAGAATCTTTGCACCTGCCGGCATGATGTGGTCGGTGGTGATGTTGTCGCCGACCTTCAGTGAGCAGCCAGCTTCGATCGTTGCTTCCAGCGGAGCCGTTTCCGGAAACGGCTTGATGTTCGGTCCGCGGAGGATCTCCACCTTGTCCATTTCTTCTTCCGGTGCCGGCAGAACGATCATGTTGTCGTTGACGGTGAATTTTTCCGGCAGCACGAAGTCCGGCATTTCGCCCAGTTCTCTCGGGTCGCTCAGATAACCGGTCAGTGCAGAATATGCAGCCAGTTCCGGAGAAACCAGATAGATCTGACCGTCCTTGGTTCCGGAGCGTCCGAGGAAGTTCCGGTTAAAGGTACGCAGGGAAATACCGCCGGAGTTCGGGGACTGTCCCATACCGATGCACGGACCGCAGGCACTTTCCAGAATTCTTGCACCGGCTGCGATCAGGGTGCCCAGAATGCCCATATCTGCCATCATGTTCAGCACCTGCTTGGAGCCAGGAGCGATTGCCAGAGAAACGTCCGGATTGACAGTCTTGCCCTTGAGGATATGAGCCACTTTCATCATATCCAGCAGGGAGGAGTTGGTGCAGGAGCCGATGCAGACCTGATCGATCTTCAGCTTGCCGATCTCTGCCACGGTCTTGACATTGTCCGGAGAATGCGGACATGCAGCCAAGGGCACCAATTCGCTCAGATCAATGTGCAGTTCTTCATCATAAACTGCATCGGCATCTGCCTTCTGTTCGCTCCAGACTTCGCCTCTGCCCTGTGCTTCGAGGAACTGCTTGGTCACCTCGTCCGACGGGAAAATAGAAGTGGTCGCACCCAGTTCTGCACCCATGTTGGTAATGGTTGCACGTTCCGGAACAGACAGAGTCTTGACACCCTCGCCGCAGTATTCAATGACCTTGCCGACACCGCCCTTTACGGACATGCGACGCAGTACTTCCAGAATGACATCTTTTGCCGCTACCCACGGGGACAGCTTGCCGGTCAGCTCTACCTTTACCACCTTCGGGCAGGTAATGTAGTAAGTACCGCCGCCCATTGCCACTGCAACGTCCAGACCGCCGGCACCCATCGCGATCATACCGATACCACCGCCAGTCGGGGTATGGCTGTCAGAGCCGATCAGGGTCTTTCCCGGAACGCCGAAACGCTCCAGATGTACCTGATGGCAGATACCGTTGCCGGGACGGGAAAAATAAATGCCGTGCTTCTTTGCAACGCTGCCGATAAAGCGGTGGTCATCTGCATTTTCAAAGCCGTTCTGGAGGGTGTTGTGGTCGATGTATGCCACGCTGCGTTCTGTACGTACACGCGGAACGCCCATTGCCTCAAATTCCAGATATGCCATTGTACCGGTTGCGTCCTGTGTCAGGGTCTGGTCGATCCGGATTCCGATTTCGGAACCCTTTACCATTTCACCTTCCACCAGATGTGCTTTCAGGATCTTTTCCGTCAGGGTCAGTCCCATTCAATATCATTCCTTTCGTAGTTGGCACTGCAAATACACGGCAAGCCATACATTCACAAGTACGATTCCTTAGGGAAATGCCGCATAAAGCTGCCTGTCGGTGCTGCCCTTATCCGACATTTCCATTATACTGTACTATTATAGCAAAAAACAGGCGTAGTTGTCAAGTCTGCGGCAGCGGCTTTGAAAAGATGCAAAGGAAAGGATAAAATTTTAAGAAAAAACAGAAGTCGTCCGGCATCTGTAACGCAAAACAACCCGCAGGCACACACCTGCGGGCTGTCACATATTCGTCAATATTTTCTGTTATGCTCCGGCTTTTTCCAGACTGTACACATGGTCGCCGCTTAGCCGCTTTTCGAAATCGTCGTGAGGCAGCGGACGGTCGAACAGGAAGCCCTGTGCCATACAGCAGTGCATGCCCCGCAGGAATTCCGCCTGCTTGACGGTTTCCACGCCCTCTGCAATGACTTCCATGTCCAGTTCATTCACCATTTTAATGATGTTCTTGATGACGATCACATCATTTTTCCGGTGATTCTCCAAGCTGCTGAGGAACGATTTATCCAGCTTGATAATATCCACGTTCAGGTCTTTCAGCAGATTCAACGAGGAATAACCTGTACCGAAGTCGTCAATAGAAGTGCTCACGCCGTTGGCACGCATTGCCCTGACGAAATTGAGCAGGGTTTTATAGTTCTCATAGCCGGACATCTCGGTCAGTTCTACTTCGATATACTTGGGAGGAATTTCGTATTTCTGAAGCACCGCCAGAATCTCTTCTGCCAGATGTGGATTTTGCAGATGCACCTTGGAAAAGTTGACAGAGATCCGCACCGGTTCGATGCCTTTCGCCTTCCAGTCCCGCACATCTCGGCAAACCTGTTCCAGCACATAAAAGTCCAGCTTGCAGACGCTACCTTCCCGTTCCAGCACCGGAATGAAGTCCATCGGCGGCACCATAGCACCGTCACGGAACCAGCGTACTAACGCTTCACAGCCGCAGAGCTGGTTGTCCACCAAGGTGACTTTCGGCTGATAGTATACCACAAACTCCCGATCTGCCAATGCCTTAGGAAACATCTGGGAAACTTCTTTCTGCCGCAGGGCATTCTCTACCATCTGGTCATCGAAGCAGAAACGATCTGCTTTTCCGGACATCTTTGCCGCATGCATTGCCGTAGAAGCTGCATTGAGGCCTTCTCCCATAGACTGTCCCGCCCGCATATCATAAACGCCGATACGGGAACGCAGGTCAAACGTTTTGGTGCCATTTTCGTAAGGGACCGTCACCTGCATACAATCAATTTGTTCCAGCAGTATTCCCATGCGTTCTTTTTTTGCCAGCAGCACAAAGTTGTCGCCGCCCATGCGTGCGAAATATTCGTCTGGTTTCAGCTTCTGCCGTGCCAGCCGTACAAATTCCCGCAGCACCATATCACCCTGCCGTGCTCCTACGGCACGGTTGATGTAATTGAAATTCTTAATGTTCAGAAATGCACAGGCATACTCCTGCAATTTCCCCTGTGCCAGCAGTTTTCCGCCGGTTTCGTTGATGCCGCGGGTGTTGAGAGCACCGGTCAGCAGATCCGTCACTGCAATGCATTCCAGAAGCTGCACCAGCTTTACCCGTTCCAGCAGCAGGAACAACTGACGGGACAGAAACAACAGCATTTGCTCCTGTATCGGACTCCATGCAGTGCCTTTTACGGGATAATATTCAAAAACGGCACTACAGGTTTCGTCCATCTGCACATGTTCCCGACAGCAAGGCTCATCAAAACCTTCTTCATTCTCATAGAGCAAGAACCGTTCGTCCTGTCCCTCAGGATCCAGTATAGACGGAGCCACGATCAAACGGATTTCAAACTTTCCCAGCGGAAAAAGACGCACTATTTCCTGCATCTGCTCTTTCAGCAGCGAAAACAGTTCTTCTACTGTTTTCACGTTCTTCTGCAGTTTGTCGAACAACTGACAGTAACTCTTCACATGAAAGTCCATATCCATACAATCACCTCGTTATGCATTTTCAACCCTTTCTCGAAATCAACCTCTATATATTTTTACTATAACACATTTTTTGCACCTTGTCAATCAATGACAGAAAACAAATTGACTTTTACAGAATGTTTGTCCATTATCATGAAACATGGAAGTGTTTTTTGGCGTTTCCTACAAATTTGACAAATCGCCCGAAATGCGTTACACTAGGGAGTGTTGATACTATAATGATATGCGAATTTTGTGAGGTGATTTTTCTCCGTTCTAGGCAAAAATTCGCAGGCGTGCTTTCGCACGGCAAGGATTTTTAACGACGAACGGGGAAAAATCACCCCAAAAGGCACGTGTCAGGCTTAGTGTCAACACCCCCTAGAGTATGTTCCCCTAGGGGAACCGCTGAATATTTCATAGAACGGACGTGAAACCTGTGCAAACTACCCTGCAAAATCTTTCATTCAGTCTGAATGCCACCATTCCGATCTTTCTCATGATGGTATTCGGCGGTCTGATGAAAAAAGTCGGACTGCTGGACGACCACACCACCGCCAAGCTAAACCAGTTTGTCTTTAAGGCACTGCTGCCGGTACTGCTGTTCATGGACTTGTCCAAGGCAGATTTTCAGACAGTGTGGGACGGCAAATTCGTGCTGTTCTGCTTTTTTGCCACACTGCTTAGTATCGGCATTGCCTTTCTCCTGTCCCTGCCGCGAAAAGACTGGGCAGAACGGGGCGAGATCATTCAGGCATCTTACCGCAGCAGTGCCGCCATTCTGGGGATTGCCTTTGTCAACAACATCTACGGACACGCCACCATGGCTGCCCTGATGATCGTGGGGACGGTACCCCTGTACAACATCGCCGCCGTCATCATTCTCTCCCTGACGGCACCTCACGACGATGACTCTCCCAACGCCAAGAAGCTGCTGCTGCGAACTCTGAAAGACGTGGTGACCAATCCCATTATTCTGGGAATCGCAGTGGGCATGCTCTGGTCTGTCCTGCACATTCCGCAGCCGACGATTCTGCAAAAGTCGGTTTCCTATCTGGGAAATATGGCGACACCGCTGGCACTGATCGCACTGGGAGCATCATTCCGGCTGGAGAACGCCAAGGGCAAGCTGGGGCTGACGCTGGGCATTTCTGCCGCAAAGCTGTTCCTGTTCTGTGCCCTGTTCCTGCCGGCAGCGATCTGGCTGGGATTCCGCACGGAAAAGCTGATCGCCATTCTGGTGATGCTGGGAAGTGCCACCACGTGCAGCTGTTTTGTCATGGCGAAAAATATGAAGCATGACGGCACCATTACCGCCTGTGCCGTGATGATGACCACCCTGCTCAGTGCGTTTTCGCTGACGATGTGGCTGTTTGTGATGAAAAGTCTGGGGTATATTTGACAGTCGTTCGGAATTGGAAGAAAAATTCTGAAATTCCCGTTCCAACACTGTAGGCATTTTTCAGTATGTTCTAAACGCTTTTATTGCTTTGTCAAATCCCAATTAGGAAGAAGATAGTAGATTTTATCTGACATTGTTTCATAGAAATTCTGTTCATAAAAGTCTGTGATTTGCCATTTTCCATTCTGTTTTTCTATTTTAAATTTTGTTCCCATCTTAGGACCGCCTTGATTGTCTGTCATTATATTGCCGTCCTTGTCAACAACATCGAAGTGAATCACAACCCAAATGTATCCGGAATGAAAATTATGCAGCGTGTATGTGCGATGAACATCTATGTTTTGTATTTTATAGCCCTCTAAATATTCTTCGATTGACATTTTACGTGTAGGGGAACAATACAGCCGATAATCATCAAAAATTTGATTCCAGTGATATTCTTCATATTTCACTTGATTTTCGTCCAGCAATAGACGTTCTTCCACGGCAAGTTCATGTTCTGACATCACATAATATGTATCATTCTGTACAGCATTTTCTATTTCCAAAACAACGGCATTTGTACTTTGCTGCATCATTATCCATATCGTTGTGATTCCAAGCGTCAAAAGCACGATAATAAAAATTATCACTTTACTTTTTTTGCAACATCTTCGCATTTCCTCACCATTATCCTTACCACATCAAAATCCAAACCGCCGGCACGCAGATTTTTCTGTACGCCGGCGGTTTGCTCATTTATCCGATTTTCTCCGGCTCACACTTCATTTTCCTGCAATTCCTGAAAGAATGTGAAATAATCCTGCCGCTTTTCATTGGTGAATGCGATCGCCGTCCGCGGATGCTGGTTCAGGTAACCGGTCAGCAGGTACTGAATGTCATAGCCCCAGACAACGCCGTCATTTTTCAGCTTCTGCATTTCGTCCTGCAAAAACCGCAGCACCGGCTTGATGTCATACTTCGGATTTTTCAGGAATCCCATCAGCAGTTCCATTGCACAGTTTCCGGCACCGCGTCCCATGGCAGCCATGGTTGCGTCCAGATAGCTGACACCCATCATAGCACACTCGGTAGTGTTGGCAAATGCCAGCTGCTGGTTGTTGTGGGCGTGGATACCGATCTTCTTGCCGTATTTTTCGCCGGCTTCCAGATACCGCTGTGCCAGCTGACGCATTTGCAGCGGATACAGCGAACCGTAACTGTCTACCAGATAGATGACTTCCACGCTGCTCTTGCCCAGCATTTCCAGTGCTTCTTCCAGTTCCGATTCCTGTGCCTTGGAAACTGCCATGATGTTCACTGTGGTGTGATAGCCCTTTTTCGTACAGGTTTCGATCATGTCAATGGCTGCCGGAATGGTGTTGATATAGGTGGCGATCCGCACCATATCCAGAATACTGTCCTTTTTGTCCGGCAGATCCCGTGCCACGTTGGCACGTCCTACGTCTGCCATAACTGCCAGCTGCATCTTCGGGTCGAGAATGTCGATCAGCACCTTCTGAATGGCATCTTCATGGCAGAACTTCCACTTGCCGAACTTGGATTCCTCGAACAGCTCCGGATCTGCCAGATAGCCGATTTCCATCACATCGACACCGGCACGTACATTGGTCAGATACAGCTTCCGGACAAAGTCGTCTGTAAACTCAAAGTTGTTTACCAGTCCGCCGTCCCGAATGGTAGCGTCCAGCACTTTGATGTCCGGACGATAGGAGATCATGGTACCCTTTATCATATCGCTCATTGGAGATTCCTCATTTCTGTGTCATTTTCCACAGCCGTGGTGACTGCTTTTCTTTAAGCAATACCGCACAAAGATTGTGCGACAGATGCG